>NC_007984.1:343097-686194 GCF_000013185.1 Baumannia cicadellinicola str. Hc (Homalodisca coagulata)
GTAATATACTAAGATATAATTATTATATATAATGTATATTTTTCTATAATCAGTTTTTAGAGCTAAAAGCTATCTTTTTATTAAGATAAATCATACTTTAATTTTAACAAGATTAAATATTAATTTCGTTGATCATCTAAAGTAATACCTAATGGTAATTTTAATTTAAATTCATCAATATTTATTACTTTTTTATTCTGGTAGTTAAATATATAAGTATTACATAGACCATTTGATTCAAAAGAAGAAAAAGATTTTATTTTTCCATCTGAGGTAATATTAATTATTGCTTTATTGAAAGATCCTAAATTTAGTTTAGGAACTAATATAAAATTATCTCCTTGTCTTTTTACATTAAACTTTTTCCAATCTGAATTACGGTTATAAACAATTAGTAACAATGGAGTATTATTTATTATTTCTTTTAACCAACTTATCATTACTTGTTCAACAAATGGATTATAAAACCATAGTGTTTTTCCATCAGAAATTAATACACTTTCATCTGGTGATATCATTTGTAATTTAAAATAATTAGGCAATTTTATCCATATTTTACCTATATTTTTTTGTATTAACATGCCTTCTGAGCTTGTTGTGTTTTGAATAAAGTCAGCGTAAAAATTATGAATTTCAGTTAAGCGATGTCGTAATATATTAGTATTATTTGCAAAAACGCATTGAGTAGGTATAAATAAATATACTAGTAGTATTATTTTACTGAACTTTTTATGAAAAATAAACATAATCTATATTATTATATCATAGTAATAAATACAGTATACTATACTAATATTAGTATGTAGACCTACTAAATTTTTAGATCGTTGTTACAGATAAGAAAAAATTAAGAATTATTGGCTATTTTTTTCCAGTAGTTAACTACTGCATATATCTCTTCATCCTGTACAAAAACACCATGCACTCGTATGGGTAATGAAGAATTAGAAGCAAGATAAAGCATATCTCCCATACCAAGTAAAGACTCTGCACCAGATTGATCTAAAATAGTTCGTGAATCTATTTTACTAGATACAGCAAAAGCAATACGAGTTGGAATATTTGCTTTTATTAGACCAGTAATTACATCTACTGATGGACGTTGTGTAGCAAGCACTAAATGAATACCAGAAGCTCTAGCTTTTTGTGCTAAACGAATAATTAGTTCTTCGATATTTTTCCCCATAATCATCATTAAATCCGCTAATTCATCTATTATTATTACAATATATGGTAATATTTCTGTAGTATTAATCTTAGTATACTTTGATAATTTTTTTGCTTGAAGATATTTATTATAATTAGTTAAATTACGTACCCCAATTGTAGACATTAATTGGTAACGTCTTTCCATTTCGCCAATACACCAATTTAATACATTAGCTACATTATTCATATTTGTAATAACATCTGTTAAAAGATGCGGGATATCTTGATAAATAGATAATTCTAACATTTTAGGATCAATCATAATAAAACGTACTTCTTTTGGTGTAGCTTTATATAGCATACTTAAAATCATAGCATTGATGGCTACTGATTTTCCTGATCCGGTAGTACCTGCTACTAATAAATGAGGCATATCAATTAAATTAACTATAACTGTATTACCAATAATATTTTTTCCTAAGGCTAAAGATAATGGTGAAGTGACATTACGAAACTGTTCACTATTAAATACTTCACGTACAGAAATTATTTGGCGTTGCTTATTAGCAATATCCAAACCTACATAAGGTTTACCAGGAATAATTTCTACTAAATGTACTTTATTTGTTGATAAAGCACGGGCTAGATCTAAAACTAAACTAGAAATACGAGATACTTTTACACCAGGTGCTAAATCTAACTCAAAACGGGTAATAACTGGTCCTGAAAATATTCCTACTACTTTTACTTGTATATGATAACTAGCTAAACAGTTTTCTATTAAACTTGCTGTTTGCTCTAAAAGACTTATATCAGTTTTAGGTTTATCTTTTAAATTATTAGTTAATAGATCTATTGTAGGTAATTTTATAGAAGATTTATTAAAATAATTATCTATTTTAGCGATCTTTTTGTTTATTGAATTATGTTGTTCCGATGTAGATTGGTTACTATTAGCATTGATTATTAGATATTTTTTGCGATTTATAGTTAAAGGATATTTAGTTATGTGATTTATACAATGTAATTTTTTAGCTTTATTTAATTTTTTATTATCTAATTTTTTTTTGCTTAAATTTTTATTACAAATATAAATGATTCTACTAACTATTAGTTTAGTTAATAGAATTAATAAATTAGTGATTTTTTTTATAATATTTTTTAATAAATTATCTACTATTAATAATATGCTAATAATTAGACTTATTAATAATAATTTTGTTGTTTGTATTTTATCAAACCAATGCAATAAGGTACTACTAAAAAAGTAGCCAATTAATCCACCAGATGGAAAATTATATAAATTTTTTATATAAAGAGTAACTAAACTACAGGATGTAAAAAGTAATATTAAATAACAGATAAACTTAAAAGTTATAGTTAATAAATTTATTTTATAACGATTTAAAAAGATGAAATAGCTATAAAATAAAATTTTAAATGGTATAATATATGCTATTATACCAAAATATACTAATAAAGTTTTGGCTAAATATGCTCCAATTTTCCCACCTAAGTTATGAACCTGAACGTAGGAACTAATTTTTAACTGGCATATATTATCAGCACTAAAACTAATAAGAATTACTATTAAATACAATACTAAAATACTAACTATAGCTAGTATTATCATTGGTAATAACTGATTTTTAATTTTATATAGAAAGAATGTTCTATGTTGTATAGATTCCTGGTTCAAAACCAAGGGCTCCAATTTATCAATCAAATTATTTAATAATGAAATAACATTTAATATAAGTCAATTATGGATTTTAATCTAAATACAATTTAAATTGTTATTAATTTATATTAATTATTTAATTTTTTAAAAAATATCAGTTATTTAATATTTTAAGTTAAAATATACTACTTTATTTGAGATAAGATAAAATATGCATAACATAAGACATAATAATCTAATTATATTAGGCTCTGGACCAGCAGGATATACTGCAGCTATATATGCTGCACGTGCTAATCTTAATCCAGTTTTAATCACAGGGATAGAAAAAGGTGGTCAACTAGTAACTACTACTGAAGTAGAAAATTGGCCCGGAGATTCAAAAGATTTAACAGGTTCCATACTAATGGAACGTATGCATATACATGCAACTAAATATAATACAGAAATTATATCTGATAATATAATAAAAGTTAACTTAAAACAGTATCCCTTTTCCCTAAAAGGAGATCATACAACAGAATATACTTGTAATGTACTTATTATTGCTACTGGAGCATCTGCACGTTATTTAGGTTTATCATCGGAAAACGAATATAAAGGTAAAGGAGTTTCTGCTTGTGCTACTTGTGATGGTTTTTTTTATCGTAACCTTAAAGTAGCAGTTATTGGTGGTGGTAATACAGCTGTAGAAGAAGCCCTTTACTTATCTAATATAGCTAAAGAAGTACATCTTATCCATCGTCGTGAAATTTTTCGTGCTGAACCAATAATAATGGATAGACTAATGTATAAAGTTAATTTTGGTAATATTATTATCCATAAAAATAAAATAGTTCAGAACATATTAGGTGATAAAAGTATGGTAACCGGCATACAATTACAGCATTCCAATGCTGATAAGTTAGAAACTTTAGCTGTATCAGGAGTTTTTATTGCAATAGGACATAGTCCTAATACTACAATTTTTGAAAACCAACTAGTTTTACAAAATGGTTATATTAAAGTACAAGCAGGTATTAATGGTAATGCTACTGCAACATCTGTACCAGGTGTATTTGCTGCTGGTGATGTTATAGATAAAAATTATCGTCAAGCAATAACTGCTGCTAGTTCTGGTTGTATGGCAGCTTTAGATGCGCAACGTTACATAAATACCCAAAATAAATAGTAGATTTTTTGAGTATAATTTATCTATCTAAATTCTTCAGCAATTTAAAAATTAATCTACCATATTTTTATTAAAAGTATAATTAGTACTATAATAACTATATTTAGGATTCATATGACAAAAGAAGAAAGCATTGAAATACAAGGTATAGTATTAGATACATTAGCTAATGCTGTATTTCGGGTCGAACTAGAAAATGGTCATATAGTTACAGCACATATATCTGGTAAAATGCGTAAAAATTACATTCGTATATTAACAGGTGATAAAGTGACAGTAGAGTTAACTCCATATGATCTAAAAAAAGGCCGAATTACGTTTCGTAGCCGCTAATTTTTTAATTGTTATAAAAATATAGATTATTTTTATATTTGGATAAATTATAACTTGTCTTTTAGCTTCTAAAAAAATAAATATCTTTAAATTAAAAATTTWCTAATTAAAAAATTAGATTGCATAATTAATAATTATTTTATTTTTCATTAATATAAAATATGTTACTATATAAATGAGTATTGAACTTAATCAAGTTAATTTTTTTTATGGAATAGATCAAATACTATTTGATATTAATTTTACTTGTAAGTCTGGAGAAATATTAGTTTTACTTGGCCCAAGTGGTGCAGGTAAAAGTTTATTATTACGAATACTCAATTTACTAGAAATTCCTAGTACGGGCAATTTAAATATTGCTGGTTATTATTTTGATTTTAAAAATAGACCTAATATTAAGACTATTCGTTTATTACGTCAGAAGGTTGGTATGGTTTTTCAACAATATCACCTTTGGCCTCATTTAACAGTAAGACAAAATTTAACTGAAGCTCCTTGTAGAGTACAAGGATTAGTTCGTAAAATTGCTAATGCTCGTGCTGATAAATTACTCAATAGATTACAGCTTACTAATTTTGCAGAACGATTTCCTTTACATCTATCTGGTGGTGAACAACAAAGAGTAGCAATAGCTCGTGCATTAATGATGCAACCAAAAATTTTATTATTTGATGAACCAACTGCTGCACTCGATCCAGAAATTACAGCACAAATAGTAAGTATTATCCTTGAATTATCGCAAACAGGAATTACTCAGGTTATTGTTACTCATGAAATTGAATTAGCTCGTAAAATAGCTAGTTACTTGTTATATATAGAAAAGGGCAAAATTATAGAAAAAGGTGATGCTAGTCATTTTTCTTGGCCACATACAAATAATTTTGCTTACTTTTTATCACATTAAGTGATACTAAGGTAGTCAAAATGAATAAATTAATGATAATATTATTGTCAGTTATTTTCATTAGTTTTTCTAATGATGTTAATACATTACATTTTATTACTAATGCTAATTATGCACCATTTGAATTTATAAGTACTAATAATCAAATCCAAGGATTTGATATTGATATTGCAAATGCATTATGTAAAAATATGCATAAAATATGTACATTTACAAATCAGTCTTTTGAAAGTTTAATTCCTAGTTTAAATTATAAACGTTGTGATGCTGTCATAGCTGGTATAGATATAACTCCTGTACGTATGAATGAAGTAATTTTTACCAATTCATATTATACTAATAATGCAATTTTTATTACTAAAAAAGATAAATTATTTTTAGTAAAAAATAATATGATCCATAAAATTGGAACATTAAATGGATCTACATATCAAAAGTATTTAGTAGATAAATATCCATCTATAAAAATAGTAGCTTATGATAGCTATCATAATGCAATTTTAGATCTTAAAAGTGAACGTTTAGATAGCATCTTTGGTGATGCAGCTGTAATTAATCAATGGTTAAAAAAAGATAATAGTCTAATTACTGTTGGCAATAAAATTACTGATAAATCTTATTTTGGTTTAGGTTTTGGTATTGCCATACGTAAAGATAATAATATTTTATTAGCAAACTTAAATCATGCTTTAGCATGCATTAAACAAGATGGTACTTATCAAATAATTTACCAAAAATGGTTTCAATGAAAGAATTTCTGTTTCTTCTTACCAATGCTGCAGTTACTACTCTCAAACTAGCTATATGTGCTCTAATTATAGGTTTAATTTTAGCTATTAGTTTAGCTCTTATAGAAGAACTGAAATTTTTAAAATGGTTAAGATTATTATGTAAAATATTATTATTTATACTATATGGATTACCTGAAATATTAGTAGTATTATTTATATATTTAGGAATATCACAGTTATTATTAATAGCTACTTATTATATAAATAAGTGCATGATGGACATGCATTTGGGTTTTTTTGTTGTTAATCTTAACATTAGCCCATTTTCATGTGGTGTAATATCATTAGCTTTATTATATGCAGCCTATGCATATCAGACAATACAAGGAGCGATTAAAGTAATATCAAAAGGCCAATGGGAATCAGGTCAATCATTAGGTATGGATAATTTTGTTATTTTTTTTCGCTTAATTTTACCTCAAATATGGCGGTATGCTTTACCTGGATTAGGTAATCAATGGTTAGTTTTATTAAAAGATACTACACTAGTATCTCTCATTAGCGTAAATGATTTAATGCTACAAACAAAAAATATAATTATAATTACAAATAAACCTTATACATGGTATATAGTATCGGCAATGATTTATTTAATAATTGCACTCTTTAGCCAAGGTATAATATATATTTTACAGCGCAAAATAGTTTAGATAAACATAGATTATGTTCTAATGTTTAATTATTTCATTACATTATTATTTGGTTTACCAAATAGTCTATCATTAATGATAGCAGCAGTTTTAATAGCATTAGTATTAGCTTTAATATTTACTACAATCATTATTTTAAATATACCAATATTATCATATTTAGTTAAAATATATATTTTAGTTTTTACTGGCACTCCATTTTTAATACAACTATTTTTAATTTATTATGGTCCAGGACAATTTGTCGATTTATATTCTCCTTGGGTATGGTCTTTATTATCACAACCTTGGTTATGTGCTATGCTAGCTTTAGCATTAAATAGCACTGCTTATAGTACACAATTATTTGTAGGAGCTATAAGAGCTATACCTTTAGGACAATGGCATGCTTGTACTACGCTTGGTATGGATAAAAAACAATCTTTGTTTGTTTTAATGCCACTTGCTCTGAAAAGAAGTTTAAATGCTTATTCGAATGAAATTATACTTGTATTAAAAAGTACTTCTTTAGTTTATACAATTACAATTATGGATGTTATGGGTTATAGCCAATTAATTTATGGCAGAACTTATGATATTAAAGTCTTTATAGTTACTGGTATTATCTATTGTTTAATTATTTCAATAATTAAAATATTAATACATTATATTAAACAACGTATTTTACGCTTTGAGTTACATCATAATCAATAATTTAGTTGAAATAAAATAATCATATATATGATTATCTTGTAATAAAATACTGTTTATGTTAGTACTTTCTAAAGCTAGAAAGTATCATGTTTATGATTAATAAATCCTACTAAACAATAGGTTTATTTGATATGAAAGATAGAAAATAATCAAGATATAGCTGTATATCTTGATTGTGTCTCTCTTACGAACTTTTTCTTGCTTCTAGTAAGCAATTAACGTAATCTAGTAAGCTAGAACTATTTATATATATACTCATTAATTTAATATTTTCGTTAAAATTTAATTATAAAGCTAAAATTAGCTATAAAATTCTTAATTGGAGCGCTGGTATTATGCAAAACCAAAGAATACGTATTAGGTTGAAAGCGTTTGACCATCGTTTAATTGATCAGTCAACAGCAGAAATAGTTGATACAGCTAAACGTACCGGTGCTCAAGTACATGGTCCTATTCCTTTACCAACACGCAAAGAACATTTTACTATTTTGATTTCTCCGCATGTTAATAAAGATGCAAGGGATCAGTATGTAATTCGTACTCATAAACGTTTAGTTGATATAGTTAAACCAACAGAAAAAACAGTTGATGCTTTGATGCGTTTAGAGTTAGCTGCTGGTGTTGATGTACAAATTAGCTTGGGATAATAAATATGAAAAGGAATCCAAATTAGTGAAAGGTTTAATTGGACGTAAAATAGGGATGACGCGTATTTTTACTGATGAAGGTATATCAATTCCTATAACTATTATACAAGTAGAACCAAACATAATAACTCAGGTAAAATCTATCCAGACAGATGGATATTATGCTTATCAGGTTACTACAGGGACTAAAAAACCAAACTTAGTTATTAAACCGGAAGCTGGTCACTTTGCAAAAGCTGGAACTAAAGCAGGTCGTAGTTTATGGGAATTTCGTCTTAAACATGAAGAAAAACCAATTAATATTGGTGAAATTCTAACATTAGAATATTTTACGAATATTAAAAAAGTAGATATTACTGGTACATCTAAAGGAAAAGGATTCTCAGGTACAGTTAAGCGTTGGAATTTTCATATGCAAGATGCTAGTCATGGAAACTCATTATCGCATCGCGTTACTGGTTCTATAGGTCAAAACCAAACTCCTGGTAAAGTTTTTAAAGGAAAAAAGATGGCCGGACATATGGGTAATAAACGTGTAACAATTCAAAATTTAGATATCATACGTATTGATCTAAGAAAAAATTTATTACTTATAAAAGGTGCAATTCCAGGAGCGCCAGGAAATGATCTAATTATTAAACCAGCAATTAAACTATCGCATTAAGGATATATCTAATGGAATTAGTATTACAAGATACGCAAAAGTCTTTGACTGTTTCCAATAATATCTTTGGGTATAGATTTAATGAAGCTTTGATACATCAAGTAATTGTAGCATATGCTGCTCATACAAGATCAGGAAACCATGCTCAAAAAAGTCGTGCTGAAGTAGTAGGTTCTAACAAAAAACCATGGCGTCAAAAAGGTACTGGACGAGCACGTGCAGGGACAGTAAAAAGTCCGCTTTGGCGGTCTGGTGGTGTTACCTTTGCAGCAAAACCTAGAGATTATAGCCAAAAAATTAATAAGAAAATGTATCGTGGAGCTTTAAAAAGTATTTTTTCTGAATTAATTAGACAAAAACGTTTAATTGTTGTTGAGCAGTTCTGTATTCAAGCACCAAAAACTAAACTATTAGTCGATAAATTAAAAAAAATTACTCTGAAAAAAGTACTCATTATTACGCATCTTTTAGAACTAAACTTACTTTTAGCAGCGCGTAATCTTTATACAGTAGAAATATGTGATATTGCTAATATTAATCTTATTAGCTTAGTAACTTTTGATCAGGTAATTATTACCGCTAATTCGATCAAACAGATCGAGGAAAGATTGATATGATTTATGACAATCGTTTACTTAAAGTAATATGTGCTCCACATGTTTCTGAAAAAACCTCTGCAGTAATGGAAAAAAATAATATTCTAGTATTAAAAGTTGATAAAAAAGCTACTAAAGCTGCAATTAAACAAGCGATACTTCAGTTATTTGAAGTAAAAGTAAAAGAGATACATACAATTATCGTTAAAGGTAAAACAAAACGTCACGGAAAACGTATTGGTTTTCGTAGTAACTGGAAAAAAGCATATATTACTTTATATGAAGGACAAAATTTTACTTTGATAAACGGCGCAAAGTAAGTCGGAGAACAAAAAACAAATGACTATTGTAAAATGTAAGCCTACTTCGCCTGCTAGGCGTCATGTAATTAAAGTAGTTAATCCTGAACTACATAAAGGAAAACCATTTATTCCATTATTAGAAACTATAAGTAAATCAGGTGGTCGTAATAATAATGGTCATATAACCACACGTCACGTTGGTGGTGGCCATAAGCAACGTTATCGTATCATAGATTTTAAACGTAATAAAGATAATATTGCAGCAAAAATAGAAAGAATAGAGTACGATCCAAATCGTTCAGCTAATATAGCCTTAGTCTTGTATCAAGATGGTGAACGGCGTTATATTATAGCTCCAAAAGGATTAAAAGTAGGTGACCAAATCATATCTGGTCATCATGCAACAATAAAAACTGGTAATACTCTACCAATACAAAATATACCTCTTGGTTCTATAGTACATAATGTAGAAATAAAACCAGGTAAAGGTGGTCAAATAGCTAGATCTGCTGGTGCAAGTGTACAAATTATAGCCCGTGACTATAAATATGTAACTTTACGGTTACGTTCAGGTGAAATACGCAGAATTCATTCTGAATGTCGTGCTACTTTAGGTGAAGTTGGTAATGCTGAACATATGCTGCGTGTTCTTGGTAAAGCTGGTGCTAATCGTTGGCGTAGTATTCGTCCAACAGTACGTGGTACTGCAATGAATCCAGTTGATCATCCTCATGGAGGTGGTGAAGGTCGTAATTTTGGAAAGCACCCCGTATCTCCATGGGGAAAAAAAACTAAAGGTAAAAAGACGCGTAATAATAGACTCACTGATAAGTTTATTGTGCACCGTCGTAGCTAATAACAACTAGAGGATTAATGGATGCCACGTTCGCTTAAGAAAGGCCCTTTTATAGATCTACATTTATTACAAAAAGTAGAGAAAGCAGTAAAAACTAACGATAAAAAACCTATTCGAACTTGGTCTCGTCGTTCGACAATTTTTCCACAAATGATAGGTTTGACTATCGCAGTACATAATGGAAGACAACATATACCTATTTTTGTAGCTGATGAAATGGTAGGTCATAAACTAGGTGAATTTGCACCAACAAGGACTTATCGCGGTCATACAGCAGATAAAAAAGCTAAAAAGTATTAGTTTTCTAGCTTATAAATAAAGGTTAAATAAATGGAAACTATTGCTAAACATCGTTACGCAAATTCTTCTGCCCAAAAATTACGTTTAGTAATTAACTTAATTAGAGGAAAAGAAGTATCTAAAGCACTAGAAATATTAACTTATACTAATAAAAAAGCAGCTAATTTAGTAAAAAAAGTATTAGAGTCTGCTATTGCTAACGCTGAACATAACGATGGTGCTGATGTTGATGATCTTAAAATAGCAAAAATATTTGTTGATGTTGGACCAAGCATAAAACGCATTATGCCTCGTGCTAAAGGTCGTGTAGACCATATCCTTAAGCGTACTAGCCATATTACAGTTGTTGTATCTGATCGTTAAAATATGGAGATTAATAATGGGTCAGAAAGTCCATCCTAATGGATTCCGTTTAGGGATTATTAAATATTGGAACTCTACTTGGTATGCGAATAAAAAAGAATTCGCTCAATACCTGAATAGCGACTTTAAGGTTCGTCAATTTCTTGCTAGTGAACTAACTAAAGCCTCTATTTCCCGAGTAGTTATAGAACGTCCCGCTAAAAGTATTCGTATTACTATTCATACGGCACGTCCAGGTATTATAATTGGTAAAAAAGGTGAAGATGTTGAAAAATTACGTAAGTCTATTTCTTTAATTGCTGGTGTTCCATCGCAGATTAATATTGCTGAAGTACGTAAACCAGAACTAAATGCTAAACTTGTTGCTGAAAGTATTGTTTCACAAATAGAACGTCGTGTTATATTCCGTCGTGCTATGAAACGTGCTGTACAAAACACTATACGCTTAGGTGCTAAAGGTATTAAAGTCGAAGTTAGTGGTCGTTTAAGTGGCGTAGAAATAGCACGTACAGAGTGGTACCGTGAAGGTCGTGTGCCTTTGCATACTTTACGTGCCGATATAGATTATCATGTATCTGAGGCTCATACTACTTATGGTGTTATAGGAGTAAAAGTTTGGATCTTTAAAGGTGAGATATTAGATGGTATGATGGCAGTAGAACCAACAATAGAATCTATTACTCCACCAAAAACTCAGCAACGTAAAGGCCGTAAGTGAGGTAATCGCTAATGTTACAACCAAAGCGAACAAAATTTCGTAAAATGCAAAAAGGCCGTAACCGTGGCTTAGCATTGGATACGAATGTTAACTTCGGTACTTTTGGTTTAAAAGCGGTGGATCGTGGTCGTCTGACAGCTCGTCAAATAGAAGCTGCACGTCGTACTATAACACGTGCTATTAAACGTCAAGGAAAAATTTGGATTCGTATTTTTCCAGATAAACCAATTACTGAAAAACCTCTAGAAGTACGTATGGGGAAAGGTAAGGGGAATGTTGAAAATTGGGTTGCCTTAATTAAGCCTGGAAAAATATTATACGAAATAGACGGAGTGACAGAAGAGCTAGCTCGCGAAGCTTTAAGACTAGCAGCAGCTAAACTACCAATGAAAACTACTTTTGCAAATAAGATGATATTATCATGATTAAACAAGAGTTACGTGATAAAGACACGAAAGAATTACATATAGAATTACTAGGTTTATTTCGTGAACAATTTAATTTACGTATGCAAGCTGCTAGTGGTCAACTACAGCAAACTCATTTATTAAAAAAAGTACGTAATAAAATCGCGCGTGTTAAAACATTATTAACTGATAATACTGGTGTATAATGTGGATATAAAAAAGAATATTCGTATTAAACAAGGTCGTGTCGTTAGTAATAAAATGGATAAATCAATTGTAGTAGCAATTGAACGTATTATTAAACATCCTATATATGGTAAGTACATAAAACGTACAACTAAAATTCATGCCCATGATGAAAATAATGCTTGTAATATTGGTGATTTAATTGAAATAAAAGAATGTCGTCCTATTTCTAAAACTAAATCCTGGATACTTATCCGTATTATAGAAAAAGCTATTTGTTAAATAAAAAATATAAGTTTAGGTTATAAAAACGGTTCATGCATTGAACCGTTTTTATATTTATAAAATCAATTTACATATAAATAAAATATTCCTTATCAAGAGATATCATTTTACTTCTAATTTTAGTTGTATCATTTTCTTTTGGAGTAAAAGTATGATTCAAGAACAAACTATGCTAACTGTAGCTGATAACTCAGGAGCCCGTCGTGTAATGTGTATTAAGGTTTTAGGTGGTTCTTGCCGTCGTTATGCAAGTATTGGTGATGTAATAAAAATTACTATTAAGGAAGCTATTCCTCGAGGTAAAGTAAAAAAAGGTGATGTTCTAAAGGCTGTGATAGTACGTACTAAAAAGGGAGTTCGTCGTCCAGATGGTTCTATTGTTCGTTTTGATGGAAATGCATGTGTATTATTGAATAATAATGAACAACCTATTGGTACCAGAGTTTTTGGACCTATTACTCGCGAGCTACGTATAGAAAAATTTATGAAAATTATCTCTTTAGCACCAGAAGTTCTTTAAGGAATAAAAGTATGGCAACAAAAATTCGTTGTACTGATGAAGTAATAGTACTTACTGGTAAGTATAAAGGCAAACGTGGTATAGTAATAGCTATTTATTCACTTGGTAAAGCAATAGTATCAGGAATTAATATTGTTAAAAAACATCAAAAACCTGTTCCTGCACTTAATAAAACAGGAGGTATTATTGAGAAGGAATCAGTTATTCATATTTCTAATCTTACTATTTTTAATACCAAGATGAATCAAGCAGATCGCGTTAGTTTTAAAACTATTAATGGCAAAAAAGTTCGTGTTTTTAAATCGAATGGTCAAACTATTAATTAGTCTAGTTAGGAGCTAAGAGTAAAATGGCAAAATTATCTGATATTTATCAGGAACAAGTAATTGATAAATTAATTAATCAGTTTAGTTATAAGTCTAGGATGCAAGTTCCTAATATCGAAAAAATTATTTTAAATATGGGTGTTGGTCAAACAGTTACTGATAAAAAGCTTTTAGATAATGCTGTAGCTAATTTAACTGCTATTTCAGGTCAAAAACCAATTATTACTAAAGCCCGTAAATCTATTGCTAGTTTTAAGATTCGTCATGGTTATCCTATAGGTTGTAAAGTAACATTACGTGGTAAACGTATGTGGGAATTTTTTGATAAACTAATTTCGATTGTAATACCACGCATTCGTGATTTTCGTGGTTTTTCTATAAAATCATTTGATGGTCGCGGTAATTATTCGATAGGAGTTGTAGAGCAAATTATTTTTCCAGAAATTGATTATGATAAAATAGATCGTGTTCGTGGTATGAATATTACAATTACTACGACTGCAAATTCTAACAATGAAGGATATGCTCTATTATCAGCCTTAAACTTTCCATTTAGAAAAAATAAATAAAAGAAATAGGTATAAACTACTAATGACTAAGCAGTCTATCAGGGCACGCGAATTTAAGCGGATAATATTAGCAAAAAAATTTTTTGCAAAACGTATTAAACTTAAGCAAATTATATCAAATATACATTCTTCTTCTGAAGAACGTTGGAATGCTATTATCAAATTACAGCAATTACCACGTGATTCTAGTCGATCTCGTCAAAGAAATCGCTGCAGCCAAACAGGTAGGCCACATGCTTTTTTACGTAAATTTGGATTAAGCCGTATTAAAGTACGTGAAGCTGCTATGCGTGGAGAAATTCCTGGCTTAAGGAAAGCAAGTTGGTGATATAACTAATTAACATTTATGGAACTAATTAAATGAGTATGCAAGATCCTATAGCAGATATGTTGACTCGTATTCGTAATGGTCAAACTGCTCATAAAACAATATTATTTATGCCTTCATCTAAACTAAAAGTTGCAATTGCTCGTTTACTTCAAGAAGAAGGTTTTATTAAAGATTATAAAGTTGAAGGAAATATTAAAAAAAAACCAGTATTAAAAATTTTCCTAAAATACTTCCAAGGAAAGCCTGTAATAGAAAATATTCAGCGTATTAGTCGTCCTAGTTTGCGGATTTATAGAAAAAAAACTGCATTACCTAATATTATGGGAGGTATGGGTATTGCTATTATTTCTACTTCTAAAGGTATAATGACTGATTATACAGCTCGTCAAGCTGGTCTTGGTGGTGAGATTATTTGTCATGTAGCTTAATTGGGAATTAAAGTATGTCTCGTATTGCAAAATTACCTATTAATATTCCTCCGAATGTAGGAGTTGAAATTAACGGGCAAAAAATTACGATAAAAGGTGATAATGGTGAGTTAACGCATACTATTAATAATGCAGTATCAATTCAAAAAATTGATGATCAGTTAACTTTTGTTCCACGTCATAATTATACTCATGGTTGGGCTCTTGCAGGCACTACACGTGCTATATTAAATAGTATGGTAATTGGTGTAACACAAGGCTTTACTAAAAAGCTACAGCTAATAGGTGTAGGTTACCGTATTACTTTGAATAATCATGTTATTAGTTTATTTTTGGGTTACTCTCATACTATTAATTATAAATTACCTATGAATATTACTGCAGAATGTCCTAGTCCAACTGAAATAATACTAAAAAGTGCTGATAAACAAGCTCTTGGTCAAGTTGCTATAGATCTACATTCCTATCGTCACCCTGACCCTTATAAGGGTAAAGGTATTCGTTATGCGGAAGAAATAGTATATACCAAAGAAGCTAAGAAAAAGTAAAGGTAAGTAGTGAATGGATAAGAAGAAGGCTCGTCTTCGTCGTGCTGCTAGTACACGACACAAACTGCAAAATTCTACTCGTTTAGTCGTACATCGTACTATTCGTCATATTTATGCACAAATTATTGCGCCACATAATTCTAAAGTTCTAATAGCTGCTTCTACAGTTGAAAAAATGATAGCAAATCAATTAAAAAATACAGGCAATAAAGAAGCAGCAGTAGCTGTAGGCAAAAAAATAGCAGAAAGAGCTTTAGCACAAGGTATTTATAATGTTTCTTTTGATCGTTCTGGATACCAATATCATGGTAGAGTCCAAGCTTTAGCAGAAGCCGCACGTGAAGTAGGACTAAATTTTTAGGATTATCTAATATGGTACATATAGAAAAGCAAATAAGTGATTTGCAAGAAAAACTTATTGCGGTAAACCGAGTTTCTAAAACTGTAAAAGGTGGCAGAATTTTCAGTTTTACTGCACTAACAGTTGTTGGTGATAGTAATGGTCGTGTTGGTTTTGGTTATGGTAAAGCTCGTGAAGTACCTACCGCAATACAAAAAGCTATGGATAAGGCACGACGTAATATGACCACTATTGTACTTAATAGTGGTGGAACTTTACAACATTCAATTAAAGGTGTACATACAGGTTCTCGTGTATTTATGCAACCAGCTTCAGAAGGTACTGGTATTATAGCAGGTGGTGCTATGCGAGCAGTTTTAGAAGTTACAGGAATTCGTAATGTTTTAGCTAAAACTTATGGTTCTACTAATCCTATTAATGTTGTACGAGCTACTATAAATGCTCTAAATAAAATGAAATCACCGGAAATGATAGCAGCTAAACGTGGTAAAACTATTGAAGAAATTTTGAGGTAGTTAATGATAAAAAATATTAGAATAACTCAGACACGTAGTTCTATTGGTTGTTTACCCAAACACAAAGCTACTCTAGCTGGTTTAGGCTTACGTCGTATTGGTCATGCTGTTGAACGTCAAGATAATCCTGTAATACAAGGTATGATTAATTTAATTTCTTATATGGTAAAGGTTGAAAAACAATAGATGCGGTTAAATACTATATCGCCATCTAAAGGCGCAAAACATTCTTCTAAGCGTCTAGGACGTGGTATTGGTTCTGGCTTAGGTAAAACTAGTGGCCGAGGTCATAAAGGACAAAAAGCACGCTCAGGATGTAGTATACATCGTGGTTTTGAAGGTGGTCAAACGCCTTTATACCGTCGTTTACCAAAATTTGGTTTTACGTCGTGTAAAGCTACGGTAACAACAGAAATTCGTCTTGCAGATCTATCAAAATTACAAGATAACTTGATTGATTTAAAAACGCTCAAAAAAGCAAATATTATTCCAAAAAAGATAAAATGGGTTAAAATTATATTAACTGGTGATATTAAACGCGCTATTACGGTACGTAGTTTGCGTGTAAGTAAAGGAGCCAAGTTAGCTATCGAAGCCGCTGGTGGAAAAATAGAATGAGGAATAAAGTAGCTAATGGTTAAAAACCTAGGAGTCAATTCTAAAAACACGAAAATTTGGTTTGCTGAATTAAGATGTCGTATTTTTTTTCTATTAGGAGCACTAGTTGTTTTTCGTATAGGTACGTTTATCCCTATACCTGGTATTAATACGACGATTTTAAGTCAGTTACTTGAAGAGCAAAAAGGTACAATTATTGAAATATTTAATATGTTCTCAGGTGGTGCCTTGAATCGTGCCTCTATATTTGCATTAGGTATTATGCCTTATATTTCAGCATCAATTATTCTTCATTTACTAACAGTTATCCACCCTACACTAGCTGATTTAAAAAAGGAAGGTAAATCTGGCCGTCGTAAAATTAGACAATATACTTGCTATGTTACGTTATTATTGGGGATACTACAGTCAATTGGTATTGCTAATAGTTTTACAACAATGTCTGGAATACACCAGATAATCATTGATCCTGGATTATTGTTTTATTCTACTGCCGTTATAAGCTTACTATGTGGTACTATGTTTTTAATGTGGTTAGGTAATCAAATTACTGAAAGAGGTCTAGGTAATGGTATATCTGTTATTATTTTTACGGGTATTATAGCAGGTCTACCCTCAGCTATTAGTAAGACGATTGAACTAACACGACAAGGTGATTTACCATTTATTATTTTGTTATTAATTGGAATAATAGTTTTTATTGTTACATTTGTAGTTGTTTTTGTTGAACGTGGACAACGTCGTATAATTATTAATTATGCTCAACGTCAACAAGGACGTCGTATTTATGCAGCACAACATACGCATTTACCTATAAAAGTAAATATAGCTGGTGTTCTTCCTGCTATTTTCGCTGCTAGTATTATTTTATTTCCAGCTACTCTAGCATCCTGGTTCGGTGGTACTACTCGTTGGAGATGGTTAAATAGTATTTATTTATATTTACAACCAAATCAACCTATTTATGTTTTGCTATACGCTATTGCTATTATGTTTTTTTGTTTCTTTTATACAGCATTAGTTTTTAATCCTCGAGATACAGCTAATAACTTAAAAAAATCAGGTGCATTTGTTCCAGGTATTCGTCCAGGAGAACAAACTGCCAAATATTTAAATATAGTTACGAATCGTCTTACTTTATTTGGTGCTATTTACATGGTAGTAGTTTGTTTAATTCCAGAATTTATGCGGGATATAATGAATGTTCCTTTTTATTTTGGAGGAACCTCTTTATTAATTGTTGTTGTAGTCATAATGGAATTGATGATTCAAATACAAACTCTTATGATGTCATGTCAATATGAATCTATTTTAAAAAAAGCTAACTTAAAATCTGTTAACCGTTCATAACGCATAACGGTGAACTAATAAAATTACAGAGAATAAAATGAAAGTACGTACTTCCGTCAAAACATTGTGTCGTAACTGCAAAATTGTTAAGCGTCATGGTATTATTCGTGTAATTTGTAGTTCTGATCCTAAACATAAACAACGTCAAGGTTAACTATAAAAATTATTAGGAGTACATAGTGGCCCGTATAGCCGGTATTAATATCCCTGATCACAAACATACTGTTATTGCATTAACATCAATTTATGGTATAGGTATAAAACGTTCACAGTATATTTGCAATGCTACAGGTATTCCTCAAAATACTAAACTTAGTACGCTATCAGAAACGCAAATAGATACTCTACGTGATGTAATTACCCAATTTACTATTGAAGGCGATCTTAGACGCGAAGTTACTTTGAACATTAAGCGTTTAATTGATCTTGGTACTTATCGTGGTTTACGTCATCGTCGTAGTCTTCCGGTACGGGGTCAACGTACTAAAACTAATGCTCGTACTCGTAAGGGTCCACGTAAGCCGATAAAGAAATAGTCTTTTTAGAAAGGTCAATAGATTATGGCTAAAACAATTTTAGCAGCACGTAAGCATATTAAAAAACAGGTTGTAGACGGTATAGCTCATATTCATGCTTCTTTTAACAACACAATTGTTACAATTACTGATCGTCAAGGTAATACTTTAGGTTGGGCTACCGCTGGTAACTCTGGTTTTCGTGGTTCTCGTAAATCTACTCCATTTGCTGCACAAGTAGCCGCCGAACGTTGTGCAGAAGCGGTTAAAGATTATGGTATTAAAAATTTAGAAGTAATGGTTAAAGGACCTGGTCCAGGTCGTGAATCAACTGTAAGAGCATTAAATGCTGCTGGTTTTCGTATAACTAATATTACTGATGTTACACCTATTCCTCATAATGGTTGTCGTCCACCTAAAAAGCGCCGTGTATAATTTATAAATAAAGAACTAACCTATTTAATAAAATTGAGTAAAGTAAATGGCAAGATATTTAGGGCCTAAACTTAAAATGAGTCGTCGTGAGAACATAGATCTTTTTCTTAAATCTGGTGTTCGTGCTATAGATTCTAAATGTAAAATTGAGCAACCTCCTGGTCAACATGGAGCACGTAAACCACGTCTCTCTGATTATGGTTTACAACTACGTGAAAAACAAAAAGTACGTCGTATATACGGTATACTAGAACGCCAATTTCGTAACTATTATCAAGAAGCCGCACGTCTGAAAGGTAATACTGGTGAAAGCTTATTACAGCTATTAGAAAGTCGCTTAGATAATGTTGTGTACCGAATGGGTTTTGGTGCAACCCGTGCAGAATCTCGCCAATTAGTTAGTCATAAAGCTATTATGGTTAATAACCATATAGTTAATATAGCATCCTATCAAGTAGCTATTAATGATAAAATTAGCATACGTGATAAAGCAAAAAAGCAATCTCGCATTCGTGCTTCATTAGAACTAGCTGAGCAACGTGAAAAACCTACCTGGCTTGAGGTGGATATAGTTAAAATGGAAGGTATATTTAAGAAAATACCTGAAAGAATTCATCTATCAGCACATATTAATGAACATATGATCGTTGAACTTTACTCTAAGTAAAGTTCTAAAGAGAGGAAACTATGCAGGGTTCTGTAACGGAATTTTTAAAGCCGCGCTTAGTTGATATCGAGCAACTTAGTTTAACACATGCAAAAGTTATTCTTGAGCCTTTAGAACGTGGTTTTGGCCATACTCTTGGTAACGCTTTGCGTCGTATTCTGCTTTCATCAATACCAGGTTACGCAGTTACGGAAGTTGAGATTGATGGTATACTACATGAGTATAGTACAAAAGAAGGGATAAGAGAAGATATAATTGAAATTTTACTTAACCTAAAAGAGCTTGCAGTAAAAGTTCAAAGCAAAGATAACGTGATTTTAACTTTAAATAAGTCAGGTCTTGGCCCAGTTACTGCAGCTAATATTATCCATGATAGTGATGTTCAGATTATTAAACCACAGCATATATTATGCCACTTAACCGAAGAAAATGCTTCGATTAATATGAGAATTAAAGTTCAACGTGGACGTGGCTATGTTCCAGCATCTGCTAGAATTCATAAATATGATCGACCTATTGGTCGATTGCTAGTAGATGCATGCTATAGTCCTGTAGAAAATATATCCTACAATGTAGAAGCAGCAAGAGTTGAACAACGTACTGATTTAGACAAATTAATTTTAGAAATAGAAACAAATGGAACTATAGATCCTGAAGAAGCTATTCGTCGTGCAGCTACTATTCTTGCTGAACAATTAGAAGCTTTTGTTGATTTGCGTGATATAAGTCAACCAGAAGTAAAAGAAGAAAAACCAGAATTTGATCCAGTACTTTTGCGTCCAGTTGACGATCTTGAATTAACTGTACGTTCTGCTAATTGCCTTAAAGCGGAAGCAATTCATTATATAGGAGATTTAGTACAGCGTACTGAAGTTGAATTACTTAAAACTCCTAATCTCGGTAAAAAATCTCTAACCGAAATTAAGGATGTTTTAGCTTCTAGAGGTTTATCTTTAGGTATGCGTCTTGAGAATTGGCCTCCGTTAGGTTTTATTGATAAATAAAAAAATATTGTAACTCATTAACTTGTACTGTTAAAAGATGTTGATAAAAATAAGGAAAACATCATGCGACATCGTAAGTGTGGGCGTAAACTAAACCGTAATAGTAGTCATCTACATGCTATGTTACGTAATATGGCTGCTTCATTAATTATAAATGAAGTTATTAAAACTACTCTACCAAAAGCAAAAGAACTACCTCGTGTAGTTGAACCATTAATTACACTTGCTAAGCATGATAATATCGCAAATCGCCGTCTAGTTTTTGCTAAAATAAGATCTAACGAAATCGTGTCAAAACTTTTTCGTGAACTTGGTCCACGTTTTTTAAACCGTACAGGGGGTTATACCAGAATTTTAAAATGTGGTTTTCGTGCTGGTGATAATGCACCAATGGCATATATTGAGTTTGTTGATCGTATTTCAGCTAATAATTCTAAAGATATTAATTAAATTTATCTTTCCCTTTTTTATGTGGTGCTGATAGGCAGATTTGAACTGCCGACCTCACCCTTACCAAGGGTGTGCTCTACCAAAACTAAGCTATATCAGCAAAAATATTTACTCCTAATTTTAGGAGAGCGGGTAGTGGGAATCGAACCCACATCGTCAGCTTGGAAGGCTAATGTAATAACCATTATACAATACCCGCCTGTTAAATTGAGGAATGGTGGGAGAAGGATTCGAACCTTCGAAGTCAGTGACGGCAGATTTACAGTCTGCTCCCTTTGGCCGCTTGGGTACCCCACCTTATTCATTATATTTTAATGCCGACAGAAGGAGTCGAACCTTCCACCTACTGATTACAAGTCAGTTACTCTACCAGCTGAGCTATGTCGGCGACATTAGTATTACGCATTCTAAGTATAGCTTAGAACTGATGCAACAAAAAAATCATTTTTTGTTAAATTTTCTCAAAAAATAACAACATTATCTATCTCCAATAGACTAATTAACGTAATTTTTTGATTTTAATGAGAAAAACTACACGGAAAAAATTTCGTTGTCTGATATTTTTTCTCTGGTTTATTTTTATGCAAACTGGATAGATCTGTACATAACTGGCTATTTCATACATATATATTATTATTTATAATTAATAATTTGTATAATTAAAGCTGTGCAACAACTCCTGAATTTAACTACTTATTTGCAATTTAGCTGCAAAAAATGGGCGGCATTAAGTAAATCTTTTCCATTAACTAAAGAAGAAGTCATTAAATTAAAAAGTATTAATAAGCAACTTTCTTTAAAAGAAGTATCCGATATCTACTTACCGTTATCACATTTATTGAATTTCTATATTAATAGTAATAGAAGTTATTCAGTGGTACCAAAACTATTTCTAGGTACAGAAAACCTACGAACACCATTTATTATTGGTATTACTGGTAGTGTAGCAGCGGGTAAAAGTACTACCGCTCGCGTATTACAAATATTATTAAGTCGTTGGCCTGAAAATCGAACTGTCGATCTGGTAACAACAGATGATTTTTTGCATCCTAATCAAGTTCTAAAAGAACGGGATCTGATGAAGAAAAAGGGTTTTCCAAATACATATGATATACGTAGTTTAATGAAATTTATATTAGAAATTAAATCTGGTATGCACTATGTTACTACTCCAATTTATTCTCATTTAATCTATGATATTGTTCCTTATAAGAAAAAGGTGCTTCTTCAGCCAGATGTACTATTACTTGAAGGGTTAAATATATTAAAAAATAACACTCATTATAGAAAATATAATTTTCCTTTTGTTATTTCTGATTTTATTGATTTTTCTATTTATATAGATGCTCCTCAGGATATTATACAAACCTGGTATATCAACCGTTTTCTGAATTTACGTAAACAAGCATTTTTTAATCCTAGTTCTTATTTTAATCATTATACCCATCTGTCAGAACAAGATGCTATAGTGACTGCAACGAAATTATGGTATGAAATTAATGTTCCTAATTTAGAACAAAATATTTTACCTAATCACACAAATGCTAATTTAATTTTAAGCAAAAGTATTAATCATTCAGTCAGTAAGATACTTTTACGTCAATAAAATATATATTATAAATTTAATATTAGATTAATGATTAATTCCTATTATTAAGGAATGATATTTGGAAACATTATTAGTTAATGAAGCAATCGCTGAAATACGTACCATACAAGATATGTTACGCTGGACAGTTAGTCAATTTAATGCATCTTCAATTTGCTATGGACATGGTACTAATAATTCATGGGATGAAGCCTTAAGATTAATATTGCCTAGTTTATTCTTACAACTAGATTTCCCTGTAGAAATGTATTGTACTAGTTTAACTTTGAGTGAACGTACCCGTATAATTGAACGTGTTATACGAAGAATCAACGATCATATTCCTGTGTCTTATCTAACTAATAAAGCCTGGTTTTGTAATTTAGAGTTTTATGTAGATAAAAGAGTATTAATTCCTCGTTCTCCTATTGGAGAATTGATTCAAGATAATTTCCGTAATTTACTTCCTCAAACACCATTACATATCCTAGATATGTGCACTGGTAGTGGCTGTATTGCTATAGCTATTGCTTACCTTTATCCAGAAGCTAAGATTGATGCAGTAGATATCTCAATAGATGCACTTGAGGTTACCTGGCATAATATTAAACAACATGAATTAGAAAATCGTGTTTATCCTATTTGCTCTGATTTATTTAGTGAATTATCTCCATTGTGTTATGATTTAATAGTTGCTAATCCTCCTTATGTAGATGAGAAAAGCATGAAGCATTTACCGTTAGAGTTCTATGCAGAACCAGTTTTAGCGCTTATAGCGGGAAAAGATGGATTAGAATTTATACGTCGTATTTTAGCCTGTGCGCCTCGCTATCTTAGTTCTCACGGTATACTTATCTGTGAAGTTGGTAGTACAACAATGACAACATTGATAGAACAGTATCCGACTGTGCCTTTCTTTTGGTTTGAATTATTTAATGGAGGTGAAGGTATTTTTATGTTAACTCATCAACAACTAGTTGACCATATAGATGCTTTTCAGTCTTGCGGTAATTAATTGAGAGAAGATATATGGGAGGAAATAGTATTGGTAATTTATTTCGTGTAACGACTTTTGGTGAATCTCATGGTAAAGCACTAGGAGGTATTATTGATGGTGTCCCTCCAGGCATGAAATTAAGTGAAGATGATTTACAAATAGATCTAAACCGACGATGTCCAGGTAAATCGTTATATATTACACCTCGATATGAACATGATAAAGTATATATTCTTTCAGGAATATTCGAAGGAGTAACTACCGGAACTAGTATTGGTCTTCTAGTGCAAAACAAAGATCAGCATTCAGAAGATTATCAATCTATTAGAGATCTTTATCGTCCTGGACATGCGGATTATAGCTACGAAAAAAAATATGGTATGCGAGATTATAGAGGCGGAGGTAGATCATCAGCACGTGAAACAGTCATTCGAGTAGCCGCAGGTGCCATCGCTAAAAAATACTTAGCATATCGATGCGGTATAAAAATACGGGGATTTATTGCCCAGATTGGGCACATTAAATGTGAATTAAAAGATTGGAATCAAGTAGAACAAAATCCTTTCTTCTGTCCTGATATAGATTGTCTAGAAGCACTCGATATACTAATACGGAACTTAAAAAAATATGGTAATTCTATTGGAGCTAAAGTTACCATCATAGCTGAAAATGTTCCAGCTGGTTTAGGTGAACCAGTATTTGATCGTCTAGATGCAGATTTAGCTCATGCATTAATGAGTATTAATGCAGTAAAAGGGGTAGAAATAGGTGATGGCTTTGCAGTAATTAGTCAACTTGGTAATGAGAATCGAGATGAAATAACTTCTCAAGGTTTTTTAAGTAACCATGCTGGCGGAATTCTTGGTGGTATTAGTAGTGGTCAACCAGTAATAGCTCATATAGCTCTAAAACCAGCTTCTAGTGTTAAACAACCTTGTAATACTGTTACACGCTATGGTAACGAAGTGGAAATAATTACTGAAGGTCGACATGATATTTGTGTAGGTATACGAGCTGTACCGATAGCAGAAGCTATGATGGCTATTGTCTTAATGGATCATTTTTTGCGGAATCGTGCACAGTGCTCGGATGTAAAATAGTTTAATTAGATCATTTAGTCTTTTATAAGTATGATAACTCTAATACTGTCCTCATTTAGTCAATAGATATCAATTTTCGTCAATATATATCAAGCTTGTTAATTAGTAATTTTTGCTTGTAAAATATTCGATTATATATAGTAATTCTTTTGCTAATAATCACCTTACTAAAACTTATCTTAAGTGTGTAACTTACATCTATTAGTTATAGTACTTTGTTATCTTTTAATAAGTTACAAGAGGATATGATATGAAACGTGCGGTAATTACCGGCATAGGTATATTATCAAGTATTGGTTCTAATAAAAAAGAAGTTCTTACATCTTTGCAACAAGGTCGTTCTGGAATTCAATTTTCTCCAGAATTTAAAACATCTGGGATGCGTAGCCAGATTTGGGGTAATATAAAAATAGATGTTAATGGACTGATCAATCGAAAAATAGCACGCTTTATGAGTGATGCTTCTATTTATGCATTTTTATCTATGGAACAAGCCATATTAGATTCTAGACTAACACAAAATATGATATCCAATGATCGTACTGGTATTATCGTTGGTTCTGGGGGTGGTTCTCCGCGTAATCAGTTTAAGGGTACTAATGCTATGCTTAATTATGGTTTACGCGGAGTCGGTCCTTATATGGTTACTAAGGCTATGGCATCAGGTATATCAGCATG
The DNA here is from genome assembly GCF_000013185.1 of Baumannia cicadellinicola str. Hc (Homalodisca coagulata). GTDB lineage: Bacteria > Pseudomonadota > Gammaproteobacteria > Enterobacterales > Enterobacteriaceae > Baumannia > Baumannia cicadellinicola_E. The sequence goes on from NC_007984.1 coordinate 368,794, forward strand.
TTTAGCAATACCATTCAAAATTCGTGGTGTAAATTACTCTATTAGTTCAGCATGCTCCACTTCTGCGCACTGTATTGGTCATGCATTAGAACTAATTCAGTTAGATAAACAAGATATTATTTTTGCTGGAGGAGGTGAAGAGTTATGCTGGGAGATGGCTTGCGAGTTTGATGCTATGGGAGCTCTATCGACTCGATATAATGCCACTCCGGAAAAAGCATCTCGAACTTATGATATTAACCGTGATGGCTTTGTAATCGCAGGAGGTGGAGGTATCGTTGTAGTAGAGGAATTAAAACATGCACTAGCACGAAATGCTTATATTTATGGGGAAATTATTGGCTATGGTGCTACGTCTGATGGTGTTAATATGGTTGTACCTTCTGGTGAAGGAGCTATTCGTTGTATGCATATGGCGCTAAAAAACACTGACACGTTAATTGATTATATTAACGTACATGGTACATCAACCCAAGTTGGCGACATAAAAGAGTTATGTGCTATTCGTCAAATATTTGGCCAACAACGTCCAGCATTATCATCTACTAAATCTATGACAGGCCATTCCTTAGGTGCTGCTGGAGTACATGAATTGATTTTTACTCTGCTGATGATAGAAAATAGTTTTATTGCACCTAGTATTAATATAAATAATCTCGATCCTGAGGCGAAAGACACAAACTTAATAACAGAACCTATTCAGAGAAAATTAACTACAGTAATGAGTAATAGTTTTGGTTTTGGAGGAACTAATGCAACATTAGTAATACGCAAATATACAGATAACAATTAATTTATAGTATATTTTATGAAGAAGATGTTATTTTTGTGAATTATTAAAATTCGATCTCTACTAGGAACAAAATGTGAAAATACTAGTTGATGAAAATATACCTTACGCTCATAAAATCTTTAGTAGATTGGGTGATGTGCAAATTATACATGGACGTAAAATTACTGCTCAAATAGTTTCATCTTATGATGCTCTAATAGTACGTTCAGTTACTAATGTAAATCAATCTTTATTAGAAGGCAGTAAAGTACGATTTGTAGGTAGTACTACATCTGGTATAGATCATATTGATGATCATTGGTTAGAAAAATCAGGGATTAAATTCTCCTATGCTGCTGGTTGTAATGCTATAGCAGTAGTAGAATATGTTTTTACAGCGCTGCTATTATTATCACAACGCTATGGTTTTCACTTACGTGATAAGACAGTCGGTATTATTGGTGTAGGTAATATTGGTCGTTTATTATACCAGCGACTTAATGCTTTTGGTGTACCTACTTTATTATGTGATCCCCCACAAGCTGAAATAAGTACTATAGGTGAATGGCAATTGCTAGAAAAATTAGTTACGGAAGCAGACGTACTAACATTACATACACCACTGACTTACCATGGGCGACATGCTACCTGGCATCTCATAAATGAAGATTTATTGTCTGCGTTACCTTCTACTAAACGTATATTAATAAATACTTGCCGTGGTGCCGTAGTAGACAATGTAGCACTGCTACATGCTTTAAAGAAAGGTAAGTTACTTAGTGTCATTTTAGATGTTTGGGAAAAAGAACCAAATTTATCTCTATCGCTATTAAATAATGTTGATATAGGGACTGCACATATTGCAGGTTATAGTTTAGAGGGTAAGGTACGTGGAGCTATTAAGATTTTTAACGATTATAGCAAATTTCTCGGAGCTATTCAATCCTTAAATGTTTCGGCATTTTTACCAGCACCCATGATTGAATATGTTCGTTGGCACGGAGTTATAAACGAAGAAGAATTACGTAAGTTAGCATATTTGATATACGATTTACAATTTGATGATATCCTTTTACGCCGCAATATCCATAAACCACATGGATTTGATCAACTAAGAACTAATTATTGTGAGCGTCGGGAGTGGTCATCTTTATCTGTTGGAACAGATAACAATATAAGTACGAATATGCTCAATCAGTTAGGTTTTAAATCAATTCTAATATAGATAGAAAGTGGCTAACAAACATCGCATAAAGATAGCACTAGGTATAGCATATAATGGTAGTCTATATTATGGCTGGCAACGACAAAAAGAATTACCTAGTGTGCAGGCTAGCCTAGAGCGAGCACTATCAATAGTTGCTAACGAAAAAATTTCAGTATTTTGTGCAGGTCGTACAGATACAGGTGTACATGCTACAGGACAAGTAGTTCATTTTGAAACAGTTGCACTAAGAACTAATAAAGCCTGGACGTTAGGAGTAAATGCTAATTTACCAGCTAGTATTGCTGTACGCTGGGCAATGACTGTAACACTCAATTTCCATGCTCGTTTTAGCGCTACTGCACGTAGTTATCGTTATATAATTTATAACCATCCACTACGTCCGGCAATGCTTGGTAGTAGTGGATATATGCATTTTTACCAACCATTAGATCCATTAAAAATGGATCGTGCAGGACAATGCTTACTAGGTGAAAGAGATTTCACTTCTTTTAGAGCACAACAATGTACTTCCCGTACTCCTTGGCGTAATTTACATCAATTAATAGTTAAACGCCATGGATCATATATTATAGTAGATATAACAGCAAATGCTTTTCTTTATCGTATGGTACGTAATATTGTTGGTTGTCTAATAGAGATAGGATCGGGTAAAAAACCAGAAAATTGGATTGCAGATCTCTTAGCACGAAGAGATCGTTCATTAGCTGGGATAACTGCTAGAGCAAAAGGATTATATTTAGTTAATGTATACTACCCATCAGAGTTTGCATTACCATCGGTACCGGTCGAATTATTTTTTCTAATATAGTAATAAATCTATTGACTTTTAAATTACTTATATATATTTAATTATATAATAATTATCAAACTAGTTAATTAATATATTTTACTCGTTTACTATTAGGTCTAAGTATTATAAATGAGCTGGATTGAACGTATTATCAATAAAAGCATTATTACTCCTACACGTAAGGCAAATATACCAGAAGGAATATGGACTAAATGCGATAGCTGTGGCCAAGTCTTATACCGTGCTGAATTAGAACGTAATTTGGAGGTATGCCTAAAATGCAACCATCATATGCGTATATCAGCACGGGTACGTTTGCACGCTTTCTTAGATCAATGTAGTAAATATGAGCTTGGTAGTGAGCTAGAACCCAAAGATATATTAAAATTCCGTGATTCTAAAAAGTATAAAGATCGCTTAATAGCAGCACAAAAAGCAACTAAGGAGAAAGATGCACTTGTAGTCATGAAAGGTACACTATATGGTATGCCGATAGTTGCTGCTTCTTTTGAATTTGGTTTTATTGGAGGATCAATGTCTTCTGTAGTAGGAACACGTTTTGTATATGCTGTCGAGCAGGCTTTGTTAGATAAATGTCCATTCGTATGCTTCTCAGCTAGTGGTGGTGCACGCATGCAGGAAGCTCTAATGTCACTTATGCAAATGGCTAAAACTAGCGCCGCGTTAGCTAAGTTACGTGCCCAGTGCCTACCTTATATATCAGTACTTACTGATCCTACTATGGGTGGTGTGTCTGCTAGTTTAGCTATGCTAGGAGATTTAAATATCGCAGAGCCTAAAGCACTAATAGGTTTTGCTGGCCCAAGGGTAATAGAACAAACTATGCGTGAAAAACTTCCTGCCGGTTTTCAGCGTAGTGAATTTTTACTTGCAAGGGGTGCTATTGATATGATAGTCAATAGACTAGATATGCGCTGGCGTATCGCTCGCTTACTAGCTAAATTAACTAGTCGTCCACCACTCAAATCAACTAATTCTCAAGAAAATACATGTTGACTAATTACATGTATTTTAATTTCTAACTAATAAAAGACAATAATGAATCAACAAAAAACCAATCTTTTTATTCCTCAGGCAAATTCTTCACTTACCGAATGGCTGTACTATATTCAAAATTTACATTCCAAACCGATCGACTTAAGTCTAGATAGAATACGTTGTGTCGCAACTAACCTAAACCTATTAAAACCAGCGCCATTAGTAATTACTGTTGGTGGCACTAATGGTAAAGGTACGACTTGTCGGCTATTAGAAGCTATTTTACTATATCATGGTCTACAAGTTGGCGTTTTTAGTTCCCCTCATCTTTTAAGTTATACTGAACGTGTTCGTATTAACGGAAGGCAACTAATAGATACTGATCATAGTAAAGCAATGTCAGTAATAGAAACTGGTCGTAATGATATATCTTTGAGTTATTTTGAATTTAGTACGTTATCTACATTACAGCTATTTTGTCAAGCAATGCTTGATGTAGTGATTCTAGAAGTTGGATTAGGTGGTCGATTAGATGCTACTAATATTATTGATGCAGATATTGCAGTAATAACTAATATAGCATTAGATCATACAAATTTACTAGGCTTAGATCGTGACAGTATTGCACGCGAAAAAGCTGGAATTATGCGTTATGGTAAACCCTTAATTATTGGTGATTCAGACCGACCAATTATATTAGATCTATTAGCGGCAAACAATAATGTAATGTTATTTGCCCGTGATAGAGATTGGGGATTTAGTAGAGAAAAAAGTAATTACTGGACTTGGTGGGGACTAGATCTTGAGTTAAAAAAACTGCCATTACCGGCTGCAATTCCGTTAGATAATGCAGCTACTGCATTAGCAGTATTATGCTACCTACCTATTAAAGTAGGTAAGGATTGTATTCATCAAGGTTTACAATATGCGATGTTACCTGGAAGGTTTCAGATTATCTGCAAGCAACCACTCGTTATTTTAGATGTTGCACATAATCCCCATGCCGCAAATTATCTAGCATACCAACTAGAAAATTTACCTTTACCAAAAAATAGTAGAATTCGAGCTGTTGTTGGTATGAGAGCGGACAAAGATCTTTCTGGAACCCTAAACTATCTACGCGATAAAGTAGATATATGGTACTGTGCAACTATTCCAGATCAAAATGCAGCGAGCGCAGAAGAACTAGCTGCTTTGCTTGACAGTAATACACAAAAGTTTCAGGATATAGCTAGTGCTTGGCGACAAGTAATATTAGATGCAGCTCCAGAAGACTGTATACTTGTTTTTGGTTCATTTCATACTGTAGCATCAGTTATAAGAGAAAATCTCAGTAACTAGTCTGAATAGACTTTTTATGCACGCATTAAAACTATGATTTTATGATTTATTGTAACATGCTAAAAATAATTCTTAATAGAGATTTTTACTCGTAAATTGACGATACTAGTAAAAACTAACTATTTCATAGTTAGTCAATAGTCGCTATTAAAGACTAATAAAAAATTTATTTTTACTATAAATACAGCAGAAGCAAATTATATGAATAACATCTTATACATTAAATATATAATACTAAGTTATTAAACAGCTCTAAATTAGAGAACTACAGCTACACACTAATAAGTAAAAACATCTTATTAAGTAGCTTGAGCTATCATAAATATTTCTATCATGTCAGTTCAGTAATAACAGCTAGCTATTCTTTTAAAAAATTTCCAAACGGATATACCGATGAGCAGGATAGATTATCTTATAATTAGTATTATTATGTTTTCAACACTACTAAGTCTTATTCGTGGTTTTATTCAAGAATCGTTATCATTAATTAACTTAGCTTGTGCTTTTTTTGTTTCTAGTAGTTATTATCAAACTATAGCAAATTACTTAACTCAATTTGAAGAAGAGATAGTTCGGAATAGTCTTGCTATTACTATACTGTTTATTATAACAATGCTGATTGGAAAAATTATTAATAACGTCGCTAGCTCATTAGTAGAACGAGCGGGCTTAGACGGAACTGATCGTGTATTAGGCGCATGTTTTGGCTTACTACGTGGCATACTCATTATCTTAGTTATACTATATCTATTCGCCACTTTTACTAATTGTCAATATAGTAAATATTGGCAACAGTCCCTACTCATACCACAATTATGTTCCATCATGAGATGGTTATTAAATTATCTGCATATAACAAACAGTAATATGTTGATCTAAACTATTTGGTAATATAAATATTGATGAGGATATCTAAATATGTGCGGTATTGTTGGGATAGCTGGTGTTATGCCGGTAAATCAGTCTATTTATGACGCACTAACGGTGCTGCAACATCGTGGACAAGATGCTGCCGGTATCGCAACTGTAGATGCTTTTAACTGCTTACGCATGCGTAAAGCTAATGGATTAGTTAAAGATGTCTTTGATCTACAACATATGCAATATTTAGAAGGCAACATGGGTATTGGCCATGTTCGCTATCCTACGGCAGGTAGTTCTAGTGCTTCTGAGGCACAGCCATTTTACGTTAATTCTCCATTTGGTATTGCCTTAGCGCATAATGGTAATTTAACTAACGCATATGAACTACGTAAGAAACTATTTGAAAAAAGTAGGCGTCATATTAATACTTCCTCGGATTCAGAGATATTACTTAATTTTTTAGCTAGTGAACTAGATCATTTTCGAGATCCCCAGCTAACAGCTGATCATATTTTTACTGCTATTACTGCTATAAATAGACAAATACGCGGAGCATATGCTTGTGTTGGTATTATAATGGGCCATGGATTATTTGCTTTCAGGGATCCAAATGGCATACGACCGTTAGTAATAGGTAAGCGAACACTACTTAATGGTAGTGATGAATATATAATTGCCTCAGAAAGTGTTGCGTTAGATACCCTTGGTTTTAAATTATTACGTGACATAACTTCCGGTGAAGCTGTATATATTACAGATAAAGGTAAAATATTTACCCAACAGTGTGCCGATAATCCACAACATCATCCGTGCCTATTTGAATATGTTTATTTTGCTCGTCCTGACTCTATAATAGATAAAATTTCCGTCTATAGTGCTAGAGTTCGTATGGGTCAGATTTTAGGCACAAAAATTGCTCGAGAGTGGAAAAAACTGAAAATTGATGTTGTCATTCCTATTCCAGAAACGTCCTGTGATATTGCTTTAGAGATAGCTCGTATTATTGGTAAACCATATCGTCAAGGGTTAGTAAAGAACCGTTATATCGGCCGTACATTTATTATGCAAGGTCAGCACACTCGCCAAAAATCAGTACGTAGTAAATTTAATGCTAACAGAGCAGAATTTAATAATAAAAGTGTCTTATTGGTAGATGATTCTATCGTACGTGGTACGACCTCAGAACAAATAATAGATATGGTACGTGAAGCTGGTGCACGTCATGTTTATTTAGCATCAGCAGCTCCAGAAATACGTTTTCCCAATGTTTATGGTCTTGATATACCTAGTACAAACGAATTAATCGCTTACGGACGTGAGGTAGATGATATTAGAAAAATTATTGATGCTGATGCTTTAATTTTCCAAGAACTTTCAGCTTTAGAACAAGCTGTCAGAGAAGCCAATCCAAATATTAAACAATTTGAAGCCTCAGTTTTTAATGGAATCTATGTTACTTGTGATGTTATTTAAATTAACATAACGATACTTATCAAGTATCAGGATTAAGTAATAACAATCAAACTATTTTGATAGTTTTTCATAGTTATTTATGAACTAATTAGTAAAATTTTTTGCTGATTATATACTACTTAGCGTGGATTAATGATTTGTGCCCATTGAACAATATTAATAAGTGGTTGTGGATAAAGTCCTAGTAATAGCACAAGTAATGAGGAAATGAGCACCATTATACCACGACTTGTTAATGCCCAGTTATATTGAATATATGTATTAGTATGTAGCTTTTCAGCGGGATATAAGTATAAGCTTACTACTATACGTAAATAGTATAACATACTAATCATAGTGCTAATTAGTAGTAAGATTGTTAATAATTTTAAATTATTATTAATACCCAAAGTAATAATATAGAATTTACCAATAAAGCCGAGTGTCATTGGGATGCCAGCTAGTGATAACATCATCACTGTCATAACCACTGAAAGCATTGGTTGATACCAAAATAAACCACGATAGTAACCGATTAAATCGGTATCTTTTTTACTAACATTAGACATTATACTTATAACACCAAATACTCCTAAATTTGCCAACAGATACCCAAATAAATAAAGACCGACTGTTTCTAGTACTAGAACATTTTGTATAACCAGCCAACTTACTAGTAGATAACCAAAATGAGCAGTTGAAGAGTAACCTAATATTCTAAAAAGGTTATTTTGACTTAAAGCCATTAAGTTACCAATGAACATAGAACATATAGCAATTATACATAAGAGTAGTTTTACTTCATAATGCGTATTAAATGGAGCATAAAAAAATAAACGCATTAAGCTAGCAAAAATAGCTATTTTACTTACAGTCGCTAAGTAAGTTGAAACAGGAGTAGGTGCACCCTGATAAATATCAGGGGTCCATAGATGAAATGGCACCAATGATAGTTTAAAACTGATTCCAACTATCATCATTCCTAGCCCTGCTAGGAGCATTAGAGGATAATTTATCTCGTTTAACGCATAATTACTTATGCCGATAAAAGAAAGTTGACCAGTAACGGCATATACTAATGCTATACCAAATAACAGAAAAGATGAGGCTACTGATGATATGATTGTATACTTAATACATGCTTCTAGTACCTTTTTTTTGCGGTAAGTATATCCTACCATGCCTAGTAATGGTAGAGACATAAGCTCAATACCAAGGAATAACGCAGTAAGATGATGAGCACAAGTCAGTAGTATACCACCCATGGTAGAAATAAGTAATAGTATATAAAACTCATCTGGTTTATAATCTTTATTATTCGATAACCAAGTATAAGAAAGAGTACTAGTTGCTAAACTAGCTATTAATACGAGACCGGTATAGAATATCGAAAAGGAATCAACATGTATTAGTGTTGTAAAATTAGCAATACTACCATGTACGACAAAAAAAAGTGAAAATATCGCTAGTAGTAAACCTACTACTGTTAGGGATGCATGCATAAAATGGTTACGTTGCCAAGCGATACTTAGCAATATAAGTATAATTGTAAATCCTATTATTAATAGCGGTAATATTTGAGTTATAATTTTCATGTTAATTACAGGATTATAGTTAGATTAACTTAACATGGTTGAACGAGCATGAACAGCAAACCAGTGTTGAATACTATTTATGGCTGTTGCTGAGGTATTCATAATAGGTTGTGGTACAATACCTAGTAGTAATAGCAGTATTACTAATAATATTATAATAAATTGTTCTCGAATTGTTATGTTTGCTAGCGGCTGGCAAGATTTTACTGGACCATAGTATGTACGTTGCATCATCATCAGAGAATAGATAGCAGAAAAAATTAGGCTAAAAGCTGAAATAACTGTAATTATTGGTACTACTTGAAAACAACTAAATAAGATTATTATCTCACCTACAAAAGTTCCCGTAGCGGGTAAACCTAGCATAGCTAAAGCAAAAAATAGCGTTACTGCTGGAAGGAAGTTTAATCTACCCCATAAACCACCCATAAGTCGCATATCACGAGTATGTAAACGCTCATATAACTGACCACAAATAATAAATAAACCTGCTGCAGATAAACTATTAGCTATTATCTGTACAACTACTCCTTGAAAAGCTAGTAGTTGACCGCTATAAATAGCTATTAAGATGATACCCATGTGAGAAATATTTGCATAAGCAATAAGTCGCTTAATATCAATTTGTGCAAAAGCAGTCCATGCTCCATAGAATATACTAACAACACCAAACCACATGGCTATAGGTGCAAACTTATAGGAAGCCTGAGGAAATAAAGGTAGACTAAAACGTAGTAATCCATAAGCGGCTGTTTTAATTAAAATACCAGCTAAATCTACTGAACCTGCGGTAGGAGCGTTACTATGGACGTCTGGTAACCAACCATGTAATGGTATAATTGGCATTTTTATAGCAAAGGCTAAGAAAAAACCTAGCATAAGCAAATATTCGGTTTTTTCTGACATAGGTGTAAATAATAGATCATCATAGTTAAAGGTCCATACACCAGTAGTTGTATAGTGTGCTGCTACTAGACCTAAGATCGATACTAGCATTATAAAACCACTAGCCTGTGTATAAATTACAAACTTATTAGCTATTGAGATACGAGTTTTTCTGTTAGATTCCTTATGCCCCCATAAGACGATTAAAAAATACATAGGGACTAACATCATTTCCCAAAAACAGAAAAATAGAAATAAATCAACAGCCATGAATACCCCAATTATACTGGATGATATCCACAGTAAATTTAGATAAAATAAACCTTGGTAACGCTTAATTTCAGGCCAGGAACAAAGAACAGCGAGTACACCTAATAGGTTAGTAAGTACTACCATTAGTATCGATAAGCCATCTAAAGTTAAATGAATACTGATACCAAATCGTGGTATCCATCGCCGCAAATATTCTATGGGCCATTGTGGTAATTCATGTGATATTGCTATGGTAAATTTTAATTGGTACCATAGTAATAAGGATAATGCTAGTGTTAATMCCATAGCTATTAAAGCTATATAACGCGGTATTTTAGTGTTAAAATTCTCGCTTTGCCAGCACAGTAAACCGCCTGTAAAAGGAATCAAAATTAGCCAAGGTAGTAACATCTAGTTTTGCTTTCCTAATGTGAAAAAGTCTGTGATTGATCTATTAGTATTAAATAAATAGTGAACTAAAGACGAGTATTATCATAACTATTAACGCTCCTAAACACATTGATATCACATACCAGCGTAATTTACTGTTGAAGCTTAACTTTAATCTTAGTACTAACCATCTATTTAGTACTGCTGGAATATTCATTAGAGCATCAATTGGATCAAAAGCAAGAATTTTAGCTATAGCTAAATAAGGCTTAACAAATATCTGTTCATATAGCCAGTCAAAACCCCAAGCATGAAATAACAACAAAAAAATAACACGTCCTAACTTATTCTGTGATAATAAGTTAACTACTCTATGTTTACCTAACCATAATATCGCAGCAAGAACAATACCAATAATTGTTATAGTACTAGAAACTATATCTAAATCTAGTAGATACTGCGCGTTATAACTTAAATTGCTTATAGGTAATACTTTTGTTAATGGTGGTACAATCAAAGTACTAATAAAAGTAGATAATATAAGTAATGTTACTAAAGATACATAATAACTTATACTAGTCTTACGTAAGTAAGAAGCTTTAATGTTTTTTTCACCATAACATAAAACAAAAAACATACGGAAGGTATACATAGAAGTTAAAAATTCTCCTAATAAACCTACCAACATTAGTCTACTATTACCATGAGATAATGCACCACATAATATCTTCTCTTTAGAAAAAAAACCAGCGGTTACTAAAGGCATTGCCGATAACGCTAAACAACCTACGAGTAAGCTAATATAAATAAACGGAAGTGATTGACGTAAACCGCCTATTTTAAAAATATTTTGCTCCCTATGGTAATTTAGTATTACTATACCAGAACATAAAAATAACAGTGCTTTAAAAAAAGCATGAGTCATAAGGTGGATAATGGCTCCATCCCAGACTTGTGTACCTAGAGCAAGAAACATATAACCTATTTGACTCATGGTAGAATAGGCTAAAATTTTTTTTAGATCTGTCTGTACAAGAGCCGATAAACATGCCATGACTAGTGTCATAGCACCAACTAAACCTACTAGATTGAGTATATCAGGTGTTAATAAAAATAAACTATGGGTTCGTGCTATTAGGTAAACACCTGCAGTAACCATGGTTGCTGCATGAATTAGAGCTGATACCGGTGTTGGACCAACCATAGCATCTGCTAACCAAGTTTGTAGTGGTAACTGTGCTGATTTTGCTGCTGCTCCGCCTAAAATAAGGAGAGTAGCCCAAGTAATAACTTGGGAGTTATTAGCAATTGTTGGTTTTTCGGCCAAAAATATAAGGTCATGGATATTCAATGTGCCAAAATGGGCATAAAGTAAAAAAAGTGCCAAAGCTAGTAATACATCACCAATACGAGTAATAATAAAAGCTTTAATTGCTGCGTTATTATTTTGCTTGTTAGTATGATAGAAACCTATTAGGAGATAGCTACATAATCCTACTCCTTCCCATCCAAAGTACATAAGTAGTAAATTGTCTGCTAGTACTAAAAGTACCATATTCGCAATAAATAAGTTAGTATAAGCAAAAAAACGTGAATAACCTTCTTCACCTTCCATATACCAAGAAGCGTATAGATGTATTAAAAATCCTACTCCTGTAATGATTGATAGCATAGTGAGGGATAGTCCATCTATACTTAAGGCGAATACAACACGGAAAGCATCTACCGATATCCATGTCCAGAGGTACTGATAAAATATAACTGTATTTGCATAATAATGATTTAATATTAAAAACCTAGCAGTTAAAATGGCTGCTAAACCTACGCTACCTACGCCAATAATCGTATTAACGTTATTTGACCAACGTCCCTGAGAAAAAGCAAGGAGCAAAAACCCTAGTAAGGGTAATAAAATGATGAAACTAATTAAGTTCATCTATGCATCTCACTAATTAGATCAATATCTAATGTTTGGTAGTAGCGGTATAAATGTAGTAGTAATGCTAAACCTATACTAGCTTCAGTAGCTGCTATAGTTACTGTAAGGATATACATAACCTGTCCGTCAGCTTGACCCCAATACTGACCAACAATAACGAAAGCTAAAGCAGCTGCATTAATCATTATTTCTAACCCTAAGAGCAAAAATAATAAGTTACGCCGTATCATGATACCAGTTAGGCCTAACATAAATAAAATTGCGGCCAAGCTTAAACTATATGATAATGATATCATATTTAACCATCCTAGATGATTTGAGGCTGTTAAAAAGAATCATTTTATTATCTTCTTTGTGCTGCATCATACCCAAGATGAAATGCTACTACCAAACCAGCTAGTAGTAGCATTGACGCTAAATCAACAGCTAATATATAAGGTCCAAATAATAATACTCCTACAGTTTTAGTGTCTATCAGCTGGTTATTAATACTATCATTACTTGTAGACCAAAAAATATACAATAAGATAGCTAGTAGTAATATTAAAGGTAGTATAAAATATATAATGGATATTATCGGTTGTCGTAGTATATTTATCTGCTCACTACAATGAATATTAATCATCATAACCACAAATATAAATAGCACCACAACAGCACCAGCGTAGACTATTATTTCTAGAGCTCCAGCAAAATAAGCACCAATTACAAAAAAAACACCAGCAATAGCTAGTATTGTAATTATTAGATACAATAATGCATGCATTGGTTTATTATGAGTAATTACACGTAAAGCAGAGAATATGGCTACTAGGCCAAAAAAGTATAATGCTAGTTCCATATTCATGTCACTCCTAAGTGAATTTAGGGTAAAAGATCTTTAACATTAATTGGTCGAGTTTCGTTCTCTGCATGTCCTTTTAGCTTATCATTACAGGCTATCCCAGCCATGCGATAGAAATTATATTCCGGATATTTACCTGGGCCTCTAATTAAGAGATCTTCTTTTTCATATACAAGGTCTTGTCGTTTAAATTCAGCCATTTCAAAATCTGGGGTAAGTTGAATAGCAGTAGTAGGACAAGCTTCCTCACATAAACCACAAAATATACATCGGGAAAAGTTAATACGAAAAAATTCTGGGTACCATCGTCCTTCTTTGCTCTCTGTTTTTTGTAAAGAGATACAGTCTACGGGACAAGCAACGGCACATAGATTACAGGCTACACAGCGCTCATATCCATCTGGATCACAAGTTAAGACAATACGACCACGAAAACGTGATGTTTGATATATAGGTATATCAGGATACATTTGGGTTTCACGTTTATTAAACGCTTGCATACCTATCATCCAGATACTACGCAATATAGTATAACAACCCGTGACTAATTGTTTTAATGTCATGATTAATTAAATCCATACTATATTTAGGTGTTATATAGAATTACTATTGCAGTAACTAATAAGTTCATTAACGTTAGTGGCAAACAAATTGTCCAACCAAGAATCATTACTTGATCATAACGCGGACGTGGTAAAGCCGCACGTATTAATATGAAGATAATAATAAAGACAGTCGTTTTAATTATAAACCAAATGTAAGGTGGTAACCATGGTCCTTGCCATCCACCAAAAAATAGTGTAATAGTTAACGCCGAGATAGTAACAAGACTAATGTACTCACCTATAAAAAATAGCCCGAATTTCATTCCAGAATATTCTATATGATAACCGTCGGCAAGTTCCTGCTCTGATTCTGGTTGATCAAACGGATGACGGTGACAAATTGCTAAACCAGCTAAATAAAAGGTTATAAAACCAAAGAACTGTGGTACTATATTCCATATATGTGTTTGATCTGCTACGATAGTACTTATATTAAACGAACCCGCCTGTGCAACAACTCCCATGATAGATAAACCAAGAAAAACTTCGTAGCTCAAAGTTTGAGCCGCTGCACGCATTGCTCCTAATAAGGAGTATTTATTATTGCTCGACCATCCTCCTAAAAGGATGGCATATACTGATATGCCGGCCATCATTAAGAAAAAAAGTATGCCAATATTTAGCTCAATTACAACCCAATTAGGACTAATTGGCATAATAGCAAAAACTAGTAATAGCGAGGTAAAAGCAATTATTGGTGCTAAGGTAAAAATAATTCTGTCTGCAAAAGGTGGGATCCAGTCTTCTTTAAACAGAATTTTAATTGTATCTGCTAATAACTGTAGTGATCCACCCCATCCAACTCTGTTTGGTCCATAACGATGCTGAAACAAACCGAGTAAACGTCGTTCAAAAAAACTCATATAAGCACCTATAGTAACTACTGATAGTAAAGTTACTATAGCCTTGACTATCGCTAGGAGGTATTCATACCTAAGATGAAGCATAAAATAACTCATACATTAATCTCTCGTAGATTTTGAACACTTAATCCCGCTAATATCGGAGGAATACCAGGAAAACCAAGAGGTAAACCTAACTGACCACTGTTTAAGTTATCACTGAATCGTATGGGTAGACACCACTCTTGACTACCATAACTAAAAGTTAGTTGTGATCTATGATTTAGACCTAGTCTAATCGCATCTATTCGGTTAATTACTACGTAAGGTGTTGGCATGTATTGTTGTATTATTGGCGATAGTTGCGAAGTTTCATCACTGCCAAACAGATGCCAATAAGGTGCAATGCGCCAAGTTTCATTTAGTTTGGGTATAAAAGCAGGTGGAATGATTTTAAACCAGTCTAATTGATCATCACTCATTTCTAGCAACCTTACTCCGGGATCGCCATAACGCAAATGACCACCAATCTCGTCTTGGAATTTATTCCAAGATTGTGGTGAGTTCCAGCCGGGAGCCCAACTAAATGCGATTTGCTGACGTGGTGCAAATGGATCGTTATTACCTTCCATAGAAAAAGTAAACATTGTCTCATGATCTTGTGCGATTTGTGGTTCATGTACGTTCAGATGTGTAATCATTGCAGTACGACCACTATAGCGATGTGGTTCACGAGCTAATTTTTGACCATGAATACGAAAATTAGCATCCGGAGCAATATCCTTAATTTTAGCTAATTGTGGTATAGTTTTTACTATATGATTAATGATATGGTCGAGTTTTGTCCATTTTTCGGAGCGACTAAGATAAGTTATATGTATTAAATGTAACCATCGCCAGCTTGCTAAAAGCAATGCTTTAGGATTATAGTAAGCAGGATCATATACCTGAAAAAAGCGTTGTGCTCGTCCTTCTTGGTTAATAACTGTACCATTACTTTCTACAAAAGAAGCAGCAGAGAAGATTAAATTTGCTTTATTCAGTAAAGCAGTACGCTGATGATCAATAACTATTAAATTCTTTACCTTTGTTAAGGCTTGGTCAATACGCGGAGCTAGTGCATGTCGATAAAGATCATTTTCTAGGACAATAACACTATCAACAGTACCTTGCTCAATTTCAATTAAAGCATGATTTAGGTTACCACCGCCCATTATAGCCATGCCCATACTATTAACACTAGAAGCAATAAAGCTAATACCCACTTTGTTACCGCGGTTTTTAAGTGCACGAGCAATATTAGCAGCTGCCGCAATGATAGCCTCACTACCAGCGTGACTACCTGAAATAATTAATGGTTTATTTGCTTCAAGTAGAGCTTCTACTATTAATGTAATCTTACTTTGTAGTGCTGGATCTAAATTATTGACTGCTGGAGCATTTTTATCCAAAGCGTGAGCAATAGCAAAACCTAACCTTGCTTGATCATCTACAGGAGCATGATAACTCCAAGTTGCGATATCATCTAATTTAGTCGAATCAACATTTGTAATAAAAAGTAAGCTTTTTGCCTGTTGTCCAACATTTTTTATTGCGGCAACTTGCCAGTCGAATATTTTTTTCGATGCAGCCATTGCACGTGCTGGGTTTTTAACTGCCTGACGAACTGCTAGTGCTATACGAGCACCAGTCTGTGTAATATCTTCACCTAGAACTAATACAGCATCATAGCTTTCTATTTCTCTTAGAGAAGGAGTATAAATTCCACTGTTACGTAAGACTTTAAGCATTAATAATAGTTGATTTTGTTCATTGTCTGAAATACCTATATAAAAATTATTTTTTCCTACTAGTTCACGTAAAGCAAAATTGCTTTCAATACTTGCACGTGCTGATCCAATACCTATGATTTTATTTGCTTCACGTAATAAATTTGCCGCAGATATCAATGCTTGTTCAGTATTAAGAGTAATCCAATCATTACCACGTCGCAGCAATGGCTGACGTGGGCGATTTTTTAAGTTAACATAACCATAACCAAAACGGCCAATATCACACAAGAAGTAGTGGTTAACGTTACCGTTATAACGATTATCAATGCGGCGTAACTCTCCGTATCTTTCACCTGGGCTAATATTACAACCAATACTACACTGTTGGCAGATACTCGGTGCGAACTGCATATCCCATTTACGATTATATCGTTTCGAGTGAGTTTTATCAGTAAAAACGCCAGTAGGACAAATTTCTACTAGATTACCAGCAAACTCACTCTCTAGTACCCCAGATTGCAAACGTCCAAAGTAAACATTATCATGAGTCCCGTAAACTCCGAAATCCGTTCCATTAGCATAATCTTTATAAAAACGTACACAGCGGTAACACGTTATACAGCGGTTCATTTCATGTGAAATGAATGGACCTAGATATTGATTATTATGAGTACGCTTAGTAAATCTATAACGGCGTACACAATGGCCTGTCATTACTGTCATGTCCTGTAGATGACAGTTTCCACCTTCTTCGCACACTGGACAGTCATGCGGGTGATTAATCATCAGTAATTCAATTATACGTTGACGAAATTGTTTAGCTTCATTTTCGTTAATAGAAATAACTGTTCCAGCTAATACTGGTGTCATGCAAGACATAACTAATTTACCTTCAATATCCTCGATGTTTTGATATTGCTTAATAGCACAAAGACGACAAGCACCAGCACTGCCTAGTGCTGGATGCCAACAAAAATAAGGAACATCTAGACCGAGGGAAAGACAGGCTTCTAGTAGATTTTTTGATTCATGAACATCATACTTTTTGCCGTCTATACTAATGGTAACCATAGTCAGCATACTCAAGTTATGCCCGTAATTGTGATGGGCATTCGTTAATCAAACAATATGAAAGAGCAAATCAGTACTAATTTAAATATTCAAAGAATTATTTTGTATTCCTTTAATCTTACGCACATTACTTAGATTTTCATCAGAAATACCAGCTTCAAATTCGCCGCGAAAATATTTCAAAGCACTTTTTAGTGGTTCTATTGCCCCTGGAGCATGAGCACAGAAAGTTTTACCTGGAGCAAGTAACGTACATAATTGTTCAAGAATATTGATATCTTCAGGCTGTCCTTGTTTATCCTCTAGTGCACGTAATAACTTTACACTCCATGGCAAACCATCTCGGCATGGTGTACACCAACCACAGGATTCGCGAGCAAAAAATTCCTCAATATTACGTGTTAATGATACCATATTGATTTTATCATCTACAGCAATAGCTAATGCTGTCCCTAGACGGCTACCTGCTTGAATTAGATGTTCAAAATCCATTGGAATATCTAGGTAATCTGGCGTTAAAAATCCTGTACTTGCTCCACCTGGCTGCCAAGCTTTGAGCGTCATACCATCAGCAATACCACCAGCATAATCCTCTAATATTTCGCGAGCTGTGATCCCAAATGGTAGCTCCCATAAGCCTGGTTTTTTTACCCTTCCAGAAAAACCCATTAGCTTAGTACCGGTATCATTACTCATACCTTTATTTATACTTTTATACCATTTTAGGCCGTACTCTAATATTGCGGGAACATTACATAATGTTTCTACATTATTAACACACGTTGGTTTTCCCCACACTCCAATAGTAGCGGGAAAAGGCGGTTTCGAACGTGGAATAGCACGACGTCCCTCAAGCGAATTTAGTAGTGCCGTTTCTTCTCCACAGATATAACGTCCAGCACCTGTGTGTAAGAATAATTCTAAGTCAAACTCACTGCCTAAAATATTTTTCCCGAGTAATCCCGCTTTATTTGCTTCTATGATAGCGCGTTGTAGATTTGCTGCAGCATTTACATATTCACCACGTAAGAAAATATAACTACGATTAGCTCGAATGGCAAAAGCTGCTATAAGTATTCCTTCTATAAGTAAATGAGGTAGTTGTTCCATTAAAAGACGGTCTTTATAAGTACCAGGTTCCATCTCGTCAGCATTACATAATAGGTAGCGGATATTCTCCGAAGCATTTACAGAAATTAAACTCCATTTTATACCAGTATAAAAACCCGCCCCTCCGCGTCCTTTTAAGCCAGAATTTTTGATTAACGAAATAATTTCGTCTGGGGTCTGTTTAAGGGCCTTATGTGCGCCAACATAACCATTTTTGCTCTTATATTCATCGAGCCAGACTGGCTGATGGTCATCACGTAGACGCCAAGTTAAAGGACTAATTTCCGGTTGTCTAATAATTTTCATAGATATAGCTCCAATAACTGACAAATATTTTCAGCTGTAAGATGAACATAAGTATCATCATTAATCATCATGGTAGGTCCTTTATCGCAATTACCTAAACAGCATGTTGGTAATAAAGTAAAACGACCATCTGGAGTAGTCTTACCTGGTTTTATATTTAGACAATTTTCTAATTTTGTTTGTATAGTTTGATAACCTGTGATATAGCACACGACACTATTACAGTAGCGTATAACATGTCTACCTACTGGTTGACGAAAAATATTACTGTAAAAAGTTGCAACTTCTTCTACATCACTACCTGAAATACCTAAAGTATTAGCAATTGCTTGAATAGCACTATCAGGTACCCATCCGTATTGCTTCTGTACCATTTTTAGTGCTTCTATAGATACCGCACGTGCATCCTCGTATTTATTTTTTTCTTGTTGAATAGCCTGGTATAACTCAGGATTTAGTTTAAAATTTGTATCATTAGTCATATTGTATGATTGAGACATTATTAACGGTCTACATCTGACATAACAAAATCAATACTACCGAGATAGACGATTAAATCTGAAATTAGACTACCACGAATGACTGAAGGTATTTGCTGTAAATGTGGAAAACTTGGTGTCCGTATGCGGGTTCGATAACTCATCGTGTTACCATCACTAGTTAGGTAGTAGCTATTAATGCCTTTTGTAGCTTCTATCATTTGAAATGATTCATTAGCCGGTATAATAGGCCCCCAGGATACTTGTAAAAAGTGTGAAATAAGTGTTTCTATATGCTGTAATGTACGCTCTTTAGGTGGTGGTGTCGTTAAAGGATGATCTGCTTTAAAAGGTCCAGCTGGCATATTATGAAGGCATTGTTTAAGAATCCTGATACTCTGGCGTATTTCTTCTACTTTCAGCATCACACGGCTATAACAATCGCTAATTCCATTACCAACAGGAATTTCAAATTCAAAGTTATCATAACCTGAATATGGTCTCCATTTTCGTACATCAAAGTTAATACCAGTCGCGCGAAGCGCTGCTCCAGTAACACCCCACTCTAATGCTTCTTTAGCAGAATAAGAGGCTATACCTTCGGAACGACTACGTAGTATACTATTTTCTAGAGCTACTTTAACATAATGTTCTAATCTATTAGGTAACCAGTCGAGCAATTCTTTTAGTAACATGTTCCAGCCATGTGGTAAATCGTGAGCAACCCCACCAATACGAAACCAAGCAGGGTGCATGCGAGCACCGGTAATTGCTTCTACTACATTATAAATTTTTTGTCGGTCAGTAAATGCTAAAAAGATCGGCGTCATTCCGCCTACATCTTGGATGTAGGTGCTAATATATAAGAGATGACTATTGATACGGAATAGTTCAGATAACATTATTCTAATAACATTAACTCGATCTGGGACTACAATTCCAGCTAATTTTTCTACAGCTAGCACGTAAGGCATTTCATTTACGCAACCTCCAAGATATTCCACACGATCTGTATATGGAATATAGCTATGCCAAGATTGACGTTCGCTCATTTTTTCTACACCACGATGGTGGTAACCAATATCCGGGATACAATCTACTATTTCTTCACCATCTAATTGTAACACAATACGGAATGCGCCATGAGCTGATGGATGATTTGGTCCAAAATTAAGAAACATAAAATCATCTTTGTGATTACTATGTTTTATGCCCCACTTTTCAGGTTTAAAAGTAAGAGAATCCATTTCTAGCTCTTCTTTTTCTTTTGTGAGTACAAATGGATTAAACTCAGTAGCACGTGCGGGATAATCTTTACGTAGTGGATGTCCTACCCAACTAGGTGGCATAATGATACGAGTTAGATGTGGGTGACCGTGGAATATAATTCCAAACATATCCCATGTTTCTCGTTCATACCAGTTTGCATTAGAAAAAATATTTGTCGCTGTTGGAAGAGAGATATCTCCTTCTAATAGAGGAACTTTTAATATAATATCACTATTACTTTTTATAGATAGTAGGTGATAGAAAACGGTAAAATCCACTGCTGGTAAACCTTCACGATTATTTCGTAGGCGTTCATCAACACCATGTAAATCATAGAGCATTAGGTAAGAATTTGGCTTCTTCTTCAAAAAAATAAGAAAATCTAAAATTTGCTCACGTGTTACCCAAACTACAGGAACACCAATACGTGTTGATTGAATGGTGAAAGTTTCATTACCAAAATAGTTAATTAACTCATTGATAATTGGATCATCTCTATTATTTTGCTTGTGAGAAGCAGATAGGCAAATATTTTTATTCATTAATTTAATTATTATATTTAATTGCAAACGTTAATATATATATTAACGATGTAATGAGATAATCCTTAATTTTTTTGTTTTTTAATAGTAGTTCGTCTATCGAAGAAATTAAATTTCTTCAGGAGAACGTAGATAGGTCATTTTTGCGCGTTCATTATGTTTTCTTTTGCGTTCTGACTCCATGTTAGCACGATAGATACCTTGATCACCTACTATCCAAGATAACGGTCGCTGTTCTTTACCAATAGCTTCTTTTAATAAAAGAAGTGCCTGGATATATGCCTCAGGTCTCGGTGGACAACCAGGAATATATACATCTACTGGTAAAAATTTATCCACACCCTGTACTACTGAATATATATCATACATACCGCCTGAGTTAGCACATGATCCCATAGATATCACCCATTTTGGTTCTAACATTTGGTCATATAGACGCTTAATTACTGGGGCCATTTTGATAAATGGGGTACCAGCAATTACCATAAAATCTGCTTGACGTGGTGAAGCACGAATGACCTCAGAACCAAAACGAGCAACATCATGTACAGCGGTAAAAGATGTAGTCATTTCTACATAACAGCAAGAAAGCCCGAAATTATAGGGCCAGAGGGAATTACCTCGTCCCCATTTTACAATAGATTTTAAAATATGCTTTAATTTACCTAAATAAATATTACTATTAACATGCTGCTCTATTAAGAGAGTAGCACTATCATCTTCTTGCAACGATTTGCGATTCTCTTTAGAGTTTGATAAGATACGAGTAAGAGTATAGTTCATTTTAATTAATATCCATTATCATTAACGATTTCTTCCACTTTATTTACTAATGGATTTCGAACATCATGAATGATTAGGTGTCCATTTAAGTGCACCGATACGTACTAGATAAACAAGACCTGAGAGCAAGACGCTTACAAAAATTATTGCTTCGTAAAATCCTAACCATCCAGCTTCACGGATAACGCTTGACCAAGCGTATAGATAGAAAGCTTCAATATCAAAAAGAACAAAAAATATTGCTATTAAATAAAATTTAGCAGAAAGATGTAATTTAGGATTTCCTACTGGATTAATACCAGATTCAAAAGGTAGATCTCTCGAATATACCTTAATATGCTTACGTTCTCCTAGTAAAAAGCTAAGCGTTAGTATCAAGACACATAGTATTATAGCACTGATAATAAAGATAGCAAATGCCCAATATTGAGCACTAATTTCAGCGGTCATTTACGTTCTCTTAGTTATAGATAATAATATTTATTATAGCAATATAGAATAAATGTTAAAATTGAACTAATATAGTTTTTATTAAAACATAATTATTCTACTATCATATCACAAGATATGATGATAGTTTTTATTAGTTTCTACATACATAGAAATAAAGTTAACTAAATTAATTAAATTTAGTTTAATCAATTGAATAACATATTTAAATTTATCAGCATTAATTTCCTAATTAATAGGTACTTTTATGTCGAATAAGTTAGTGCTCGTTCTAAACTGTGGCAGTTCATCATTAAAATTTGCAATTATTAATCCTGTCAATGGTGAAAAACATCTCTTTGGTCAAGCAGAATGCTTAAATTTACCTAATGCACAAATCAAATGGAATCTAAATGGTATTCAATATGATACTGAACTAAGTTCAGGAAGTACGCATGATGAAGCACTTAATTTTATCGAAAAAAATATTTATAACCAACAACCAGAACTATTATCGCAATTAACCGCGATAGGACATCGTATTGTTCATGGCAGAGATTATTTTACGCAGTCAGTGATTATTAATGACGAGGTAATTAAAAAAATACAAGGATCTATTCCATTTGCTCCATTACATAATCCGGCCAACTTAATTGGTATCTATAAAGCAAAAAAATTTTTTCCAAAGCTTGCTAGTAAAAATGTAGCTGTTTTCGATACAGCATTTCATCAGACAATGCCAGAACAATCTTATCTTTATGCACTTCCTTATGATTTATATCAGAAAAATGGTATTCGCCGTTATGGCGCACATGGTATTAGTCACTATTATGTCACACACGAAGCTGCTAAGTTACTTAATAAACCAGTAGAAAAAATAAATTTAATTACTTGTCATTTAGGTAGTGGTGGATCTATCTCTGCTATTTATCACGGGCAATGTATTGATACTTCTATGGGCCTAACTCCACTCGAAGGATTAGTTATGGGTACTCGTAGCGGTGACATAGATCCAGCTATCATATTTCATATGTATGACATACTAGGAATGTCCATACAGCAAATCTATACTTTACTGACGAAAAAATCAGGTATTCTCGGTCTAACAGGTGTCACTAGTGACTGCCGCTATATAGAGGATAACTATATAGATAAAGAAGATGCACGGCGCACAATTAATGTATATTGTCACCGACTAGCAAAATATATTGGCGCCTATAGTACACTAATGGATGAAGTTTTAGATGCAGTAATTTTTACCGGTGGTATTGGTGAAAATGCTGCTATTGTACGTCAGCTTACGCTTAGCAAATTAACTTTGCTTGGTTTTCAAATTGATCAAAATAGAAATTTTGCGGCTCGATTTGGAACATCAGGAAAGATTACTACTGATAATAGTCGTCCGGCATTAGTGATACCTACTAATGAAGAATTGGTCATTGCTCAGGATACTGCACGTCTTACAGCATAAAAACGGAAGTAATTGCTTTTAAATATGTAACTACCGTTAAAAGAGGTTTTATTGTGTCTCGTACGATTATGTTAATACCTATTGATGCTAGAGTAGGTTTTACTAGTGTTAGCCTAGGTCTAATTTACGCTATAAAACAAAAAAACATGCGCTTTAGTGTTTTTCAACCAATTGCTCCTCAATCCTACTATGGAAAAGATAACCAAGACGTAATTACTCGTATAGTTTGTAATAAATATCATATCCCATATACTAAACCGCTATGTATAAATTATGTGGAATCATTATTAGCTGCTAATAAACAAGATATCTTAATGGAAGAAATTATTAGTAATTACTATTACAACAAAAAAGAAGCGGCACTTATATTAGTAATAGGACTAAAACCTACGCTTCAGTATCAATTTATTTATACTTTGAACTATCAAATAGCTAAAATGTTGGACGCTGAAATTATTTTAGTACTCTCACTAAGAGAATATTTACCAGATAAATTACAACAACTAATCAAATTAGCATTTGTAAAATTAGGTGGTAATCAAAATATTACTGGTATTATTATTAATAAATTGAATGCCCCAATATTAACATATTGTCATGCTAATATTGATATGAACGAACTATTTCATAATTCACTGAATACTAGCATTCATCATATTGATATACAAAGCTTATCTAAAAATAGCCCTCTACCAGTAATAGGTGCTATTCCTTGGAATATTGATTTAATCAATATCAGAGTAAGTGATATAGCTTCATACCTAAAGGCAACGATAATTAATCAAGGTAATATTCAAGCTCGTAGTATAAAATCAGTTACTTTTTGCACATGTAACCTAGCTAATATAATTAAGTATTTCCAACCAGATTCCATGCTTGTAACTTCAGTTGATCGTAATGAGGTGATAGTAGCTATTTGTTTAGCTGTAATGAATGGTGTAGAAATAGGAGCATTACTACTTACTAGTAGTAGTTATGAAATAGATCAACATATCTATCAGATATGCAAAAAAACTTTCCAGACTGGTTTACCTGTATTTGCTATACAGCAGAATATATTACAAACTATGTTAATTTTGCAACAGTTTCGACCAGAAATACCTATAGATAACTCTAGGCAATTAGAAAACTTGCAAAATTATATGGCAAGTTATATTAATCATACTTGGATTGAATCTATTACAACACAACGTACTGAACGTGGAATGCTTTTTTCACCACCAGCTTTTCGCTATCATATTACGGAACTAGCTCGTCAAGCAAATAAACGTATAGTACTACCAGAAGGTGATGAACCACGTACCATTAAAGCAGCCTCTCTTTGCGCAAAAAGAGGCATTGCACGTTGTGTACTACTAGGTAACCCTAGTAATATTCAGCAGATTGCCATATTAAATAGTATCGAATTAGGACAGGGTATTGAAATTATTGAACCAATAATAGCACGTGATAAATATGTAAAGCGCCTAGTTCAATTGCGTTATCATAAAGGTATGACTGAAGATATAGCTTATCAACAGCTTAAAGATAATGTAGTACTAGGTACCTTAATGCTTGAGCAAGACGAAGTAGATGGTTTAGTATCAGGAGCTATGCATACTACAGCTAATACTATTCGTCCACCACTACAATTAATTAAAACAGCTCCAGGCCATACTTTAGTTTCATCAGTATTTTTCATGTTACTACCAGAACAAGTATTAGTATATGGAGATTGCGCTATTAATATCAATCCAACAGCTCAACAACTAGCTGAAATAGCTATTCAGTCTGCTGACTCTGCTGCTACTTTAGGTATAGAACCTAAAGTAGCAATGATTTCATATTCTACTGGTGATTCTGGTGTAGGTAAAGACGTAGAAAAAGTCCGTCAAGCAACCTATTTAGCACAAGAAAAACGTCCAGACCTAATAATAGATGGACCCCTGCAATATGATGCAGCTGTCATGGCAGAAGTAGCCTTATATAAGGCACCGAAATCCCCTGTAGCAGGTCAAGCTACGGTATTTATTTTTCCAGATCTTAATACTGGTAATACTACCTACAAAGCAGTACAACGTTCAGCTAAGTTAATTTCTATTGGGCCAATACTACAAGGACTACGTAAACCTATTAATGATCTTTCACGTGGTGCACTTGTAGAAGATATTATCTATACTATTGCCTTAACTGCTATTCAATCTAAATAAAATATAAATTACTAAACATTATAATGCTAACTTAATATTTTCTACTGGTAAGCAACAACAAGGTAAAATTTCACCATGATGAACAAAAGCTAAAGGTTCTAAATTATATTTCACTTTACCGTCTATTAAGCGTAGACGACAAGTGCCGCAATAACCAGAACGACACTGAAACTCCACTGGAACTAGATGCATTTCTAAGGTATCTAATAAAGATTGATGTCTACTTTCGCAATTGAGCTGTATTTTCTTATTATTTCTTCTTCCCTGAAGAATAGTAACTATCATTTTATAGCTGGAAATCACTAAAATCATCGCTATTAACTTCAGAATTAATTTGTCCAACCAAATATGAACTAACTTCTACTTCCTGCGGAGCAACTTGAACGTTATCAGATACTAACCAGGAATTAATCCAGGGAATAGGGTTAGAACGTGTCGCAAATGGCAAATCTAAAAGAACTGCTTGCATACGTATGTTAGTTATATATTCAATATATTGGCATAAAATTTCTTCGTTTAAGCCAATCATAGAACCATCACGAAATAAATAACTAGCCCAATCTTTTTCTTGATTTGCGGCTTKTAGGAACAGGTGATAGCTATCATGCTGACATTCAAGTGCAATATCAGCCATTTCCGGGTCATCTTTACCCAAACGCATTAAATTTAGCATATGTTGTGTTCCAGCAAGATGTAAAGCTTCATCACGTGCAATAAGACGTATAATTTTCGCATTACCTTCCATTAGTTTACGTTCTGCAAAAGCAAAAGAACACGCAAAACTTACATAAAAACGTATTGCTTCCAGCGCATTAATGCTCATTAAACATAGATATAGTTTCTTCTTTAGTTCATGTTGATTAACAATGACTAATTTACCATTAATAGAATGATTACCTTCACCAAAAAGATGGAAATAACTAGTCATTTGAATTAAATCATCATAAAAAGCAGCAATATCTTTAGCTCTTTTTAAAATTTCTGTATTAGTTACAATATCATCAAATACTAACGAAGGATCGTTAACAATATTGCGTATAATATGTGTATAAGAGCGTGAGTGAATAGTTTCTGAAAATGCCCAAGTTTCAACCCATGTTTCTAGTTCTGGAATAGATATTAAAGGTAATAATGCTACATTAGGACTACGACCTTGAATAGAATCAAGTAAAGTTTGATACTTAATGTTACTAATGAAAATATGTTTTTCATGCTGAGGTAATGCTTGATAATCAATACGATCTAGAGAAATATCCACCTCTTCTGGCCGCCAAAAAAAAGACAATTGTTTTTCAATCAACTTTTCAAAGCTCTCGTATTTTTGTTGATCAAAACGTACTACATTAACGGACTGACCCAAAAACATGGGTTCCAATAGCTGGTTATTTTTCTTCGGAGAAAAAGTGGTGTAAACCATAGTTATTCCTGTTACATTAATATAGTAATTAAGATAATATTTTATGATGGTTAAATCTTACAGGCTTCACTTTCACAATCTTCTTGCTGTGTTACCTGTATATCTTCTTGTGTCTCTTTCGCACCATCGCGAGTATTTTGATAGTAGAGTGTCTTTATACCAAATTTATAAGCAGTTAGTAAATCTTTAAGCAATTGTTTCATTGGTACCTTACCATATGGGTAACGAGATGGATCATAGTTAGTATTAGCAGATATAGATTGATCAACAAACTTTTGCATAACGCCAACTAAGTGAAGATAACCATTATTGTTTGGCATATCCCATAAAAATTCATAAGCATTGTGTAAACGAACTGATTCTGGTACTACCTGACGTAGGATACCATTTTTTGATGCTTTGATGCTAACATGACCGCGAGGTGGTTCAATACCATTAGTTGCATTAGAAATCTGTGAAGAAGTTTCAGATGGCATCATTGCTGACAAGGTAGAGTTGCGTAAACCAGACTTTTTAATGTCTTTACGTAAAGATTCCCAATCGTAATGTAGCGGTTCACTAACGATACTATCTAAATCCTTTTTATATGTATCTATTGGTAAAATACCCTGCGCATAAGTTGTTTCATGAAACCATGGACATGCACCGCGCTCTTTAGCAAGCTTATTAGAAGCTTTTAGCAAGTAATATTGAATAGCTTCGAATGTACGATGGGTTAAATTATTAGCGCTACCATCAGAGTAACGTACACCGTTTTTAGCTAAATAGTAAGCATAATTAATCACACCAATCCCTAAAGGACGACGATTTAGAGCACCACGCTGTGCCGAAGTAAGAGGATAAGATTGATAATCTAATAATGCATCAAGGGCACGGACAGCAAGCATAGTAAGCTCTTCAAAATCATCTAGACTATTGATCGTACCTAGATTTAATGCAGAGAGAGTACATAAAGCAATCTCACCATTTTCTTCATTAATATCCTCAATTGGTTTTGTAGGTAATATAATTTCTAGGCATAGATTGGATTGTCTAATTGGTGCTACATTTACATCAAATGGGCTATGATTATTGCAGTGATCTACATGCTGAACATAAATTCTTCCAGTAGAAGCACGTTCTTGCATCATAAGTGAAAATAGTTCTACCGCTTTAATACTACGTTTCCTAATACTTACATCTTTTTCATACTGGCAATATAATTGCTCAAACTTATTTTGGTCTGCAAAGAAAGCATCATATAGTCCTGGTACATCTGATGGACTAAATAAGGTTATTTGGTCATTATTAACTAGTCGTTGATACATTAATTTATTAATTTGAACACCGTAATCCATGTAACGAACTCGGTTTGTCTCGATGCCACGGTTATTTTTTAATACCAATAGACTTTCTACCTCTAAATGCCACATAGGATAAAATAAAGTAGCTGCACCACCACGTACACCACCTTGTGAACAAGATTTCACAGCAGTCTGGAAATGTTTGTAAAAAGGAATACAACCCGTATGAAAAGCTTCACCACCACGAATTTGACTACCAATAGCACGAATTCTACCAGCATTAATACCAATACCAGCACGTCGGGATACATATTTCACTATTGCGCTAGATGTTGCATTGATTGAATTTAAGCTATCGCCGCACTCAATTAATACACAGGAGCTAAACTGACGGGTTGGCGTACGTACACCAGACATAATAGGTGTTGGTAAGGAAATTTTAAATGTTGATACTGCATCATAGAAACGCCTGATATAATCAAGACGGTTAGTACGTGGGTAACTAGAAAATAGACAAGCAGCAACTAGTATATATAGAAATTGGGCACTTTCATAAATTTCTCCAGTGACTCTATTCTGTACTAGATATTTTCCTTCTAACTGTTTTACTGCCGCGTAAGCAAAATCCATATCACGCCAATGATTAATAAATTTATCCATCTGAGTAAATTCTTCGAAACTATAGTCTTTTAGTAGATGTTGATCGTATTTACCCATCTTTACTAGACGCGAAACATGATCATATAAAGTTGGTGGTTCGAACGTACCATAAGCTTTTTTGCGGAGATGTAGCACTGCTAATCGTGCAGCTAGATATTGATAATCAGGAGCATCACGCGATATTAAATCAGCGGCTGCTTTAATTATTGTTTCATGGATATCAGAAGTTTTAATTCCATCATAAAATTGAATATGGGAACGTAATTCAACTTGCGAAACTGAAACATTCTCTAGTCCATCAGCAGCCCAATTTATTACTCGGTGGATTTTATCTAGATTTATGGGCTCTTTGCGTCCGTCGCGTTTAGTAACTAGCAGACTTTGGCTCATGCGACTTTTTACCTGTCTGTGTGGTCCTTATTAGTAGCAGATTAGAGGTAATGCCAGTATAAAACATTACCGATTATATAACTATTAATCAGATATTAACTCCATATCTAACAAGATAGTGATAAAAAGACTGTAATGCAAGCTAGTAATATTACTGTTTGCTATGTTAGTGATAACAATCATTAATCCATATGRTTATTAGCTTTACTATTAACCTTTTGGTTAATAATTAAGATTAGATGCAATAAAAAGAAAATTAAATTTCTTCGAAAGAGTAATCTAATTAAATATAGAATCTCTTATTAGAGATGATGTATTATCTTAATGGTTTACCTGAAAAAAGCTCATTGAGCATAGCTAAGAAATATAATGAAAAGATTATCTAATTTGTTTTATCTAAAAATATAAGCTACTAATGATAATAGTATTATTAATTTATAAAAAGCATAATTGATATGTAGGCCAAAGTATTTGAATCATATAAAATGATATAATATTTTCCACACTGTATTGTTGATGGAAGGATAGCTGTGCTATGAGCGAGCTTGCTAAAGCTAACAAAATACTGATACCAGTAAGTATAGAAGAAGAACTCAAGCGTTCTTATCTAGATTATGCTATGTCAGTAATTATAGGACGTGCATTACCAGATGTTAGAGATGGACTAAAACCAGTGCACCGTCGTGTTTTATTTGCTATGAGCATACTAGGTAATGATTGGAATAAACCTTATAAAAAATCTGCACGTATAGTAGGCGATGTCATTGGAAAATATCACCCACATAGTGATACAGCTGTTTATGATGCTATAGTACGTATGGCACAGACATTTTCTCTACGTTATATGTTAGTTGATGGTCAAGGTAATTTTGGTTCTATTGATGGAGATTCAGCTGCTGCAATGCGCTATACAGAAGTGCGTATGTCAAAAATTGCTCATGAATTGCTTATAGATCTAGAAAAAGATACTGTTAATTATGTTCCTAACTATGATAGTACTGAGCAAATTCCCGAAGTTATGCCAACTAGAATGCCAAATATATTAATTAATGGATCTTCTGGTATAGCGGTGGGGATGGCTACTAATATTCCTCCACATAATCTTTTTGAAATTATAGATGGGTGCTTAGCATATATTGATGATGATAAAATTAGTATCGAAGAATTAATGAAATATATTCCTGGTCCGGATTTTCCCACTGCAGCTATTATCAATGGTAAGCAAGGTATTGAAGAAGCATATCGGACAGGCCGTGGTAAAATATGTATTCGTGCACGAGCCATAGTAGAAGTAGAAGCAAATACTGGCCGTGAAATTATTGTTGTAAGTGAAATTCCTTATCAGGTTAATAAAGCTCGTCTAATAGAAAAAATAGCGGATCTTATTAAAGAAAAACGTATAGAAGGAATTAGTGTTTTACGTGATGAATCTGATAAAGATGGAATGCGTATTATTATTGGCATTAAACGTGATGCCGTCGCAGAAGTAGTACTTAATAATCTATATTCTATGACTCAATTACAGGTATCATTTAGTATCAATATGGTAGCGCTAAATAATGGGCAACCTAAGATTTTTTCGCTGAAAGAGATACTCTCAGCTTTTATTTGTCACCGACAGGATATAATTACTCGTAGGACTATTTTTGAATTACGTAAAGCTCGCGAGCGTGTTCATATTTTAGAAGCTTTGGTAGTTGCACAGGCAAACATCGAGTCTATCATTACCTTAACTCGTAATGCAAATACACCAGTAGAAGCTAAGGATAAATTATTAATTAGTGCTTGGAATCTAGGTACCATTGCATCTATGCAATGTCGTGAAGTTCATCATATGGTACGTCCAGAATGGTTAGAAGAAAAATATGGTATTCATGATGGGAGGTACTATTTAACCGAAAAGCAAGTACAAGCTATTCTTGATTTGCGCCTATATAATTTAACTAGCTTAGAATATTCTAAGCTTATGATAGAGCACAAAGAACTCTTAACTAAAATAGTTGATCTTCTTCGCATATTAAATGAACCAGAACGCCTCATGGAAGTTATTCGCGAAGAATTAAATTACATTCAAAAACAGTATAAAGATCCTCGTCGTACTGAAATTACAACTATATCATCCAATTTAGTAATAGAGGATATGATTAATAAGGAAAATGTTGTCGTAACTCTTTCTTACCAAGGTTACGTAAAATATCAACCCTTAAATGACTATGATGCGCAGAAACGAGGAGGAAAAGGAAAATCTGCAGTTAAGATGAAGGAAGAAGATTTTATCCATAGTTTACTCGTTGCTAATACCCACGATACTATCTTACTTTTCTCTAGCCGTGGTCGAATGTATTGGATGAAAGTATATCAACTACCAGCTGCTAGCCGCGGTTCACGTGGTCGGCCAATCGTAAATCTACTACCATTAGAAACTAATGAGCGTATTACTACTATTCTTCCAGTACGTCAGTACGAGGAAGGTTGCAATGTTTTCATGGCAACTGCTAGCGGTACTGTAAAGAAAACAGCTCTGATAGCATTTAGTCGTCCACGTAGCGCTGGTATTATAGCAGTTAATCTGCATGAAGGTGACGAGTTAATTGGAGTAAATGTAACTAATGGTAACAACGAAGTAATGTTATTTTCAGCGTATGGTAAAGTAGTACGTTTCCCCGAAACTCAGGTACGTAGTATGGGTCGTACGGCAACAGGTGTGCGAGGTATTAACCTCGCAGAAGGTGATAGAGTCGTTTCACTAATTATACCAAATATAGATGGTCATATCCTTACTGTAACTCAACATGGTTATGGTAAGCGAACAACCCAGAACGAATATCCTACTAAATCACGTGCAACTCAAGGTGTTATATCGATCAAAGCAAGTGAACGTAACGGTCAGGTTATAGGTGCTATTCAAGTTGATGAACATGATCAGATTATGCTTATTACTGATGCTGGCACTCTAGTACGTACTAGAGTTTCTGAAGTTAGTATCGTTGGGCGTAATACTCAAGGTATTACGCTGATTCGTACTGCTGAAAATGAGCATGTAGTTGGCCTACAACGTATAGCTGAACCTATTGACTAATAATATACAAGATATAATGAAGGAAGATATAAATGTTTGATATTCAAGATAATTTATTATCCTTAATTATCGATTTATTACCTATAAATAATATCATGCTTATTAGATAAATAAGCATTTAAAATACAATCTAATATTTGATGTCTTCTCGCAAATAAAAGAATATATTGCTTTCATCTATCTATATTAGATATTTTCACTAGAGCATAAATTTTTCTAAACAAATATCTTATTTTATATACTGTACATATTTAGATATGCTAAACCTAATTTAATTGTTTAGTTTTAAAACCTTAATTTGCTGCTCATCTAGAAGAGACATTTAAACATGGCGAAATTACGCGTAGGAATTATTTTTGGTGGTCAATCAGCAGAACATGAAGTTTCATTGCAATCAGCTAAAAATATAGTTGAAACAATAGATGAAAATAAATTTGAGGTAGTATTGTTTGGTATAGATAAAGAAGGACAGTGGCATATCAATAATAAGTTGAATTATTTAATCTACGGAGAAAACGAAACTTATATTGCACTTAATAAAAGCAATAAACATATTGCTATTATTCCTGGAAGGAAACATGATCAATTTATACAAATAGACATGCTAGAGCAATTAGTTCAGCTTGATGTAATATTTCCTATTGTACATGGAACTTTAGGCGAAGATGGAAATCTACAAGGATTATTGCGTATGGCCAATTTACCTTTCGTAGGCTCTACTGTGCTTGGTTCTGCAGTTAGCATGGATAAGGATATTGCTAAACGTCTATTACGTGATGCAGATCTAGAAGTAACGCCATCTATTACTTTAACTCGTATCAATCGTGAAAATTTTAGCTACGATCAAATTATTACTTATCTTGGTTCATCGTTGTTTGTTAAACCAGCAAATCAAGGTTCATCAGTTGGAGTTTCTAAAGTTATAAATAGAATTAGTTTTGATCAAGCACTAGCGCTAGCATTCTGTTTTGATGATAAAGTATTAGTTGAATCAGCGATTAACGGCCGTGAATTAGAGTGTGCAGTTTTAGGAAATCATGATCCACAAGCAAGCCTATGCGGTGAGATTGTATTAAGTGATAACTTTTATTCGTATGAAAAAAAATATCTAAATGAGCACGGTGCAGTAGTAGTAGTACCTGCGGCTATTAGTAAGGAAGTAAGTAATAACATACAAAAAATCGCAGTTCGTGCTTTCCAGGCACTAAACTGTACTGGTATGGCAAGAGTAGATGTTTTCTTAACCACGAATAATAAAGTATTAGTTAATGAAGTAAATACTTCTCCAGGTTTTACTAGCATTAGTATGTACCCTAAATTATGGCAAGCTAGTGGAATTAGTTATCCAGCACTAATAACCCGCTTAATAGAATTAGCTATCGAGCGTTATTATGCTGAACAGAAAAAAATTAGTCATAGAGATATATATAATAAAATAGATACAGGATCGGCATGAGAGGATTTGAACCTCCGACCACCGCCACCCCATGACGGTACGCTACCAAGCTGCGCTACATGCCGTGTAAATAAATTTTGGACTCAAATAAATAGTATAAATAAGATATAGCTAATCTGTGCTTCTTAAGAAGCTTTGTCTTAATAGGTCTAATCAATAAATTAGACTCTAATAAAATCTATATGAGTAATTTGGGGTTTAAATGGATGATGTTGTATTGCCCATACCTTTACTGTAAAAATTTTACCATTAATGACTAAAGCTAGTAGATCGTTATCTAAGCTTATTTGGTTTTTTATATGCATATATTTTGTTGAATCTAGTTCTATTGCTATAGGTTGTGTATTACCACCATAAAGTATAGCTGGCAGCTTACCGGCTATACGTAGGCGATTACTTGCCCTGGTACCTGTTTTTTTACGGTTTTCAGCTTGAAGAGTTAACATATTATATAATCAACTATTGTATATTACTATGGTAATTAAGTCTAATATAGACTAGACGAAATTATCAAGCAGAAATACATATTTGTA
Organism: Baumannia cicadellinicola str. Hc (Homalodisca coagulata); assembly: GCF_000013185.1. Classification (GTDB taxonomy): domain Bacteria; phylum Pseudomonadota; class Gammaproteobacteria; order Enterobacterales; family Enterobacteriaceae; genus Baumannia; species Baumannia cicadellinicola_E. The sequence continues at coordinate 403,831 of NC_007984.1, forward strand.
AATTTAGTATTAATCAGCTAAATAATCTTAATGGATAAAATGAATTTATTTTAGATTATTTAGTAGCTCATGTAACGAGCAAATTGTTAGTATGCGACGTCCTTCATAATATGAATGATTCCAATAATTATCATTTAGGTTAGAAATGATAATACCACTGCTAGAAGATGCATGTAAAAATATATCATAGCTAATATACATTCCTATATGACGGCCAGTAGCATGATTATAAAATAATACTAAATCACCTGGTAGCAGGTTATTTCGTTGAACTGTGACACCTATTGCTTTCTGATATTGAGTAGTACGTGGTAAATTAATACCAAACTGTTCCCTGAACGTATTTTGCACAAAAGCAGAGCAATCTATACCACTTTTATCAAGTCCTCCTAACTTGAATGTTACACCTTTCCAGTTAATATATTGATTAAGTATCTGAGATTTAATTTCTAAGAACTTTAATATTTCTTCAACTACTAATAGTTTTTGACTATTAGTAGTTAACAATTGTCTATTGTTCGTTACTTGATAGTAACATGGATAATGATGCTGATTACTACAGGTAGACAAAAAAAATATTAATATTAGGATATGTTTGTGAACAAACTGATATTTAAGCATTTGCAGAAACAAATATATTGAATGAATATTAGTAACATTTTTTTTAAAATACCATATTCGTAGTAGTTGATGCAGTTGCCATTCTTTTTAGCCAAATTATTTCCTGTGACCAAATAGTAGGGTTAATTGTTTCTAAAATAATCGGAATATTATTGAAACGGTTATCAGCCATAATCCAATTAAATGCTGTATATCCTATTTTACCTTGACCCAAGCTTTGGTGGCGATCAATTCTGCTCCCACAAGAAGTTTTAGTATCGTTTAAATGTAAACCACGTAGGTATTTAAAACCTATAGTATCTGCAAACTGCTTAAAAGTAGCAATACAACTCTGTTCTGTACGTAAATCATAACCTGCTGCAAAAGCATGACAGGTATCAATACAAACCCCAATACGACTTTTATCATCTACTTGCCTTATAATTTCCGCTAGTTGTTCAAACCTAAAACCCATATTGCTACCTTGGCCAGCAGTATTTTCAACTACGGCTGTAACGCCTGTAGTTTTCTCTAGTGCAATATTAATCGAATCAGCTATACGAGTAATACTATTATCTTCGTCTATTTGTTGTAAATGACTACCTGGATGGAAGTTAAGCAGACTAAGACCTAATTTTTCACAACGGTGTAGTTCTTCAATAAAAGCTATCCTTGACTGTTTTAGTTTATCTTTAATTGGATGGCTTAGGTTAATAAGATAGCTATTATGAGGTAAAATTTGTGCTGTAGTATAATTATATTTGTTACAGGCAACACGGAAATTCTTGATTAAATTAATCGTTAGTGTAGATGCTTTCCACTGAAGCTGATTTTTGGTAAAAAGAGCAAAAGCATTAGCATGTAATGCATGAGCACGTATAACAGCTTTATCTATACCACCATTTATACTAACATGTGCACCAATCCACTTTTTTGCGCTCATTTCTTTATATCCTATATACTTTGATAAGTAAGGCTTAATAATTAAGCTTATTACTATTTATCTTGCTTATGTTTGCTTATTAGTGATAAATATCTTAATTATGTTAGTTATTAATAACTTTTATCTTTGATAATGTAAATTATTTAAAATATATGTTAGAACAAAAGATTGATCAGCATACTAATGTCTTACGTCGTGAACTAAAAACACGTCATCTTACTATGATTACAATAGGTGGTTCTATCGGGACTGGTTTGTTTGTTGCTTCAGGTGCTTCAATATCACAAGCTGGTCCTGGTGGTGCATTACTATTATATATAGTAATAGGTCTTATGGTTTATTTTCTAATGACTAGTCTAGGTGAGCTAACTGCTTACATGCCTGTATCTGGTTCTTTTGTTACTTATGGTAACCTTTACGTAGAAGAAGGCTTTGGTTTTGCATTAGGTTGGAACTACTGGTATAATTGGGCAGTAACTATTGCTGTAGATCTTGTAGCAGCACAAATTGCCATGAGTTACTGGTTTCCAACAACACCAGGTTGGGTTTGGAGTATATTATTTATAAGTATTATCTTCCTACTTAATGTTATTTCAGTAAAAGGTTTTGGTGAAGCTGAATACTGTTTCTCACTCATTAAAGTAGCTACCGTTTTTATGTTTATTGTTGTTGGGATACTTATGATACTTGGTGTATTGTATGGAGGTGCACCAACCTATTGGTATAACTGGCAAGTTGGTGATGCGCCTTTCGTTGGTGGTTTTACTGCAATAATAAATGTAGCTATGATCGTTGGTTTTTCCTTTCAAGGGACGGAGATAATTGGTATAGCTATTGGTGAGTCAGTCAATCCTAGTGCAAATATTCCACGTACTATGCGGCAAGTGTTCTGGCGAATTTTATTCTTTTATGTCCTATCAATATTCATTATTGGTTTTTTGATTCCATATGATAGTGCGGCTTTATTACAAGAAGATATAAATAAAATCACTATCAGCCCATTCACTTTAGTATTTCGTAATGCTGGGCAGTTTTCAGTAGCAACAATAATGAATATTGTTATTCTTACTGCCGTATTATCAGCAGGTAACTCAGGTATGTATGCCTCAACACGTATGCTGTACACTTTAGCACGAGAAGGTCAAGCTCCTAATATTTTCGCCCGTTTATCGAAAAGAGGGATACCGTGTAATGCGTTGTATATGACAACAATTATGGCAGCATTGTGTTTTCTTTCAGCAATATATAGTAATCAAAAAGTTTATTTGTGGCTGCTGAATATTTCAGGAACTACTGGTTTTATTGCTTGGTTAGGTATAGCTATTAGCCATTATCGTTTTCGCCGTGGTTTAAAAAAACAGGGATATAGCTTGAATAGTTTACCGTATCGCGCTGGATTATTTCCGTTTGGACCTATTTTTGCTTTTAGTCTATGCATAGTAATTATTTTAGGCCAAAATTATCAAAACTTTCTTGCAGAAAGTCTTAATTGGAACAGTATTATTACTACTTATATTGGTATTATATTATTTCTTTTAATTTGGTTTAGTTATAAATGGTATCATGGTAGTAGCTTAGTACGTTATGATCAGATGATTTTTAAAAAAAATTTAACTAAAAATACTTATTAAGTAAGTAATAATTAATGAAGATCAGAGAAATATATGTAAAACAATTTAATTAATTACTTATTCTTTAGCTATTTAATAGAGTTAAAAGTATCTAAATACTTGCAATTATTTGCTGGTCTACTGGAGGTAGATAAATAAATTACATGGTCATACTTACAAAAGAAGCATCGATGGTACGTCAGGCGCTACTAGCAAATGGACTAGAACCTTTCCTACGAGGAGAGGAAAGACTAGGTATAGAAGCACGTAAACGTCGTATTGCTGCACATATGAAGAAAATTATGACGTTACTCAACTTAGATTTAGCGGATGATAGTTTAGCAAAAACACCCTATCGTATTGCTTACATGTATATAGAAGAAATATTTCCTGGCTTAGATTATGCTAATTTTCCACAAATTACCCTAATATCGAATAAAATGAAAGCTGATGAAATGGTTACAGTACGTAATATAACTCTTACTAGTACTTGTGAACATCACTTTTTGATGATTGATGGTAAAGCTACCGTTTCTTATATACCAAAAAGTAACGTAATAGGTCTATCTAAGATTAACCGTATAGTTCGTTTTTTTGCACAGCGTCCACAAGTTCAAGAACGACTTACACAACAAATTTTATTAGCATTACAAACTATTTTAGGTACAAATAATGTAGCAGTATCTATATATGCTGTTCATTATTGCGTAAAAGCACGTGGTATTTGTGATAGTACGAGTACTACTACTACTACTTCATTAGGAGGAATATTTAAATCCAGCCAAAATACACGCCAGGAATTTTTGCGTACTATTAATCAAACATAATAATTAATTTATACCATCCTTTTATAAGGTTAATCTTGATCAATTCTGCTTGCAACAGCTCCCTGTTGGTAGCAATATTTAGCACTCTCACGTTTATGATATGGACGTGATGCTGGTCCACTGAGTAGTTCAAAGCTTAGTGCGGCAATTAACATACCTGGACGTAGTCCTAGTGGTAACTTACCAGCATTATAAATTTCTAGTACAATTTTTCCTTGCCATCCAGGATCAATTCGTTGTGCAGTGATATGCACCATTAGTCCAAGCCTTGCTAAGGAAGAACGACCATCTAGCCAACCAATTAAGTTATTAGGTAGTGTAATTGACTCCATAGTTACTGCTAAGGCTAGTTCTCCAGGATGAAGAAAAAATGTATCGTCTTCAGTTAATTGGATTTCATTACTCATAATGAGATTTATAGCATCAGTTACATTTTTTTTCGGTCCACTTAAATCAACAAATGCTGTAGTATGACCGCGAAAAACCCTAAATTTATCGCCTAAAAGTATATCTACACTAGCACCGTTAATTCTTTCTATTGGTGGCCGTGGAATAATATCTAGTTTTTCTTCATCCATCCATAGTTCTATATCACTATCACATAATATCATGGTATATTTTCTCTATGCATAGTATAAATAGCATAACAAGAATATGATTAATCTTAGTAACAATTTGTTAGATTATCATAAAACTTAATTATGATAATATTTTATATTCGTCGTGATAGTAATACGTAGGCTTATTTATCTTATCTTAATAAGCTATTATATGTTTTAATTTTGTTACAAATATAAATAATAATGATACAAGTAGCCTCTAAAATTTTAGTAACCTGTGCATTACCATACGCTAATGGTTCTCTCCATCTAGGCCATATGTTAGAACATATTCAAGCTGATATTTGGGTGCGTTATCAGCGAATCCGTGGTAAACAAGTGTATTTTATTTGTGCTGATGATGCACATGGGACACCTATTATGCTGAAAGCAAAGCAATCAGGTATTACACCGGAAGCTATGATAAATAAAATTAATCAAGAACATCAGACTGATTTAGCGCAGTTTGAAATTAGCTATGATAATTATTACTCAACTCATAGTGATGAAAATCGTGAATTGGTCATATCTATCTATAATACACTAAAAGAAAATGGCTTAATCAAAAAGCGCATGATTTCTCAGTTATATGATCCCATACATAATATATTTTTACCTGATCGTTTTGTAAAAGGATACTGTCCAAGATGTAAATTACCAGATCAGTATGGTGATAACTGTGAAATATGTGGTGCTACTTATCATCCCACTGATCTCATTGATCCAAAGTCAACGTTATCTGGTGTAACACCAGTAATTTCAAAGTCAAAGCATCTATTTTTTGATTTACCGGTTTTCAGTGAAGTACTACGGGCATGGACCCGTTCTGGTGCACTACAAGAGCAAGTTGCTAATAAAATGCAGGAATGGTTCGATATGGGATTACAACAATGGGATATTTCCCGAGATGCACCCTATTTTGGTTTTGAAGTCCCAGATACACCTGGTAAATATTTTTATGTTTGGTTAGATGCACCTATCGGCTATATAGGTGCATTTAAAAATCTATGTAACAAACGTAATGATATTATTTTCGATGAATTTTGGCACCTGAGTTCTAAGGCCGACCTATATCATTTTATAGGTAAAGACATTACATATTTTCACGGTATTTTCTGGCCTGCTATACTAGAAGGTAGTAAGTTACGTAAACCAACTAATTTATTCGTTCATGGTTATGTCACAATAAATGGGGCCAAAATGTCTAAATCACGGGGTACGTTGATTAAAGCTAGTACTTATCTTGCTCATTTAGACGCTAGCTATCTACGTTATTACTATGCAACAAAACTTTCATCAGATATTAATGATATCGATCTTAATTTCAATGATTTCGTTAACAGAGTAAATGCAGATATTATCAATAAAGTTATTAACTTAGCAGCACGGAATGCTAGTTTCATACAAAAATATTTTGATAATAAGCTGTCTGCTACCATTGAAGATCAGTATTTATATGATTACTTTGTTACAGCCTCAGTATCTATTGGTGAAGCATTTAATAATCGCGAAACTAGCCGTGCTATTCGTGAAATTATGATACTCGCAGATCGAGCTAATGTTTATATTCATAAAAAAGAACCATGGGTAGTAGCTAAAAATAAGTACTATCAGCAAGATTTACATAATATTTGCTCGATGGGTATTAATTTATTCCGCTTATTAATGACTTATCTACAACCAGTATTACCAAATTTAGCTATACAAGCAGAAGCATTTTTAAATACTAAGCTTAATTGGGATTCAATGGTTATACCATTAACAAATCATAAAATTTCTCCATTTAAAACCTTACTTCAGCGTATTACACTTAGTCAAGTAAAAGCTATGATAGATGCTACACATTAATATCAATATATACTCTATTTTAGAGTTACGTTAGCCATTCAGTATGGAAAATACCCTCTTTATCGATACGCTTATAGGTATGTGCTCCAAAGTAATCACGCTGTGCTTGAATTAAATTAGCTGGCAACATCAGCGAACGGTAACTATCGTAGTAGGTAATAGCTGCAGATAAAGTTGGTACTGGAATACCATTATGAATAGCATGAGTCACAACTTCACGTAAAGCCTGATGATAATCATTAGCCTTTGCTTTGAAATAAGGTGATAATAAAAGATTAGTAATAAAAGTATTTTGGGTGTAAGCATCAGTTATGTTCTGTAAGAACTGGGCACGAATAATACATCCAGAACGGAATATTTTAGCAATATCGCCATAATTTAGATTCCAGTTAAATTTAGCTGATGCAGCTTTGAGCTGCGAAAAACCTTGAGCATAAGAAATGATTTTACCTAAATATAGTGCTCGACGCATATTTTCAATAAATGCTGGTTTATCAATACTGAAGTATTTTGTTGTTGGGCCTTTGAGTACTTTACTAGCACAAATTCTCTGCTGTTTTAACGATGATAAATACCGGGCAAAAACCGCAGTAGTAATTAAGTTTAGTGGTTCTCCTAGATCTAGTGCACTTTGGCTAGTCCATTTACCTGTCTCTTTATGAGTAGCTTCATCGGCGATAACATCGATCAAATATTTACCTGTGATATCTTTCTGAGTAAAGATCTTATGGGTAATATCCATAAGATAGCTACTTAACTCACCTTGATTCCACTCGTAAAAAATATTTGCTAATTCATCATTATTCATACCAAGTATTATTTTTAATAAAGCATAAGTTTCTGCAATAAGTTGCATATCGCCATATTCAATACCGTTATGAACCATTTTTACATAGTGTCCGGAACCATCAGGACCAATATAAGCAACACATGCTTCACCATTAGCACGAGCAGCAATTGTTTCGAAAATAGGTGATATAAAATTATAAGCTTCTTTCTGACCACCAGGCATAATTGAAGGTCCTTTCAGTGCACCTTCTTCGCCACCAGAAATACCTGTGCCTATGAAATAAAAACCATCTTTTGATAGCTCTTGGTTTCTACGTATAGTATCATGATAAAAAGAATTACCACCGTCAATCAGAATATCTCCTTTATCGATAAAGGATTTTAGTGCATTAATTGTTTGATCTGTTGCTTCTCCTGCTTTTACCATTAACAAAATACGACGTGGTTTTTCTAGTGAATTAATAAATTCTCTGAGTGAAAAATAAGGAAAAAGATTAATCCCAGGATTTTCTGCCATGACATGTTCAGTTTTTTCTCGTGAACGATTAAAAATCGATACCCGAAAGCCATTTTTTGCCATATTAAGTGCTAAATTACGCCCCATTACCGCCATACCAACTACACCAATCTGTTGTCTTAGCATTAAGAGACTCCTATTTATTTCCACTTTTACATAAAAAGATCAGTAATTTAATGAAATTAGTTGGAAGATAATCTTCCGTAATTATTGATAAATTATCAAAAAGTTTTACATTAAATATGCAATGAGAAATAACAGCTATTTAATATTCTATAACCTTGTTTATTTTGCATTTTGCAAATTTTATTAATTAAATTACTCCTGATTAAGGAGAATCACTTAAGTGTCGTTCACGTAACTTAGCGATAACTTGACTAAAATCTACTTGTTGATCTAAAAGTAAAATAAGAAGATGATATACTAGATCTGCAGCTTCATTAATTAGTTCTGACTGGTTTTGTACTATTCCAGCTATAGCTGTTTCTATAGCCTCTTCACCGACTTTTTGTGCAATGCGTTTGGTACTACTATTATATAATCTAGCAGTATAAGAATTTGTAGGATCAAGATTTTTACGTTGACAAAGTAATTTTTCTAAGGAATAAAGAAAACTAAAATTACTAATAGCAGGATGAAAACAGCTACTCATGCCATTATGACAAGTTGGGCCTAAAGGATAAGCTAAAATTAGTAAAGTATCGTTATCGCAGTCTAGGTATAAGCTCATCACCTGTAGGTAATTCCCTGAACTTTCTCCTTTAGTCCATAAACGTTGCTTACTACGTGAGTAGAAAGTTACCTTACCTGTCTGTTCTGTAGCTTTTAATGCATTCGCATTCATATATCCCATCATTAGCACTTCACCAGATATGGAATGCTGAATAATCACTGGCATTATATTACCATTTTTCTGCCAATTAATATCTTGGAATTGTTTTTCAGTTAACATAATCGTATTTCTACTCCTTCACGTGCCAGAAATTTTTTTAATTCAAGAATATTTATTATATTTTTGTGAAAGACTGAGGCTGCTAGTACACCATCAACTTCAGCATTAATTAATGCTTCCTGGAAATGTTGCATAGTTCCAGCTCCACCTGAAGCAATTAATGGCACATGGCAGGTTTGTCGTACTAAACGTAACTGTTGTAAGTCATAGCCTCTACATACGCCATCCTGATTCATCATATTTAGTACTATTTCACCAGCACCAAGTTTCTGAACTTCTTGTACCCAATCTAATGTTTGCCAATTAGTTACTTTTGTTCGATTTTCATCGCCGGTATATTGATTAACCTGATATCGATCAAGTTGAATATCATACCAAGTATCAATACTAGCTACGATGCATTGAACACCAAAACGATCAGCTAACCTACTAATTAGATATGGATCATTAAGTGCAGGGGAATTAATAGAAATTTTATCCGCACCAAAAGAAATTACTTCACCTGCTTGAGCGACACTTTTAATACCACCAGCTACACAGAATGGGATATCAATAACTTCAGCAACACGAGCTATCCAACTTTTATCTACTACTCGCCCTTCAGATGATGCAGTAATATCATAAAATACTAGTTCGTCTGCACCTTCTTTGGCATAGCGTTGAGCCATCGGTACGATATCACCAATAACTTTATGATTACGAAACTGCATTCCTTTAATCACTTGCCCATTATGTATATCAAGACAGGGAATTATTCTTTTTGCCAGCATGCGATAGCCTCCGCAAGCGTAAATTTTTCTTCTAATAATGCCCGACCTATAATCACGCCTTTGACACCAATATTACGTAGCTTAATAATATCAGTTAAGCTACCTATTCCTCCTGAGGATTGAAATGCAATGCTAGGCCAGTTACCACACAACAATCGATATAGTTCTATATTCATACCAGATAATGTGCCATCACGAGAAATATCAGTACATAGAATATTCTTGAGTTCGACTTGCTGAGTATATTGATCAATTACTTGTTCAAGAAGTACCCCAGAATTTTCCATCCATCCACTAACAGCTACCCAATGCTTACCATTGGTATCTATACGTATATCTAAAGCAAGCACTAAAGCTTCTGGCCCAAAACGTTTAAACCATTGTTGTACTTCTAGTGGTTTTTTTACTGCTGTTGAACCTATTACTACACGATGTGCACCAGCTTGTAACATAACTTCTATATCTGCTGCATTACGAATACCTCCACCTACTTGCACAAGTGTTCGCCCTTTAACACTAGCTAGCAAACTAGTTAGCAGCTTAATCTGACGAGCAGAAGGATCACGTGCACCTGTTAAATCCACTAAATGCAGCATTTCTGCACCTTGACGTAAATAATTATGCAGGTAATACAGTGGATCATCACTATAACAACGTTGTTGCTGATAGTTCCCCTGATGTAGTCGTACGACAGTACTGTTAATTAAATCTAAAGCAGGAATGATCACTATTACATCTCCAGAAAATTTTTTAGTAATTGTTGGCCAACAGTACCAGAACGTTCTGGATGAAATTGTACGCCAAAAAAGTTATCTTGTGCGATAGCTGCGGTAAAGGGTTTACCATAGTTTGCTTGAGCTATAGTTGCGTCGCATAATTGCATAGCGTAACCATGTACAAAATAAAAGTAACTATCTTCTGGAATACCGTGAAATAGACGGTTATTTGTTGCTTTCTGTGTTACCTTATTCCAGCCCATATGTGGCCAAGGCATGTTAAAATTAGATATTCTTTTAACAGACGCTTTGATAATTCCAAGTGTTGTTACCCCACCATTTTCATCACTACTACTACCTAGCAACTGCATGCCTAGACAAATACCTAGCACTGGCTGAGTCATTAATTTGATTAAATCAATCAGCTTGCGGTTATATAACTGCTCCATAGCAGCATACGCTGTACCTACACCAGGTAAAAATAACTTATTAGCCTGTAAAATTACTTTTGCATCGTGACTAACTTCAGGTTGATAACCTAAACGACGTATAGCAGCAATGACGGAAAACAAATTAGCACAACAAGTATCAATGATTACTACTTTCATGATAGTACTCCTTTTGAGCTAGGTAAAACATTGCTTTCAACGCATATTGCCTGACGTAGAGCTCGCCCAAAAACTTTAAATAGGCTTTCTACTCTATGATGATCATTTTTGCCTTCCGTTTTTAAATATAGTGTACAAGCCATAGCATAGGATAATGAGCGGAAGAAATGTTCAACCATTTCGGTACTCATATCACCTACTTTTTGATAACTATATTCTGCTGTGTATTCGAGGAATGGTCGGCCCGATAGATCTATTACACAACGTGCTAAACATTCGTCCATAGGTAATAAAAAACCAAAGCGGTTAATACCATGTTTATCACCAAGCCCTTGTTTTAGTGCTGTTCCTAGTGCAATTGCAGTATCTTCAATAGTATGGTGATCATCAATATATAAATCGCCCTTAACTTCAATTGTCATGCATAATCCACTATGAGTAGCAATCTGCTCTAACATATGATCAAAGAAATTAATACCTGTATTAATCTTACTCGGAGCTTCTCTATCTAGCCATACCTCAACGTTTATCGATGTTTCCTTTGTTATACGTTTAACATGTGCGTATCGATTAAGACTGGTTAAATAATTACATATTGCTTGCCAATTCATAGTGTTACGATTATAACGTAAACTATTAATGCCCATATTATATGCTAATTTTATATCAGTTTCTCTATCACCAATTACATAACTCTTGGTTCTATCTATTTTATTACCTACTAACCATGGTGCAACTAAAGCTATTCCTGGTTTTCGGCAATGGCATTTATCTTTTGCTAAATGTGGACAAATTAATACTTGATCAAAAAAAATATTCTGTGATTTAAAAATCTGCATCATCAAATTATGTGGACGATCGAAATCCTCTTGAGGAAAACTAGATGTACCAAGACCATCCTGGTTGCTAACCATAACTAATTGAAAATTAGCTTGTTGTAAGATGAGTAATGCGTTAATAACATATGGTTCTAGCACCAACTTTTCTATTCTATCAATCTGAAAATTATCAAGTGGTTCGTTGATAAGGGTTCCATCTCTATCGATAAATAAAACTTTTTTGCTCACTACTATTACTCCTTGTGAGAAACTAATGTTAGTGCCTGAAGTGCTGTAAGCAAATTTTGACATTCTAAGCTAGTTCCAATAGTAATGCGCAGACAGTTAGCTAATCCTATTTGTTGGTTTTGATCACGTAAAATAGTACCCTTCTTCCATAGAGATTGAAACACATGATAATTTGGATGAAAACGTACTAATAAATAGTTAGTCACACTTGGAAAGACAACACTAACGCAAGAACATTCAGCTAATTGCTGTATTAGCCAATTTCTATTAATGTCAATATTAGCTACCCGACGTTTAGTTTGGTGTATACCTTTGGTGCTTAATGCTTGTTTAGCAATATCTACTACTGGTCGCGATATCGGATAAGGTGCTATAACTTTTAGTAGCAGTTTAATTATATCAGGATTTGCAAGAATAAAACCACAGCGTAAGCCAGCTAAGGCAAAAGCCTTAGATAAAGTTCGTAGAATTACTAGGTGTGGATAATGATTAATCCAGCTAGATATGCTAGCTGTAGGATAAAAATCAATGTATGCTTCATCTACTACTAGTATGGTCCTACCATGAGTTATATCTAGTAATTGGCGTATATCAGACGGATTAATAATATTACCCGTAGGATTATTTGGATGACAAATATAAATTAATTTTACACAATCTAATTGAGCATAAATGGTATCTAAGTCCAGCTGCCAATTGTCAAGTGCCTGAATAGCACAATATGCTACCCCGAAAGTTTCGGCACTAACGCGGTACATGCCGTATGTTGGAGGACAAAATAAAATTTTATCTTTACTTGGTTCACAAAAAGTACGAATTAATAGTTCAATTCCTTCATCTGCACCACGGCAAGCAAGAACTTGGTTCGGTTGTACTCCAGCATAAGCTGCATAACTATTAAGAAGTTCTTGAGGTTGACAATCTGGATATCGGTTGAGATTACTACTACGTAGCATATAAAATGTAGGTTGTGGATATTCATTAGCGTTCAACCAAATATTACCTTGACTACCCCCGCCTATCCTACGGGCAGATTGATAAGGTTCTAACGTTAATACATTAGTCCTAGCTAAATTTAAGATACTCATGATAGTTCCTTTAGCATATTAACACGTAATGTTACGGCATTTTTGTGCGCTGTTAGCTGTTCTGCCTGCGCTAGCGTTTCGATAGTTGATGCCAATAATAATAACCCCTGAGGAGTTAAATTTTGCACCGTAATACGCTTTTGAAAATCAGCTACACTAATACCAGAATAGGTTTTGGTATAACCATAGGTAGGTAGTACATGATTAGTACCAGATGCATAATCACCAGCTGATTCAGGTGACCAATAACCAAGGAAGATTGATCCAGCATTGGTAATATGTGTTAGCCATTTGTCTGCATTACATGTTTGGATAATTAGATGCTCAGGACCATAACTATTACTAATAGCTATACCTTCAGCTAAATGATCTACAATAATAAGTTTAGTATTAGCCAGAGCTTGGCGAGCAATTGCCGCACGGGGTAAATTTTTTAGCTGAATATCTATTTCTAACGCTACCTGCTCCGCTATTTTAATATCATTAGTAAGTAATATTACATGAGAATCAGGACCATGTTCTGCTTGAGAAAGTAGATCAGCTGCTATAAAAGAAGGATAAGCATTACTGTCTGCGATAACAATTATCTCAGAAGGACCAGCTTGCATATCAACTGCTACACCATTTAGTTTTTGGCTAATTTGGCGTTTCGCTTCGGTTACCCAAGCATTCCCTGGACCAAAAATTTTATCTACATGAGTAATTGACTGAGTACCAAATCCCATAGCAGCGATAGCTTGTGCACCACCTACTTGGTAAATTTCATGTACACCACATAATTGTGCTACATATAAAATTTCATCCGCTATAGGAGGTGGTGAACAAACAATAATCCTTTTACACCCTGCGATATTTGCTGGAATAGCTAACATCATTACTGTAGAAAACAAGGGTGCTAATCCTCCAGGGATATATAATCCTACTGATGTAATAGGCTTAGTTAACTGGCGACAGTTAACTCCTGGTTGAGTTTCTAGGTCAATATCTGGGCACTTTTGAGCACGATGGAACCGATTAATATTTGTTAATGCTATTGTGATAGCCTGTTTAACATCTGGAGCTATTCTACTAGAAGCTAAGGCTATATTTTTTTCTGTTATGCGTAATTGTGGAGTATGTATGCCATCGAATTGCAGGTTAAAATTACGGAGAGCACGATCACCTGTTTGACAAACCTGTGTTAGTATTTCGTTTACAGTAGAAATAACGTTTTCTGATATACTTAAGGCTGGACGAGCCAATAACATTGCTTGCTGTTCGGTATTATAATCATGCCAGCGTACAAGCATCGATAAAGGAGAATTAATCATTACTTATTCCATCATTTTTTCAATGGGTAGTACTAGAATAGAACGTGCACCAAGAGCTTTTAAGTTTTCCATAGTTTCCCAAAAAAGTGTTTCACGGCTAACCATATGCATGACTACTAAGTTATGATCGCTAGCCAATGGCAGTACTGTAGGACGTTCTGCTCCTGGTAATAAACTAATAATATTATCTAGTCGTTCTGTTGGTGCGTGCATCATAATATATTTAGATTCACGAGCTTGAATTACACCCTGAATACGGATCATTAATTTATCTACTAGTGCTTGTTTTGAAAGTGAAAGTTCTCCATCACGCTGAATCAAATAAGCTTTAGAACGATAAATTACTTCAACTTCTCGCAATCCATTTGCTTCAAGAGTAGCTCCGGTAGATACTAAATCACATATTGCATCTGCTAAACCAGCTCTTGGTGCTACTTCTACTGAACCATTTAATAAACATGATTTAAAACTAATACCTAATTTATCTAGGTATTGCTTTAGTAGATGAGGGTAAGAAGTAGCTATACGTTTATTTTGCAAACATTTTGGACCATTCCATGCTTGATCTATGGGCAATGCTATTGATAACCTACAGGTACCAAAATCTAATCGGCGTAGAGTAACATAACGTGGATTTTCACCTTGAGCGCGACGTGTCAGCAACTCTTCTTCTAGTACATTTTGGCCTATAATTCCTAAATCTACAACACTGTCTAATACTAGGCCTGGAATATCATCATCACGTACCCGCATAATATCGATAGGCATGTTTTCAGCAAATGCTAATAATCTTTGCTGTTGTAAATGGATTTTAATTCCGCATTTTTCGAGTAATTGCTGAGATTCTTTGCTTAGTCTACCGGATTTCTGCATTGCGATCCGTAATCGTGATTTTTCTACCATTATATCCTATGCCCTAAGTTAATGATTAACTACCTCAACAAATCTCGGGAAATAACTTCCTCTGCTTTCCCATATTTATGAATTAATAAAATTATTTTTTTTATATAAATAAAACGTATTATATAATGTTTAATACAAGTAGATTTATTGATCAATAAGTAAATATCATTATTTAACCTAACGATATTTATTGAATAGTGCAACATTTTTTCTTGCAAAAAGTAAGAAGTAGTTAACATAAAAGAAATCGAATATTTTAACTGCTTAATCTAAAATTGGGTTATAAGTAAGATAGAGAAGACAGAAAAATATATTGAATGTTATTCAATATATTTTTTTGATAAAATAAGTACTACTAATAAAATAGTAGCATAATATACCTTATTTCTCTGGTGAGTTAGCAGGTATAACAGTAATTGAAAAAGTGTTATTACTCAGGTCAGAAGAATATTTGGTAATATTAATAGCAGATCATCATATATAATGATTAATATACATAAAATATATGCATATAGATCAAATATCTATATAGCTTTTTTTGATAGAATATATAGTATTCATAAAAAAATCCGCAATAATATAAGTTATTAGTATTTAAAACAGAGATGATTAATTGAATAAAGAGGATGATATCATAAACATATGATGAAGTATCATATTATACCAGTAACAATATTTAATCAAAACTGTTCACTTATATGGTGTGATCAAACCAAAGATGCCGCATTAATTGATCCAGGTGGGGATGCATCACGACTATGTTTTGAAATAGATAAATTTAATGTAACAATCACACAGATATTACTAACTCATGGTCATTTTGACCATGTTGGAGCAGTGAAAAAATTAGCAAGATACTATGATGTCCCTATTATAGGTCCTCACTCTGATGATAAAATTTTATTGGAAAACCTGTCTGAACAGTGTAAAATATTTGGTGTTCCTCCGGTAGATTCATTTTTACCAGATCGTTGGTTAGTAAATGGTGATATTATTATCGTTGGTCTGGAAAAATATTATGTATTACACTGTCCTGGTCATTCTCCTGGACATATTGTACTTTGGAACAAAGTTCATCGATTTATTCATATGGGTGATGTCTTATTCAAAGGCGCAATTGGACGTACTGATTTACCTGGTGGTAATTTGACATTATTACTACGCTCAATTAATGAGAAGCTATTCTCTCTAGAGGATGATATAACTTTTTTACCAGGACATGGACCTATGTCTACTATAGGTAATGAGCGTTGTAGTACTTATTCATTCAAGTAATAAAATCTAGCTAATTTAGTTAATAATTATAGTACTGCAATAATTGCCTCACAGAGTTGCTCTATGTTATTGAGAGTAATACCAGCTACGTTAATGCGACCAGAATTAACTAAATAAATACCAAACTGGTGGCGTAATTTTAATACTTGTTTGGGGGTTAGACCACTAAATGAGAACATACCATTTTGTTGGTTAATAAAGCTAAAGTCTTGTTGTACATTTTTATCTTGTAATGTTGTTACTAATAACATACGCATCTTTTTGATTCTTTCCCGCATATGTTGTAGTTCTCGTTCCCAGATTGAACGTAGTCTATCATTGCCAAGTATAGTTGCAACAATTAATGCACCATGTGCCGGTGGGTTAGAGTAGTTAGTACGAATAATTGATTTAATTTGACTAAATGCACGATTAACTATATCGCTTTCTGTTGCTACTATTGTACAAGCTCCAACACGTTCGTTGTATAAACTAAACATTTTAGAGTAAGAACTACAGATAATTAATTCACTATTAGTTAGAAAAAAAATTTTTAATCCTTCAGTATCATTCTCTAAACTAGAAGCAAATCCTTGATAAGATAAGTCAAATAGTGGCAACAAATGTTTTTTTCTTGTTAAATTAGCTAGTTCAGACCATTGTTCTATACTTAAATCCATACCACTTGGATTATGGCAACATCCGTGAAATAAAACTATATCACTAGCTTTAGCTTGGCTAAGGCTATTAAGCATACCATTAAAATCAATAGTATGTTTAATACTATTATAGTAAACATACTTCTTAACCTGAAGACCAGCAGCTTGAAATATATTTTTATGGTTTGGCCAACTAGGATTACTAATCCAAATGCGCGTTGCAGCTGTATGCTGTAATAAAAATTCAGCGGCTACGCGTAAAGCACTAGTACCTCCTGGTGTTTGCGCACAGCGAGCAACAATATTACTAACTATGGTATTATTTACGCCAAATAATAACTGTTTAGTGTAATGATTAAAAATTGGTAGACCATCAATACTAAGATAGTTTTTATTTATTTCTTGATCTAGTAATAAAGCTTCAGCTTGTTTAACACTATTAAGTATTGGTGTATTACCAGTTTCGTCTTGGTATACTCCGATACCTAGGTTAATTTTATACTGTCTATTGTCAGCCCGAAAAACATCCAGCATGCCTAGAATAGGTTCAGTAGGAGCAGTAGAGATAGATTCAAACATAAATAGTCTTTTAAAATAATGATTTAATTATCTATTAACCATATACAATATAGATATCTTTATAAGATAATTTATTTTTGTCAAAATGAGGCCTGCCGCGGATTTCTAGGAAATGGTATAACATCACGAATATTATGCATTCCTGTTATATAAATCATTAATCGCTCTAAACCTAATCCAAAACCTGAATGAGGCACAGTTCCGTAACTACGTAAATCACGATACCACCAATAATCTTCGATATTTAGTCCTCTGTCAGCTAAGCGTTGATCTAGCTTAGCCAGGCGTTCTTCACGTTGTGAACCACCTATAATTTCACCAATGCCTGGAGCTAGCACATCCATCGCTGCTACAGTTTTACCGTCATCGTTAATACGCATATAAAAAGCTTTGATATCCTTTGGATAATTCGTTACGACGACTGGAGCTTGAAAATGTTTATCAGCAAGATAGCGTTCATGCTCAGCAAACAGATCCATACCCCAAAATACAGTATGATCAAACTTTTGCTTACAATTTTGTAAGATATCTATTGCTTCGGTATAGTCTATTTGAGCAAAATTAGAACTAATAAATTGTTCTAATCTTTTAATAATATTTTTGTTAATCTGTTCTGCAAAAAAATTGATATCATCAACACGTTCTATTAAAATAGCATTGAAAATATACTTCAGCATTTTTTCTGCAAGAATAGCAATATCTGTTAAATTAGCAAATGCAACTTCAGGTTCAACCATCCAAAACTCTGCTAAATGACGACTAGTATTCGAGTTTTCTGCTCGAAATGTAGGGCCAAAAGTATATATTTTAGATAAAGCACAGGCATAACTTTCTCCATTCAACTGACCTGAAACTGTTAGGAAAGCTTCCTTACCAAAAAAATCTTTTTCATAGTTTATCTTACCTTTACTGGTATAAGGTAAATTTTCTAAATCTAGTGTAGAAACACGGAACATTTCGCCGGCACCTTCACAATTAAAAGTAGTAATTAATGGAGTCGAAACCCAGAAAAAGCCTTCTATATGCATAAAACGATGAATAGCCTGTGCTAAAGTATGTCGTACTCTAGTAACTGCGCCAATGATATTAGTACGTGGGCGTAAGTGTGCTACTTCTCTTAAAAATTCAAGACTATGCTTTTTAGCTGTTATAGGATATGTTTCTGGATTTTTAACCCACCCTAGTACTTTAATATTTTTAGCCTGTATCTCAAAGTGCTGACCAACACCAATTGATGTAACGATACTTCCAGTTATTACTACTGAGCAGCCTGTAGTTAAATGCAAAACATCACTTTTATAATTTGGAAGATCATGATTAATTATTACTTGTAATGAATCTAAACATGATCCATCGTAAATAGAAAGAAATGAAATTCCTGCTTTAGAATCCCTACGAGTACGCACCCAACCTTGTACAATGACTTCATGATCAGCTGCTAAAATAATTCCTTGTAATATTTTTGCTATGGGTAGTATGATCATAAATATTATTTATCCGCTAGTAAAAGTAATTACTAAATTATTCCTTGTTATTGATAAGTATATCTTATATAATACCTAGGCATGTATACTTTATTTATTGCTACATATCTTATAATCAAGATGTATAAATTTACTTCTAGATTCKGGAATATTTTTTCTATATACATTAGCAAAAATTTGGCTCATATAGAAAATTTCATATCTTAGTTAGTAAAGTCAATTCTACTTACCACCATTTTCGAAGAAAAAATTTATTTTCTATTAGAAATTTTGCTCTTTTTGTTTATTAAAAGGTGTATATTTTATTATGGTTCGTTTGCCAACTTGGAATTAAGTTAGAAAGAAAGCATATATACGTTCATGACATTATTTTCCTTTTATGAGATACGAAAAAAACCGTTTAAATAAAAAAATCAGGAGATATCATGTTGTATCCTCTTATAAGGCAGTTCTTATTCCAACTAGACCCGGAAAAAGCTCACGAATTAACTATTCAGCAGCTCAAACGTATTGCTGGTACCCCGCTAGAATATTTAGTAAGACAATCGGTTCCTACTAAAGCTGTTACCTGTATGGGTATTGCTTTCAAAAATCCACTAGGTCTAGCTGCTGGACTAGATAAAAACGGTGAATGCATTGATGCTCTCGGTGCTATGGGTTTTGGCTTTATTGAGGTAGGTACGGTAACACCGCATGCCCAAATTGGGAATGAAAAACCACGACTTTTCCGATTAACCAAGGCATACGGTTTGATAAACCGTATGGGATTCAACAATAAGGGTGTGGATAACCTAGTTAATAACATACAAAAATCACATTTTGGTGGTGTTTTAGGTATTAATATTGGTAAAAATAAAGATACACCTATAGAACAAGGAAAAGATGATTATTTGATATGCATGGAAAAAGTATATCCTTACGCTAATTATATTGCAGTAAATATCTCATCACCTAATACTCCTCAGCTCACAACTTTACAATCTGGAGAAATATTAGATGATTTGTTACGAGCTATAAAAGATAAACAAGCGAAACTACAAGAGTATCACCATAAATATGTACCAATAGCAGTTAAAATTACACCTGATATGACTGAATCTGAGCTTATCCAAATGGCTGATCTTCTTGTTCAGCATAAGATAGATGGAATTATTGCAACTAATACAACTACTAGTCGAGAATTAGTACATGGATTAGATCATAGTTCACAATCTGGAGGTTTAAGTGGACGTCCTTTACAATTAATGAGTACTGAAGTTATTCGTATTTTATCATCTAAGTTACAAGGTAAATTACCTATTATTGGTGTTGGTGGTATTGATTCTCTAATATCAGCAAGAGAAAAAATGGCAGCTGGCGCGACACTTATTCAGATTTATTCAAGCTTTATTTTTCATGGTCCACGTCTTATTAAGGATATTATTAGCGATCTTTAGTCGCAATTTTAATAAGAAAGAAAAATAACGTATATATATTTATGAGTATATATACCCATTATATAATCTAATATTATTACTTACTTTAGTAAGTAATAATATTACTCTAATTAAAAGTTTATCAATATTGGTCTACGATAAAATCGTCGGATCTTGAAATAAACCAACTTTTAGATCAGTGGCGGTATAAATTATTTTACCATCACAAATAACTTCACCATCAGCCATACCCATTAATAGCTGACGGTGGATAATGCGTCTAAAATGAATACGATAAGTAACTTTTTTAGCACTAGGTAAAATTTGACCAATAAATTTTACCTCACCTACACCAAGCGCCCGACCTTTACCTTTACCTCCAATCCAACCAAGATAGAAACCTACTAATTGCCACATAGCATCTAAACCTAAGCATCCTGGCATCACTGGATCTCCAATAAAATGACAACAGAAGAACCACATATCAGGCTTAATGTCTAGTTCAGCTTCCATGAAACCTTTATTATAATGTCCACCATACTTAGTGATTTTAACTACCTGGTCCATCATTAACATCTGATGCGCCGGAAGCTGAGGGCCTCTTTCACCAAATAATTCACCGCGGCTAGATGCTATTAAATCTTCTTTTGAATAAAATTCACGTTTTTCTATCATCTTTTATCAACCTTAATTCATATACTAGTAATGACAGATCAATGATTTATTTTTTTATAATTAGCTTAGTTAACCAACGTAAATACCATGGTAACTGTTTTTGTTCATATCTATAAATTTGAAGAATACGCTCACGAATATATTTCATTAAACTTGGAAGAATTTCGTGATCAAAAGGCATTGCTGTGAGGATTTCTAATGCTTGATAAATATTATTTACTGGCCATAGCGAAAAAGTTCCTAGTTGTACTGCTTGAATAACATCATCATGTAAACATAAATGACGAACATTAGTGAGAGGAATAATAACACCTTGAGTACCAGTAAGTCCGCGTGTCTGGCATAGTTTAAAAAAACATTCAATTTTTTCATTGACGTGGCCTATAGACTGAACTCTGCCAAATTGATCAACAGATCCAGTAATAGCTATTTGTTGATCTATAGGCTGATTGGCTAATGCACTAATAAGTACTACTAGTTCAGCAAGCGAGGCACTATCACCATCTATTTCATCGTATGACTGCTCAAATACTAACGATGCAGAAAAAGGTAATTGACGTTCTAGCTTAAGTACTGACATAAGGAATGCTTGCATAATCATCATCCCTTTTGTATGAAGATGACCACTTAGTTCGGCTTTGCTTTCGATATCATTAATTTCTCCATCACCAAAATATACTACGCAACTAATACGCGATGGTTGACCAACAATTAATGGATGACTAGAAAAAGATAGAACAGATAGTCCATTAACTTGACCAGTTATTTTTTTTTCCGTATCTACCATAATTTGTCCTTCAGTTATCTCTTGTTGTATCAAATCACAAAGATAACTTTCCTGCCAAAAGCGGATACGATTACTTTCTAACAACGCTGTGGCATTTATTGGTTGTTTATTGCAGTATAGAGCTGCTTCCTTTAGTCTATGTGTTAGCCAATGTGGGCAAAGTGGCAAATGAAACTGATCGCCGCTATAACGTACCGCTTGTTTAATTAATTCTGGCCAAGCATCATGGTTTAGAGCTTTAAATCCTTGATTATATGCTAATGTATTAACCCATGAACACCATTGTTTCATGTCTTGAGCATTGTTAATACACTTATTTAATTCGAATTCTCCATATAATGCTATTCTAAAAATATTAGGATCTATATTATTTAATATAGTTAGTGTTTTATGTTCACCAATTATAATTAGTCGTAAGTTAATTGGCATAGAAGGAATATAAACTGAAAGTGGTTGATTGTTGTTGGCCGGTAACCAATCAAAACGCTGATTAAGAATCATCTGTTTCAAACGCAACCACAATAGAGGTTGACTAACTAGTGTATGGGCACCTATGACTAAAATACCACCATTAATGTTGTGTACTAAACCTGGTTGTAGATTAATAATATCTTTGTAGCAGTATAATCCTCCAAATAGTTGCTCTTGTTCTACCCAAGCTTGCCAAGTACAGACATCTTTAGCAGTGAAATTATCTTTTATTTGTGATTTATTATCCCAATGAATATTCATACCTGTGACTATATATCTTCCACCTATTGGTTTCTGAGCTATAGGCATAATAGTTTTAACTGTATCAGTAATTAATTGAAAATATTCTTCTTCTTCTCTAGCGTTAAGCAACATAAAACTACTAGGATGTTTAGAATGACAAAGTTGTTTCAAACAGCTAATTAATCTATTTTGGATATGAAACAAAGGTAATTCTAAAGGCTCATATAGTTGTTGAAAAACAGCCTCAAAATTTTTTGTATTAGGAAATAAATCCTGCCATAATAATTTATTGTTAGTCAAATGTGTTAAGTAATTAGCTCATTTAGGAAGATGAATTAATTCTATCTGGATAATAGAAAAATAGAATTTCTAATTCTAGTAGTTAGAGATCATAGATATCTATATATTTTTTACTTATCACTAGTAAAACTTCATGGAAGTAAAATAATTTAACTATTATTAGTTAATAACTAAAATGGAGTGTTTTAATTAACAACACTCCTAACTAACTATAGTTATCTAGTAGACTTAAATCAGCAATAATAATCTACATTCATATATATCTGTTAGTTTCTTAAACGTGGTGCTTGTAGTTGCAAACGAATAGATTCAGCTAGTTCATCTAGAGTTGGTTGTTCTGGATGTTCTAAAAAAGCTTCATAGCCGAGTTGAGCTTCTGCAAGATAGGTATGTACAGGTTTTCCATCTTCATCTTCCATCACTACATGATACCAAGGAGCAGTACGTAGGCTATCATCCGCAGCAATTTTGTCAATATAGGGCTTATCTAGTGAATATTCTGGATCTACATCAATAATTACACCTAAGTACCCAAAAAGTTTATGACGAACTTGTTGTCCTATGCCAAATTTGCTAGCTATCATAATGCCTCCTATTAATAGGGCTAAGAACTAAGATAGGGGGAAGCTACGAATAAATCAAGGGAACACAGATAAATTTTATCTATTATAGTAGAGTAATAAAATTATTTATAAACATTTCACTGGTTGTGGAAGCCCCGCAATTTTAGCTGCTTGTTTAGCAGGACCTTGAGGAAAAAGATTAAATAAATAAGTACTATTGCCTTTATTCTTGCCATATTTTTGTTCCATGCTTTTTACTAACATACGAACAGTTGGTGATATATTAAACTCATAATAAAAAGAACGCATAAAATATATAACTTGCCAATGTTCTTCTCTAAGCTCAATTTTTTCCCGGCGAGCTATTTCAACTCCTAATGCCTCACTCCAATCACTTGCCCGGATTAAATATCCCTTAATATCCGTGGCGATTTCTATGTTATTTAATTGCATTTTTATTTTCCCTATTAGGTATATCTTAGCAATTAGGTATATCTTAGCATATAAAAATGATTTATAAGTTACAGGGATTAGTTTAATTTTAATCATCAAATAGTAGTAAAATATTACTAAGAGCAACAAAATAACAAAAATGCTATTTACAATAAAATGAACCATGTTTATAGTAAGTTGATTTATGGAGGAGTGGTCGAGTGGTTTAAGGCACCGGTCTTGAAAACCGGAGAAGGGAGACTTTCCGTGGGTTCGAATCCTACCTCCTCCGTAATCTAATTCTCACTTATAATGAGATTAACTAATATTTATATAGATAATATTAAATTTTATATTACCATAAAGAGCAATCAAATTTTTATTCTAAAATGTTACCTGGAATAAACCAGGTAGGACGTGAGTTAAGGAAATCTTTAACTGGCATTTGTTTTGTTCCAGCTAGTTGTATTTGCGTAATTATTATTGCTCCTTTACCAGTAGCTATCTTAATTCCCACTGGATCTACTGATAGTATTGTACCAGGTATATGATGATAATTAATATCATCTATTTGTGCACCCCATACCTTAATTATGGTATCTCTTATTTTGAAGAAACTTATTGGCCAAGGATTAAAGGCTCTAATACAACGCTCTAACTGATTAGCAGTTAGTTGCCAATCTATTCGTGCTTCTTTCTTGTTTAGTTTTCGTGCATAGGTCGCAAACTTATTATTCTGTGGTTCTATTACTTGGCTACCAGTAATTATCTGTTTAAGAGTAGCTAGTAAAGCAGTAGAACCAATTTTAGCTAATTTAGCGTATAAAGTAGTACTAGTATCAACAGGTAAGATTTTACAAGCAACTTGATATAATATAGGACCAGTATCCAGTCCATCATCCATCTGAATAATAGTTATACCTGTTTTAATATCACCTGCCCATAATGCTCGTTGAATAGGAGCAGCCCCTCTCCAACGAGGCAATAATGAACCGTGTATATTAATACCACCTAGCTTAGGAAACATTAGCATATCCTGTGGTATAATCATACCGTAGGCTACTACGACAAGAATATCTACACTAATATGCTCAATTATGTGCTTTCCGTTATTTTCATGAAGATATTCTGGTTGAAATACCGGTAAATTATGTTTTATTGCTAGTTGTTTAACGGCACTAGTTGCTAAATAATTACCACGCCCTGCAGCTCTATCAGGCTGTGTTAAGACACCAACAACTTTATAAGGCGAATTTATTAAAACCGATAAATAATGAGCCGCAAAACTTGGCGTACCAGCAAAAAGAATACGCATAGATTCTCACACGATAATTACTTTAATATTTAGTTAAATGTTGATTAGCTTAATCTAGATTACGTATTAATTGTTTCATTTTTTTCAAAAGACGCTGACGTTTGAGCGGTGAAAGGTAATCAATAAATAATTTACCTACTAGATGATCCATTTCATGTTGAATACAAATAGCCTGCAGATCATTAGTTTCTAAATTAAAGCTATTACCATTTAAGTCTAGTGCTCGTACTTTGATATTTTTTGCCCGTGGAACAAATCCATGTTGCTCTGGTATTGATAAACAACCTTCATGAATACCAGTTTCACCACTTTTTGCTAATAACTCAGGATTAATAAGTACCAGACGCTGTTCTTTATTTTCTGATACATCAATAACAATAATATTTAAGTTAATGTTGACTTGCGGTGCAGCTAGACCAATACCATTTTTATGGTACATAGTATCAAACATATCGTATACAATACGATAGATACTATTATTAATTTTATTCACTGGTTTAGATATTTGACGTAAACGATGATCAGGGTAATACAAAATTGGTAATAAGGACATATAAAGTGTCGTCTCATTTTAAAGCTATATTTAGCTTATTAATATATATAATATGTCTCAATCGCATAATTCACTATAACTTTTAATGATATTAAGTATAATTAACCCTAAGATTATGTATTAATAAATTAGTTTGATCGTGATCTAACAATCATAGTACTATAGCATAGAAATTCATAACTTTGCTCTTATCTTCATTAAATAAGAATCTTAGTTTAAACGATTTTACTTATGATGAATTTCATTAGAACACTTTTAATCTATGAGATAATTTTGCTAAAAATTTATCATATAATTAAGCTATTGCATCAACAACAAGTAGTTGCGTATCCTACTGAAGCTATGTTTGGTTTAGGTTGTGATCCAGATAGCGAAAAAGCAGTACACACGTTACTTACTCTAAAGAAAAGAGATTGGCAAAAAGGCCTAATATTAGTTGCTGCTAATTATGAGCAATTAGCTAACTATATTGATGATAATAGTCTGAATATCAACCAACGTGCCCGTATGTTTTCTCTATGGCCAGGTCCTATAACTTGGACTATACCAGCTCGTACTACTACGCCCTGTTGGTTAACAGGAAAATTTTCTACATTAGCGGTACGTATTAGTGCATTTAAGCCTGTTCGAATGTTATGTCTAGCATTCGGTAAACCAATAGTATCTACTAGTGCTAATGTAAGTGGACAATCTCCAGCACGTAATATTTGCGAAGTGCGTCAACAATTTGGGGCAGCTTTTCCTGTAATGGACCAGATAATAGAAGGTCGATATTCTCCATCAGAGATACGTGATGCTATTAGTGGTCAATTAATTCGTCGAGGCTAATAAATTATGGAGGCATTATTATAGATACTTTTGCTGTTTTTGGTAACCCAATTAAACATAGTCTATCACCGCAGATTTATGCTTTGTTCGCCATAGAAACTGGCATTAATTCGTCTTATAGCAGTATTTTAACTAACTCTGTATTTTTCAATCAAACGTTGCAACATTTCTTCCATAGAAATGGAAGAGGAGCTAATATTACTGCTCCATTTAAAGTGCATGCTTTAAATTTATGTGATCATATAACTAAACATGCATCGCTTGTTGGTGCAGTTAATACCATAGTAAAATTACCGAACAATTTGTTGTTAGGTGCTAATACTGATGGTATTGGTTTAATAAGTGATTTACATCATTTTTATGTATTACATAAAAAGATAAAAAGCAGGGTACTATTAGTTGGTGCTGGTGGTGCTGCACGTGGGGTGATAGCACCACTTATACACAATTATAATTGTAATATTATATTAGTGAATCGAACTTTTCTTGGGGCAAAAAAACTGGTTAGTTGTTATAAATATATGGAAAATCTGAGTACTTTACCTATTGAACAACTACAACTAGAAAAAGTTAAATTTGATTTAATAATTAATGCCACATCAGCTGATAATTTTAGTAATTTTTTACCTTATTCATTGATTCATGAGCAATTATTTTGCTATGATATGTGTTATCAGCAGGAAGGTGATACCGCATTTATTACATGGTGTCGACAGCATGGCGCAAAAAAATACCTCAACGGTTTAGGTATGTTAGTCAGCCAGGCTGCTTATTCTTTTTTATTATGGCATGGTATTTTACCATCAATTATCCCTGTACTAAATAAACTCTTAAAAAGAACAATCTAATCTATCGATATCAGATTGCAGCTTAATATTTACTATTAAGTGGATTAACTACCTGCCATACGCGCCAAAAATTCATATTTTTGCTTGATTTCTCGTTCTATATCTAGATTAACATTGCTTCTACGGAAACGTTGCTCATTAAGTAAAATAGTTGATAGCTCTTTTATTTGTAGACGAGAGTCTAATATTAGCGGTAACTTACCTTCATCATAACGTCGTGGATCAAAGCGATATAATGGCCAAAAACCTGCCGCAGTTAGCTTTTGCATTTGAATATGGCTAAGAGCAAGATCATAGCCATGGGCTTCACATGGACAATAAGCTATTATTAAAGACGGTCCAGGATAAGTTTCTGCTTCTTGAATGGTTTTGACTGAGTGATTCATGTTAGCGCCAAGAGAAATTTGTGCTACATAAATATGACCATACATGATCATGCTTATACCTAAATCTTTACGCGCTTTAAGCTTACCTTGTTCACAAAACTTAGTCACAGCACCAAGTGGTGTTGCTTTAGACTGATGGCCACCAGTGTTAGAATAACATTGGGTATCAAGTACTAAAATATTAATGTTTTCAGTTAAACTTAAAACATGATCTAATCCACCAAAGCCTATATCATAGGCCCATCCATCACCACCTATAAGCCATATAGATTTATCAACTAAATAATCTGCATTGTCATATAACTGATTAACCTCTGTATTTTTTGTTTTCAGTTTATTCAGTAAAATACGTAGTTCAGCTATCTGTTTTCGACGCTCTTCTACTGAAGTATCAGTTGCACATAAACCCTCGAACAGTAATGGAGGTAATATCAAACGGTGCTTGTTTAGCAAACGTAGTACTCTTTTACGATGTTGATCTATCGTTAAACGGAAGCCAAGACCAAATTCAGCATTATCCTCAAATAAAGAATTTGCCCAAGCTGGACCTCGCCCATCAGCTTTAGTGGTATAAGGTGTTGTTGGTAAGTTACCACTATAAATAGATGAGCAACCAGTAGCATTAGCAATTAATAATCGATCACCGTAAAGCTGAGTTAATATTTTTATATAAGGTGTTTCACCACAACCAGAACAAGCTCCTGAATATTCAAATAGAGGAGTAATTAGCTGCGATGTACGTATGTCAATACGTTCTAAAATTGTGGTATTAATTTCAGGTAAATTCAGGAAAAAATCGTAATTAGTTTTCTCTGCTTGAAGAAAATCGAGGTGTGAAACCATATTAATAGCTTTATGTTCTCTATTCTTCCGGTCCCTAGCAGGACAGACTTTAACGCATAGTCCACAACCTGTACAATCTTCTGGTGCTACTTGCAGTAAATATTTTTGTCCATACATATGACGCATTTTGGCATCAATAAATTTTAGGCTAGTAGGAGCGCCATCTAGCGCTGTCGGAGCTACTACTTTAGCACGTATAGCTGCATGTGGGCATGCAGCAACACAATAATTACATTGTGTACAAAGCTCAGCTGTCCATATTGGAATGGTTTCAGCAATATTACGTTTTTCCCAACGAGCAGTACCTATAGGCCAAGTACCATCTGGTGGAAAAGCAGATACTGGTAAAGTATCACCTAGACCTGCTAGTATGACAGCGGTAACTGTTTTGACAAAATTAGGTGCTGTATTAGAAACTATGGGTGGCAGTATAGGACTATCTTTATTTATATGACCAAGAGGTACCTCAATTAGTGCGTTACATGCTGCCTTGATTGCTTGTAAGTTTGACTTAATCCATTCTTGACCTTTATGGCTATAGCTAGTTATAACTGCTTGTTGTAAAGCTTGTTGTGCTTGATCTATAGTTAAAATATTAGTTAATTGGAAAAAAGCTATTTGCATAATAGTATTAATTCTATTACCAAGTTTACATTCAAGTGCAATCTTCTGAGCATTGATAACATAAAAACGCGCTTGACGTTGAACTAGTAGTAGTTGTACTTCCTGTGGTAATTTAATCCATACTTCTTCATAACTATAAGAAGTATTCATTAGAAATATTCCTCTAGGACGTAATCGAGAAATTATATGGTATTTATTAAGTAAGGAATATTGGTTACAGCTAATATAATCTGCTTGATTGACTAAGTAAGCTGAATTAATTGGTTTATGGCTTATTCTTAAATGGGAAACAGTCAAGCTACCTGCTTTTTTAGAATCATAAACAAAATAACCTTGTACAAATAATGATGTATTATTTCCAATAATCTTAATATTGTTTTTAACAG
This sequence comes from Baumannia cicadellinicola str. Hc (Homalodisca coagulata), assembly GCF_000013185.1. Taxonomy (GTDB): domain Bacteria; phylum Pseudomonadota; class Gammaproteobacteria; order Enterobacterales; family Enterobacteriaceae; genus Baumannia; species Baumannia cicadellinicola_E. Next base: position 433,623 of record NC_007984.1, read on the forward strand.
CTGATACTGAACCATCACTACCTAATCCGTAGAATAATGCTTCTAATTTAGCCTGACGTGGTAAAGGATTATCTGGTATTGATAGTGATAATTGAGTAACATCATCAAATATTCCTACTGTAAAACGCTTACGGGGATTTAATAATGTGAGTTCTGTGAAAATTGCTATTACACACGCAGGATCAAACTCTTTAGAAGCTAGCCCATAGCGGCCACCTATAGTACGTGGTAATGTTTTACGTTGACCTAAACTATAGCTTTCTGCCAATGCTGTCATTACATCTAGATATAAAGGCTCAGCTAAAGCGCCCGGTTCTTTAGTACGATCTAAAACAGCTACTGCCTGAACTGTTGTCGGAATAATAGCTAGTAAATTAGTTGCAGAAAAAGGACGATATAATCTAACTTTGACCATACCAACTTTTTCATTGCGATTAAGTAAATAGTCAATGACTTCTTTGCAGGTACCAATTGCTGAACCCATAATTATAATTAGCCTATCTGCTTCTATATGGCCATAATATTCAAACGGATTATATTGACGGCCAGTACTAGTTGCAAAACTATTCATTGCTTGCTGAACATGATAAAAAGCATTCTTATACCAAGAATTAGTAGCTTCCCTAGTTTGAAAATAGGTATCTGGATTAGCTGATGTTCCACGAATAACTGGTCTATCAGGAGTTAATGCGCGACTACGGTGTGCGTCGATAGCAGCATGAGGTATTATTGATTTTAGTGTATCATCTGAGATAGGAACTATTTTAGTTATTTCATGTGAAGTACGAAATCCATCAAAAAAATGGATAAATGGTAGACGACTATTTAAGCTAGCGATTTGAGCAATTAAAGCAAAATCCTGTGCTTCCTGTACATTACTTGCACATAACATGGCACAACCAGTCTGACGTACTGACATAACATCTGAATGATCTCCGAAGATTGATAATGCATGAGTAGCTATAGTCCTAGCAGCAACATGTAGCACAAAAGGCATGAGTTGCCCTGCAATTTTATATAGCGTAGGAATCATTAGTAATAAACCTTGGGAAGAAGTAAAAGAGGTAGATAGTGCGCCAGTTTGTATTGCACCATGTACTGTTGCAATTGCTCCAGCTTCAGATTGCATTTCTACTACCCTAGGTATATCACCCCAAATATTGGTGGTCCCTAAATCAAACCAGGTTTTTGCCTGTTCCGCCATTGTTGAACTAGGAGTAATAGGGTAAATAGCAATTACTTCGTTCACTCGGTAGGCAACAGAGGCTACCGCATTATTTGCGTCTGTAGTAATCATACTTAACCTTTCTAAATATTCAGTTTAGATTATTGTGCACTAATCATATTTTCCGGTTGTACCCATTCATCAAATTGTTTTTCTGATAGATAACCTAATTTTATTGCAGCTTGTTTCAATGAAATACTCTCTCTATAAGCTTTTTGTGCAATTTCTGCTGCTTTATCATAACCAATATGTATGTTAAGTGCAGTAACTAGCATAAGTGACTGATTTAATAACTGTTGAATACGATCATAATTAGGTTCTATACCTATAACGCAATTTTTATTAAAACTATTAATACCATCTGTTAATAAGCGTACTGATTGCATAAAATTATAAATAACCATAGGACGATAAACATTTAGTTCTAATTGACCAGAAGCACCACCAATATTAATTGCAGCATCATTACCCATTACTTGACAACACAGCATAGTAATAGCTTCACATTGTGTTGGATTAACTTTACCTGGCATAATAGAACTACCAGGTTCATTTTCTGGTATTATGATCTCGCCTATGCCACATCTAGGTCCAGAAGATAACCAACGTACGTCATTTGCTATTTTCATTAGCGATACGGCTAAGCTTTTTAATGCACCATGTGCATATACTAAAGCATCGCAGGTAGCTAGTGATTCAAACTTGTTGGGAGCAGTGACAAATGGATGACCAGTTAAATCAGCAATTATTGTGGCTGTCCGTACAGCATACTCAGGATGAGTATTGAGACCAGTACCAACTGCTGTACCACCCAGAGCTAGTTCACATAAATGTGGTATACTATCTTCTATATGTATTAGGCTATGTTCTAACATCGTTACCCAACCAGAAATTTCTTGACCTAATGTTAGTGGTATTGCATCTTGAAGATGAGTACGACCAACTTTAATAATTTTACTAAAGTTATTAGATTTCTTGCTTAGGCTATTTTTTAAATTTTTAATCTGTGGAATTAAAGATTCATATATAGTTACTACTGCAGCTATATGCATTGCAGTAGCAAAAACATCATTAGAACTTTGACTTTTATTGACATCATCAATAGGATGAATTAGTCGTGCTTTACCACGTTTACCACCCAATAGTTCGCTAGCTCTATTAGCTAGGACTTCGTTCATATTCATGTTACTTTGAGTACCAGAACCGGTCTGCCAAATCACTAGAGGAAATTCATTATCATGTTTACCAGCTAGAACTTCGTCTGCTGCTTGAATAATAGCATTAGCATATTGTTTCTTGAGTAATCCAAGTTGAGAATTAACCATAGCAGTAACTAGTTTTATTTGAGCTAAAGCATAAATTACTTCTTGCGGTATTTTTTCAGAAGAAATCTGAAAAAATTGTAGTGAACGCTGAGTTTGTGCTCCCCAAAGCTTTACTGCGGGGACCTCAATTGCCCCCATAGAGTCTATTTCTATACGTATATCATTCATACTGATTTATTCTCTTTGTGCTTTGTTTGCGATTATTTTATCTATCAATAAATTAGCAATTGTAATGGTTACTAATCTATTATTCTCTAATAATTTATTACTAAGAACTAATAATATTAGTTTATACTTATCTAAGAATAGTAGAATTTTTTCTTGAATAAATCATATTATTGTAGATTGCTTACTCAATTGCCTTTAATTAACTCTGCAGAAGTAAATGATATTACTATATGTTATAATTACTTGGTATTGAGCGTATTAATCTATGACTATTTACGGTACTGCAACTACTACCTATCATATGATATGAGCGAAAATAATGACATAATTTTACATTATGATATAATACTTATAATCTTTATCTTCATCTAAAATATTATTTTAGTGGCTAACTACTTTTATGATAAATAATGTCTAATAAGTGAGACTTAACGATTTGTAGTTCAAATATCTCGGCTAACATTAAACCTGCAATGTTAAATCTAAATATAACTAGCTACTAATGAAAATTTAATTGCTCAACGCATATTTAGCTAATAAAAAGCGGATTAACTCACGTTTTTATATTGCTCTGGGTTAAGAGATAATATATTATTATCTAATAATTCCTCTGTAGTTCAGTTGGTAGAACGGCGGACTGTTAATCCGTATGTCACTGGTTCGAGTCCAGTCAGAGGAGCCCCAAAAAACATTGTACGGTTATCTTATAACAGATAACTTTCTTCAAGTTTCCAGAAAAAAATATTAGATTAGTCTGTGTCAGATAATAATAAGATGAATTGTGAATTAGGTAGATTACTAGATTCATAAGTCTAAATAGATATAGATAATGATGAACATTATTAATAAAAAAGTTATTGTCGGTATGTCAGGTGGTGTTGATTCTTCTGTATCTGCTTTGTTATTACTACAACAAGGTTATACAGTAGAAGGTCTATTTATGAAAAATTGGGAAGAAGATGATCATGAACAATATTGCACGGTTGCTAAAGATCTAGCGGATGCACAAGCTGTCTGTAATCAATTAGGTATTATATTGCATAAGGTAAACTTTGCAGCAGAGTATTGGGATAATGTATTTGAATATTTTCTAGCAGAATATCAGGTTGGACGTACTCCTAATCCAGATATACTATGTAATAAAAATATTAAGTTTAAAGTTTTCTTAGATTTTGCAACACAAAATCTCGGTGCTGATTATATCGCTACCGGACATTATGTAATTCGTAAGGACATTAATGGAAAAAGTAGGTTACTAAGAGGATTAGATAATCAAAAAGATCAAAGTTACTTCCTTTATACCATTGGATACCAACAGATGGCCCGCTGCTTTTTCCCATTAGGCAAACTAAATAAACTCAGAGTACGAGAAATAGCAGCAAAACAAGGATTAGTAACTGCATCTAAAAAAGACTCTACTGGTATTTGTTTTATTGGCAAACGTAAATTAAGTGATTTACTTAGTCGTTATATTTCAGCTAAACCAGGAGCAATTATCACAGTTGATAATGAATATATCGGCTATCATCAAGGTTTAATGTATTATACTCTTGGTCAACGTAAAAAACTAGGTATTGGTGGTACTAAAAATGGTAGTCAAGATCCTTGGTATGTAGTAGATAAAGATATCAATCATAATTTATTAATAATTGCCCAAGGACATAATCATCCACGTCTTATGTCTAATGGTCTCATTGCCTCCAAATTATACTGGGTTGATCGTACTACTTTAAGTACACCACTTCGATGTACCGTTAAAACACGCTATCGACAATCTGATATAGGTTGTTTAATCAAACCAATCGCTAATAATCAGTTACAAGTAGACTTTGATTATCCAGTAGCAGCAGTAACACCTGGCCAGTCTGCAGTATTTTATCTAGCAGAACAATGTATAGGTGGAGGTACTATAGAGATAAGAAAACCATTAGGGAGCTAATTTTAGCTTTTATCACCTACTAGACAGTACACCAAAATAGTTATATCCTAAATTTAAACTACTTCAGTTTTCTTTATTCTTCAATATAAATCAACTATCCTAAGAGCTATACTTGATATTTAATCAAGAAATAAGTTATCAGTCTTTACTGTAATGGCACGTCAATAGTTAAGCAATATCGTTATATTATAATTAAATATATTATATATAATTTTATTAGTAGCAATAGATATTGCTATTCTATCTAAATAGAAGGTAGTAAACTATAGTTTATGTTAAATTTACGGCTATTAGCGCATATAAAATAATATCGGAAATAGATAAAAATGGAATTATGTTCTTTAACCGCTATTTCTCCTATAGACGGTCGTTACAGTGATAAAGTAAACTTATTACGGGCAATTTTTAGTGAATTTGCCTTACTAAAATTTCGTGTCCAAGTAGAAGTACGTTGGCTACAAAAACTAGCTTCTTGCGCTAATATTAAAGAAATAGCCTCATTTGATGATAAGACAAATGCTTATCTTGATGCTATAATAAACAATTTTAGTTTAGAAGATGCTGATCGTATTAAGACTATTGAACGTACGACTAACCATGATGTTAAAGCCATTGAATATTTTCTAAAAGAAAAAGCAGTAACATTACCTATTTTACAAAAAGCTAGCGAATTTTTTCATTTTGCTTGTACATCAGAAGATATTAATAATTTATCTTATGCTCTAATGCTTGCTACTGCTCGTAAGGAAGTAATACTGCCTATTTGGCAGAAAGTGATTCATGCAGTTAAAAAACTAGCAATAAACTATCGAGATATACCTATACTATCACGTACTCATGGACAGCCAGCAACTCCATCAACTTTAGGCAAAGAAATGGCTAATATAGCCTATCGTCTGGTACGACAGTATAATCAATTAGAAAAAGTAGAAATTCTTGGTAAAATTAATGGTTCTGTAGGTAATTATAACGCCCATATAGCCGCTTATCCAGAAGTAAATTGGCATAATTTAAGCAAAAAGTTCGTTACAGAACTTGGTATCCAATGGAATCCATATACTACACAAATTGAACCTCATGACTATATTGCTGAATTATTAAACTGTATAGCACGTTTTAATACAATACTTATTGATTTTAACCGAGATATATGGGGCTATATTAGCCTAAATTATTTTAGCCAAACAACTCTCGTTGGAGAGATTGGCTCTTCTACGATGCCGCATAAAGTAAATCCTATTGACTTTGAGAAATCAGAAGGTAATTTAGGCCTTGCTAATGCAATTAGTAGCCATTTATCTTCTAAGTTACCAATATCACGCTGGCAACGTGATTTAACTAATTCTACAGTGTTACGTAATTTAGGTGTTAACCTGAGCTATAGTTTAATTGCGTATGATGCAACTTTAACAGGAATTAATAAACTTAAGGTCAATAAGAATTGTCTATTAGATGATTTAAATTTAAATTGGCAAATACTTGCAGAGCCAATCCAAACTATAATGCGTCGTTATGGTATTGATCAGCCTTATGAACAGCTTCATACTTTTACTCATGGTAAGCATGTTACCGCAGCTGAACTACAAGAATTTATTGATAGTTTACCATTGCCTAATGAAATTAGGTCTCAACTAAAAGCCATGAATCCAACTAATTATATAGGCTATGCAACTTCATTAGTTAATGAAGTTATTACGTTAATTGATAAACTATGCTAACTAAATTAGTTTAGTTCTTCTCAAGAAGAACTATCCTATTTCTCCTTGAGAATAGTTACTGGGTTAATCTTACTAGCGCGTTGCGCTGGATACCAACTAGCTACTAAACTGAGTAACATAGCAGCACCTAAAACCCCAATAACATTGGTCCATGATAATTCAGTAGGGATAAAATTAATAAAATAAACATTACTAGATAATAATGATAAATCGAGTAATTGTTCAATGAATTTTGCTAATGTTGTTAAATATGTAGCTATCACTACACCGATAGTAGCACCAAGTAGACCACCAAGTAATCCCACAAGTAAACCATACCAGATAAAAATTGCATACACAAAACTTTCTTTAGTACCTAGGGTGCGTAAAATAGCTATTTCGGCACGTTTATCTTTTACTACTATTGTTAAAGTAGACACAATGTTAAAACAAGCTACTCCGATGACTAAGATCATAGCAAGACAGATTATAGAACGCATCATATTGATATCTCTATACATGTAACCGTACGTTTCAATCCAACTACGGATGAAAACAGAGCGATTAATATTTTTACCAACATACCGTATGATTTGATTAGCATGATAAATATCATTTACCTTCATAGCAATACCATCTATGTCATCACCTTTATTAAGATATTCTTGGGCATCAGCTAATGGTATTAAAGCAAAGTGATTATCTATTTGACTGCTCAGCGCAAAAATACCGCTTACTTGCAATCTTATACGCTTAAATTGTAGTCTATTGATATCCACATCTGCATGTGAGATAACCATTGTCAGCCAGTCACCTGGTTTAACATGTAGGGTTGTAGCTATACCTTTTCCAAGAATTATTTGTTGTTTATGAGCAACAAAATTATGCCAAGCATTATTTAACATAAAATTTGGTAATGAGCTTAATCTTTTTTCTTGTTCAGGATCTACGGCTTTGACCTGAATAACTTGTTGTTTTTCGGCAGATTCAATTATGCTATTAAAATGAATATAAGGTGTTGCGGCAATAATTCCAGGCATTTGTTCTATGGACTTGATCAATGTTAACCAATTATCAAAAGGAGGATTAACTGGTTCAATTTCTCCGTGGGCTACTACCGCTAGTATGCGCTGATTTAATTCACGCTCAAAACCATTAATGACACTTAGTACAATAATTAGTACCATAACACCTAGTGATATACTAATAGTAGAAATCATAGCAATGATAGATACCATGCCTTTTCGGTTTTGCTGTTTACGGTGAAAACGCAATGCAATCTGTAATGATAAAGGTATTCTCATTGATTGGAGCTCAATAAAGGGCTACCATATGGCATAAGTACTCCTTCTTGCATTTCAAATTGACGGGGTAAACTTTGAGCTAGACGTAAATCATGTGTAACAACAATGAAAGCAGTACCATGTTTGCCGTTAATTGATCTAATTAATTCAAAAATCATATTTGCATTACGCTTATCTAGATTACCAGTAGGTTCATCGGCCAGAACAAGAGATGGATTATTTACTAGAGCTCGAGCAACAGCTACACGTTGACGCTCACCACCAGATAGTTCAGAAGGTTTCTGATGACTACGTTTTTCTAAACCTACCATAGTTAACATTTTAAGTGCAGCTATTTGTGCAACCTTTGCTTTTTCTCCTCTTATCATTCTCGGCATTGCAACATTTTCTAAAGCAGTGAAGTCTGATAATAGGTGGTGAAATTGATATATAAAACCTAATCGTTGATTACGTAATTTAGCACAAGCTGCTGAGGATAATGTTTTAAGTAACTTTCCTTCAAAAAGGATATCACCAGATGTTGGTGTATCTAATCCTCCTAGTAAATGCAATAGCGTACTTTTTCCTGAGCCAGAAGGTCCAATAATTGCTATCATATCTCCTGTGTGTATAGTTAAATTCACATTTAGTAACACACAAGAAGAAAATTCTCCTTCTTGATAGCTTTTACTGAGTTGGCAACATTTTAATAAAGGTGTATTATTCATCGCGTAGTAACTCAACTACATTTTTTGTTACGGCACACCAAGAAGGGTAAATAGTAGATAGCCATGCTAATACTGTAGTTAGTATTATAATAGTTACTATCTGTAAAGGTTCAATATTAATTGGTAATGTATTATTATGAAATAATGGAAAATAATTTAGTGTATTTGCTAATAATACTCCTAAAATAGCACCTACAAGTGCTCCAATAATCCCTGCACTAACTCCCTGAATCATAAATACTGGCATAATTTGGTAAAATTGTAGTCCCTGTGTAGCAAAAATAGCTACTTCGCTTTTCTTTTCTCTTACTATCATGCATAAAGAAGTCAGAATATTAAATGCGGCTACTACTACAATTAAGCTGAGTAGTAAACCCATAATATTTTTTTCCATATGTATAGCATGAAATAATTCGCTCTTACGTTCACGCCAATCTTTCCAGATTAACTCATTCGGTAAGCACTGTATTTTGCTAATACTGTCTACTTTTAGAGGTTGCTGTAACCATAGACGCCAACCTGTAACATAACCGGACGGATAATGCATAAGATGCGAAGCATCTTGCTGATTTACTAGTATTTGATATTGATCAACTTCACTATTAGTAATATATGTACCTATTACAGTAAATAAACGTTGACTAGGGATACGACCAAGAGGAGTAAATTGACTAACCGAAGGCACAATTATGCGTATTTTATCGTTATATTTTACACCCAGCTTATCTGCTAACTTCTGACCAAGAATAATATGATACTTACCGGGAGATAGCTGGCTTATGTGTGTATCTACTAAATAGTTGGCTAAAGGTTCAGAATCACTAGAATTAATCCCAAGTATAATTCCCATAGCAAAACTATTAGGACTCTGTAAAATAACATCTCCGGTAGTAAAAGGTGCAATGCCTATTACTCCTTTATCTTTTAGTATATCTTCTTTAAKAAAGAACGGAGCAGATAACGGATTTAAACAACCATTCTTAGTTGTTAACAGCGCTTGAGGAATAAAACGCAGAACATTATTTTCTAGTACTCGCTCAAAGCCATTCATAATCGATAATATAGTTACTAATGCCATAACACCTAATATAATACCGATTGTAGACAGTAAGGAGATAAAACGTCCATTTGATACTTGTCTGCACATATAACGCAGACCAATATATAATGCTAAAGGTTGATACATTGATTATTTTATAATCTAAATAAATTGGTGTTTTGCTAACTAGTCGATTAGTTATCGTAAATATTAATTTAGTTAATTAAATCTAAATAACTTATTTGCTATGTTAGTTATTTATGGGCAATACCCTGACATGACCATACTATTTCTCCAGATGGTATACGCATTAACTGTATCTCTAAATTAGGCTGTTTAATATTACCACTTACTCTGCAATAGAGTATATATTGTGCATTTAGATATCTAGCTAATTCAATTGCTTTATTAYGTGATTCTAAACAGTCTTTATCTGATAGTCCTAATTGCACACGTGCACTTTGAATTACTTCTGCTTTTACCACCCGAAAATTACTGCATTTATTAACTAAGCTACTAAGCTTAGCAGTAACTTGATCAGACTGTAAAATACTATTAGTATCATTTTTAATAAAATTAACTAATAGTATGCTATCTTCTTTTACTTCATTAATTAATCTCATTTGTTTAATTAATGGATAAAAACTTACTTCCCAGTCAATAGAACTTAGTTTTGGTCCCATTGGTAATAATTCAATTTTTGGAGGTAGTGGTAGCCGCTCATTAAATCCGAAATCTTGCGGAGTATGAATATAACAACTATTTAGTAATGTTGCTATTATTATCAAAGAAAATATAACAATTATATTGTTCTTAATTTTGAATAGACTAAGGTTCCTAATGGTCTACCTCCAAGTAAGTGCATATGTAAATGTTTAATTTCTTGTCCTCCATGACGGTTACAATTAACAATCAGACGATATCCATCGTCACTAATATTCTGTTGTTTAGCTATTTTAGTAGCTACTATAAATAGTCTACCTAACATCTTTTCATCTTGATCTGTGACATCGTTAATAGTTGGTATTAGCTTATTAGTAACTAAAAGCACATGAATTGGTGCTTGAGGACTAATGTCGCGAAAAGCAGTAATTAGTTCATCCTGATATAAAATATCAGCGTAGATCTCACGACGTATAATTTTACTAAAAATAGTTTCTTGAATCATGATACAATTAGATTGTTTAATTTTAAGTTAAATAATTGACAAAAATTCGCAGTAGTAACAGCCGCTAACTTCTCTAAGTTAATATTTTTCAAGGTGGCTATATATTCGGCAATCTCATGTACATAAGCTGGTTGATTCTCTTTACCACGGTAAGGTACTGGTGTTAAATATGGAGAATCCGTTTCTATAAGTAGACGATTTAGAGGTACAAATCGTACCGTATCACGTAACATTTCAGCATTACGAAATGTAACAATGCCAGAGAAAGAAATGTAAAAACCTATATCTAGTATATTTTTAGCTATTTTACGATCTTCGGTAAAACAATGTAAAATTCCGCTACACTGATCTGCTTTTCCTTCTCGTAAAAGAGCAATTGTATCATCAATTGCATTACGTGTATGAACAATAATTGGTTTTTTCTGATCGTTACCAATAGAAATATGTTCTAGGAATACTTTTTGTTGTTCTTTTTTCGTATTTTGTTGAATATTAGAATAATCTAGTCCCGTTTCTCCTAAAGCAACTACATCTTTTCTTGCTGCTATACAACGTAGTTGTTCTAAATAGCAATCGTTTTTATCAAGGTTCAAGGGATGAATGCCACATGCAAATAAAACATCATTACGACTACCAATTAATGCCTTCATTTGATCAAAATTAGATAACATGGTACATACTGCTAAAATAAGACGTACATCACGTTTTTTTGCTTTTTCTATAACGTCCGTAACATTACGATGTAAGCTATTGTAATTCAGTTGATCAAGATGACAATGAGAATCAATTAAAAACATACTTTCCTTATATGGTTAGGCGAATAATTAGCAACTACAATAGGTTAAAATATCAGATCAGAATGAACAATATTCCCTTCCCAATTTAGTAATTGGTAAGTAAATAATAATCTACGATTAATATTATTAACATTAACTAATAACTTATAACAGTTTGACCATTGCTGCACTTGACAATGTAACATCTTTATATTCCAACGTACTGCAAATGCAGCAATTAAATTTTGCTGATCTAGATTAACTAAACAATCTAATGCTCCTTGATGCCATTTAATAGCATCAATTAATAAAGTTAGTAACCAAGATAATTGGTCATTATTACCTTTCTCAAGTAACGGTAGTAAAACTAAAAAATCATTATAATCTAATGCTTCTTTTATCGCTATGCATAAAGCAATCCGCTTATTCCAGTACAATGGTTGTAGCAGAGCTTGCGCAGCTAAAGGAGCACCACTACATAAGCGCAATGCAGCACGAGTGGCTAAAAGAGGATAAGCTTCTTTTTGCTGCTGTTGCTGTAACCAGTTTAAGCCTATCGTTTCATTTGGTGAAGCTAGATGTATAAATAAACAACGGCTTAGTAAAGTAGGTAATAAATTTGATGACTTTAGGCAACCAAGTAAAAAATAAGTTTTTTCTGGTGGTTCTTCAATAATTTTAAGCAGTGCATTTGTTCCCTGTTTTGTTAATAATTCAATATTAGATAACTGTACTACCTTAGCTCCGCCCATACTGGCGCTAATATATAAGCTATCAATAAGAATACGAATAGTATCTATACTAATACTCTGTTGTTTGTTTTCTTCTAATTGATAAAAATTTGGATGAGTACCAGCTTTAATCAAATGACAGTTATTACACTGACCACATGGTATTATTCCTTTTGGTTTAATACACATCAACCAATTACTTAAATATTGAAATAATAAACCCCTGCCGTTACCTTTATTACTACAAATTAAGAGTGCATGATGTCCAGTTCCTTGCTGGAACTGTTTCAAAATATTAATATAAGTTAATTGTAACCAAGGATATAATATCATTTCTATTTTTGTTGGCTTTTAAGCCATCGTTCGATATTATTACGGATAGTAGCATTTAACTCTGCTATAGATTGTTGAGCATCTATAGTAATTATCCTAGAATCATTAGCAACTAGTTCGCGGTAACGTATGCTAGTACGTTGGAAGAATGAAAGAGATTCCATTTCAATTCTATCTAGAGGGATACCACGTGCACGTATTCTTGCTCGACATTTTGATGGAGGTAAATCAAGATAAATAGTTAAATCTGGATAAAATTTTCCTAATGCTGCATCTCGTAAATTTTGTAATAAACGTATATCTATACCTCGTCCTCCTCCTTGATAAGCTTGAGAAGATAGATCATATCTATCACTAATAACCCATGTCCCACTCATAAGAGCAGGTTTAATAACCTGTGCTACTAATTGTGTACGTGCGGCATATAATAATAATAGTTCAGTATAGTCGGTTATGTACTCTCCATTCATACCTTTTTTTATAATATCACGTATTGTTTCTGCTAATGGAGTACCACCAGGATCACGCGTAGAAATTATATTATGAATACCATTACTATGTAAGATAGTTATGATTTGTTGAATTACGCTAGTTTTACCAGCCCCTTCTAGCCCTTCAATAACAATAAATTTGCTTTTCATTTTTACATAATAAATAGATCAATAAACCATACTTTTCGTTAACATTACTTTTCGTTAACATTGACAATAAGGACAAAGAAAGTTAAATAGTGTTCGGTTATCATAATTATATGAACCGATAGAGTTAACTGGTGCTATAGGTAGTAAAGCATTAGTAATAATGATTTCATCTGCTTGTTCCAGTGTAGATATACCGGTAATAACTTCTTCGCATGAATAACCAAATTGAGGTAATAAAGCCAATATTTGTTGACGCATAATACCAGCAACTCCTGCATAATTAAGAGCAGGAGTAAAAACTTTTTTACCATACCGCCAGAATATATTAGCACTACAACATTCTACTATATTTTCGTCAGTATCTAGAACTATTGCTTCATCTCCTTCCTCACGTTCTAAATAAGCTTTTATTAACACCTGTTCTAGCCGGTTGAGATGCTTAATTCCTGCAAGTAAAGGATTACGTGATAGACGTACTGGATTTATGGTAAGACGTAAACCATTTCTATGCCATATATCATAATAATTTGGTCTACTTCCACGCTCAATAATACATACTGGATCACTACAACTATTAAAGCTATAGCCACGGTTACTAATACCTCTACTAATGATAACTTTAATAAATCCGTCACCACCAGTAGCAGCTGCTATAAGCATATTTTTGCGTATTGCTTCAATATCTAGCTGAGTAAACAACAAACGTTTAGCAGCTAACTGCATACGTTCTAGATGTAATGCTAAAAAAGATATCTGTCCTGCTAACAATCGAGCAGTAGTAAAAAAACCATCACCAAACTGACAGGCGCGGTTAAGCATCTTTAATTGCGGTATTAGTTTTCCATTTATCCAGAACATAAATTATGCTTGTTAGTTTTATGAAACTAGATTAATTTAGCATTATATAACTTAGGCGATTGAGTTACCGCCTAAGTTAAAGTTATTACTTGCTAATTTATTACCTACTTGATTGAATGAAATCAATTGCTGCTTGAACAGTGGTAATTTTTTCTGCTTCTTCGTCCGGAATTTCAGTATTAAACTCTTCTTCCAGCGCCATTACTAACTCAACAGTATCAAGAGAGTCAGCACCTAGATCATCAACAAAAGAAGCTGTATTTACTACTTCTTCTTTCTTAACTCCTAGTTGTTCGGATATAATAATCTTAACGCGTTCTTCGATAGTGCTCATACTTATTAATTTCCTATAAAAACAAAAATTACTTCCACGATGGTTTTTGTTATGTATAAAATGTTGAAAAAGATATGCCTAAAATTCCAGTTGAATAGCTTAATAATGTAAGCAATTTTACGTTATGGTAAATATGCAAATAGTTATTGTAAGATTTATAGCATATACATGCCTCCATTGACATGTATTGTTTCGCCGGTAATGTATGATGCCTCATCAGAGGCAAAAAAAGCTACTGCATTAGCTATTTCTTTTGGATAACCAAGGCGGTTAGCAGGAATTTGAGATAAAATTCCTACACGATGTTTATCTGTCAAGTTTTCTGTCATCTCTGTCGCAATAAAACCGGGTGCAACAATATTTACCGTAATACCACGTGATGCTACTTCACGAGCTAGCGATTTACTTAAGCCAATTAATCCGGCCTTAGCTGCGGCGTAATTTGCTTGTCCTATGTTACCTATAGCACCTATAACAGATCCGATACTAATAATTCTACCATAATGCTTTTTAAGCATTGCTCTTATAGCAATTTTAGACAGGCGGAATACAGCAGTTAGATTAGTATCTAAAACTGATTGCCATTCATCTTCTTTCATTCGTATAATTAAATTATCACGGGTAATACCAGCATTATTTACTAATATATCTGCATCACCAAATTCTGCACGCATTAGCTTTAAAAAAGCCTCAATTGAAACTATGTCAGAAACATTTAATTTCATACCTTTACCACTTTTACCTAAATATGAGTTAATCTTATTAACTCCATTTTCACTAGTTGCTGTTCCAATCACTATAGCTTGTTGCTCTGCAAGCATCTCAGCAATAGCTCGACCAATACCACGGCTAGCGCCTGTAACTAATGCAATTTTATTTTTTAGGCTCATTACTTTCTCCAACTTGTTCTTTGATTACCGTAGCCAGCGAAGTATGGTCGTATACCGCATTACAAGATAAATTATTAATTATCTTTTTAGTTAATCTAGTTAAAATTTTACTAGGTCCTATTTCGAATAATTGTTCAACGCCCTGTGCATAAAGATACTCAATTGTTTCAGTCCAGCGCACTGGACTATATAATTGACGTACTAGTGCTTGACGGATGATAATTGGATTAGTAGTAGTATATACGTCAACATTATTTACTACAGGAATCTGTGGAATAGAAAATTCTACTTGTTCTAGTGCTTGTGCTAATTGTTTTGCTGCAGGCTTCATTAATTCACAATGTGATGGTACGCTTACAATTAGCCTTTTTGTATGTTTAGCACCGGCGGCTTGACAAAGAATAGTAGCTCGTTCTACTGCTTCTTTATGACCAGAGATTACTACTTGTCCAGGAGCATTAAAATTGGCTGGTGACACTATTTGTCCCTGTGCCGCCTGTGTACAAGCAGCTAAAATAGCATTGGTGTCTAACCCAATAATCGCAAACATTGCACCTATACCAACAGGAACTGCTTTTTGCATTAACGTACCACGTAAAGCTACTAATTTAACAGCATCCAAAAAATTTATTACCCCTGCACATACTAACGCAGAATACTCACCTAGGCTATGACCAGCCATAAATATTGGCATAGTTCCACCAAGTCGTTGCCAAATGCGCCAGATAACTACTGATGTAGTTAATAATGCTGGCTGTGTTAACCAAGTTTTATTTAGTTCTTCAGCTGGACCATATTCGATTAACCGTAATAAATCATAATTTAAAATAGCTGAAGCTTGTGTAAAAATTGACCTAACATCTTTAGGATATCTTACGGCTATTGATTTTAACATCCCAACTCTTTGGGAGCCTTGTCCGGGAAAGATCATAGCTAATTTAGTCACTTTTATTATCCCTAATTTACTAAAAACGTAATAGTGCTGATCCCCAAGTCAAACCACCTCCAAATGCTTCTAATAAGAGTAATTGATCTGTTTTAATCCTGCCATCACGAACCGCTTCATCTAATGCTAATGGTATTGATGCTGCAGAGGTATTTCCATGTTTGTCAAGAGTCACTATGACTTTATTCATTTTCATACCTAAAAGTTTTGCTGTAGCAGAAATAATACGTAAGTTAGCTTGATGCGGTACTAACCAATCTATCTCTTTGCTAGAGAGATGGTTAATACTCATAGTTTCATCAACAAGATGAGCTAATTTAGTGACAGCTATTTTAAAAACTTCATTACCTGACATCTTAAGATAAATATCAGCCGTTGGATTAAAACGATTATAATAAGGTAAGGTTAATAGATCACTATAACTTCCATCTGCATGTAAGTGAGTGGAAAGAATACCAGGCTGTTCCGAACAACCAACTAACACAGCTCCGGCACCATCTCCAAATAAAATCAGCGTACTTCGATCATCTGGTGCTGGTGTATTACTTAGTACGTCAGAACCAATAACTAATGCATACTCTATTACACCATTCTTAATATATTGATCTACAATACTTAGAGCATAAGGAAATCCCGCACAAGCAGCCGCTAAATCAAAAGCAACGCAGTCCATAATACCTAAATCACGCTGAATTTGACAGGCAGAACTAGGAAAAGCATGACTAGATGAAGTAGTAGCTACTATAATCATACCTACTTTATTTGCGGAGATACCAGCCATATGTAATGCTTGTTCTGCGGCAGAAGATCCCATGCTAAATACCGTTTCATTAGCACTGGCGATGCGACGTTCACGGATACCTGTACGGGCTATAATCCATTCATCTGAGGTATCTACCATATTTGCTAGGTCCGTATTAGACCGTATTTGCGTTGGTAAATAACTACCAGTACCTAATATTTTTGTATACATATGTGTAACAAAATTATTCTTTGGTCATATCGTATGAGTAGTTTTAATGCTTATTACTATTAATGAATGTTTATTACTTTTTACTTTAACGTATATTATGCTTTGCATAGATATTAGTTTATTTTTAATTAGCTTTATTTTTACATGAAAACTATCTATTAGATAGAGCTATAGATATTAAAATTTCTAAAAATTGCAGCTAATATCTCTAAAAAAATATCATATCATTACTAATGATACTTAAGTTCGCTTAAGCAAGTTATCTAACCTGGTGCCTATAGTTAAAATAACTAAAAAAGCAGCATTTGAGGAATCTTACATTTACTAGATTATATCCAGAAAGATGATAATTAATTTTTCATTAAATTACCTTTAATATAATTAGCAATTATTTACGCTAGCAATTACTTTTTAAGTATTTTATATCCTCGATAAAAACCATCGGTCGTAATATGGTGACGTAGATGAGTTTTACCAGAAGTTTTATCTACCGATATGGTAGAAGTTTTGAGTGCATCATGAGCACGTCGCATACCTCTTTTAGAACGAGATGGTTTATTTTGTTGTACTGCCATAATACTTAACTCCTTTTTTATTGAAATGTTACTAATCTAAAATTTTAACTATATATATTGTTCATTATTGTTACAACAGCAAACAAAATAAATAAAAGCATTATTTTTTATCATATATATAATATGATATGATTGAATATATCTAATTTAGGTGATGACTAATATTGTGGTAAGTACGTAGATAAAGTAGACAATTAAGTAAAGATTCGTCTAATGGGGCTTCAATACGTAATATTTCACCACTGATAGGATGTTTAAAGCTAAGTGCTACTGCATGCAAAAATAATCTACTTAAACCACACTTTTTAAGTTGCTGATCAAATTCATTATCACCATAACGATCGTCAAATGCTATTGGATGACCAGCATATTGGCTATGTACTCGTATTTGGTGGGTACGGCCAGTAATAGGGCTAGCATTAACTAATGTTGCTATTGTGAAATTTTCTTCAATCTTAAAAAAGGTCTTTGACATTTTACCGTCACTACTAACTTGTACTATGTGTTTACCATTAGATTGAATTTTTTTCATTAATGGTACCTCTACAACAGTATCCGATTCCCACTGACCTCGTACTAGTGCGAGATAATGTTTGTTGATATTTTTCATGCGTAATTGTTCATGCATCAAACGTAACGCGGAACGTTTTTTTGCTACAAGTAAAGCTCCGGAGGTATCACGGTCTAATCTATGTATTAGCTCTAAAAATTTAGCGAATGGCCATAGTGCACGTAATCCTTCTATAACGCCAAAGCTTAATTTATAACCACCATGTACTGCAGTTCCTGCAGGCTTATTTAAGACTAATATATAATCATCTTCGTATAAGATAGTATCAGCCAGAACTGCTACTTTTTTTAGTTGGGGAGAAAATAGCTGAGTAATGTTATTCCTCCACACCGGAGGAAGGCGTATCTGATCGCCACTTTGTAGTTTATATTGAGGTTTAATTCTTTTCTTATTAATGCGAACCTCTCCTTTACGTATAATACGATAAATTAAACTTTTAGGTACTCCCTTAAGTTTAGTACGTAAGAAATTATCAATTCTTTGACCTGCTTCATGTATAGATATACTAATAAAAGATATCTGAGAATTATGTTCTTTCATATAAATTGATTATTATCATCCAATTTATTGCTAACTAATTTTAACTAACTAATGTAAGTAACTACTAGATTACTTAGGTTATTATTATCAATAATTATTAATTAATCATCAGAAAACAAAAATTAGTATTTATTCGTAAATATAATTATTTATGCGATAGTCAAAACTTCTAATTATTAATAGCTAAAGTCGTCTTGCTATGTGCATATCAGCAATGAAATAATAGTATTTGTTAGAAACAATGTGAATATACTTGATCAAACTAAAACACAGCAATGGTATCAGAAGTAATGATGAATCTAACCGCAACAGGCAATTATAGTTAAAATAATACGCATTCCACCCTCTGTAAATAGTATTTAATATTTTACAAACTACCGTAATAATCATTAAGGTTGGTTCATGGCTGGCTTTGTGTCAAGTAAATAAAGTTACAGAGCTATTAGTGATGACAAGGCTAGCTATGCATTTCGTTTGCTTGCCGCTCTGATGCTAATACATAATCAATGAGTAAGCTATGATGAAAAGAATGTTAATCAATGCAACTCAACATGAAGAGTTGCGTATCGCTTTAGTAGATGGTCAAAAATTATATGACCTAGATATTGAAAGTTTAGGACATGAACAGAAAAAAGCTAATATATATAAGGGTATTATTACTAGAATTGAACAAAGTCTTGAAGCTGCTTTTGTTGATCATGGTGCTGAGCGTCATGGTTTCTTACCATTTAAGGAAATTTCTCGGGAATATTTTCCACCTAACTCTACTAATAAGCTAAATATTAAAGACGTACTACGTGAAGGACAAGAAATTATTGTACAAATAGATAAAGAAGAACGAGGTAATAAAGGCGCTGCACTTACTACTTTTATTAGCTTAGCAGGAAGTTATCTTGTTTTGATGCCGAATAACCCTCGTGCAGGAGGAATTTCGCGTCGTATTGAAGGAGAATCTAGGAATGAGCTTAAGGAAGCACTATCGTTACTAGAATTACCAGAAGGTATGGGTCTAATTATTCGTACAGCAGGGATAGGTAAGTCAGCTGAAGCATTACAGTGGGATTTATCATTTCGTCTTCAGCATTGGCAGGCTATCAAAAAAATAGCGAACAGTCGTCCAGCACCATTTTTAATTCATCAGGAGAGTAATGTTCTTGTACGTGCTTTTCGTGATTATCTTCGGCCTGATATTGGTGAAATTCTCATAGATAACTCTAACATTTTGGATTTAGCTAAAAAACATATTACCTTGTTAGGACGACCAGACTTTACTAGCAAAATTAAGTTCTATAATGGGGAAACTCCACTTTTTAGCCACTACCAGATAGAATCACAGATTGAGTCTGCTTTTCAGCGTGAAGTACGTTTACCTTCTGGTGGTTCAATAGTTATTGATACTACTGAGGCACTAACGGCAATAGATATTAATTCAGCACGTTCAACACGCGGTAGTGATATCGAAGAAACTGCCTTTAATACTAACCTAGAAGCAGTAGAAGAAATAGCTCGTCAATTACGTTTGCGAGATCTAGCTGGTTTAATAGTTATAGACTTTATTGATATGACACCGATACGTCATCAACGCTTAGTAGAAAATTGCTTACGTGATGCTGTACGTCAAGATAGAGCTCGTATTCAGATAGGACGAATATCCCGTTTTGGTCTATTAGAACTTTCTCGCCAACGTCTAAGTTCATCGTTACGTGATTCTAGTCATCATTTATGCCCACGTTGCGGTGGTACAGGTACGATTCGTGATAACGAATCACTATCACTTTCTATCTTACGTGTAATTGAAGAAGAAACCCTAAAAGACAACACGCATGAAGTACATGCAATAGTACCTGTACCCATTGCTTCTTATTTACTTAATGAAAAACGTGATGCTATTAATGCTATTGAAAAGCGCCAAGGTGGAGTGCGTGCAGTTATTGTGCCTAATGATCAAATGCAAACTCCACATTATATTGTTCTACGAAGACGTAAGGGTGAAAAAGCCACCACACTCAGTTATTTATTACCAAAACTATACTGTACAGCTAAAATGAACTTAGCTGAAGATATCCCTAATGAACGAAAAAGTTCCGATAAGCCTTATCTAGCTAAACAAGATAAGTTACAATTACCACACCAAAATACTAAGCTCATTATTGCAACTATGAGTGATGTGGTTATTCAAATTATATCTAGTTTACGGTCTTTAGCTAGTATCGAATTTCTTTTCGAACCAAAATATAACGAAATACTATCTCATCTAATAAAAGGCATATTTTATTTTGCATACTAAAATCACCAAAATTCTTTCACTTTAGTTAAATATAGAAAATCGTGAGCAGCACAGAAGAGATTAAATTAGCTAATAACTTCAAAGGCTGTTCAATAACTTTATAACAAAAATACTCTAAATTTATATTTAGTACAGAATTTTAATTGTATTACCTATATCTAATTAGGTGATATAGATAAATCGAACTATTATAGCAAATATTACCAATTTCGTTAACTATTACCTTGAAAGATTACAGTTTTTATATGTAATAATCCTAACGTGGCAAATTAGTAAATGTTCTGCAGCAATCTCTTATAGAGTATAGAGATTACTACAAGAGATCACTACAATGGTAACATCAAAACTGTAGTACATGTCTTCTCATGTAATTCAATATTATTTTATGAAAAAACTACAACAACCTATATTAATAAAAATTCGTAGACCAGATGATTGGCATGTTCATTTACGTGATAATGATATGTTACGTACAGTACTACCATATACTAGCCGTTATTTTGGTCGCGCAATTATTATGCCAAATATTATACCACCAGTTACTACTATTAATCAAGCTAAAGCCTATCGCAAACGCATCATTGATATAGCAACTCAACTGCCTAATAAGCATCAATTTAAACCTTTAATGACTTGTTATATAACTGAATCATCGAAAAATTGGGAATTAATTGAAGGTTACCGACAAAAGATTTTTACTGCGGCTAAACTTTATCCAGCTTATGCAACAACTAATACGCAACATGGAGTGACGAATATTACTACTATTTATCCTCTATTATCGACTATGCAAGATATCGGTATGCCATTGTTGGTTCATGGCGAAGTTACTAATCCTGAAATTGATATTTTTGATCGTGAAGCTGTATTTATTGATCAGATACTTGAGCCTCTTCGTCGTATATTTCCAGCATTAAAAATCGTTTTTGAACATATTACAACTAAAGAAGCAGTGGACTATATCCTAGCAGGAGATAGATATCTTGGAGCTACTATTACACCACAGCATTTAATTTTTAACCGTAACCATATGCTCGTAGATGGAATTCACCCACACCTTTATTGCTTACCTATTCTTAAACGTAGTAGTCACCAAAAGGCATTACGTGCGGCAATAACTAGCGGTTGTAATCGTTTTTTTTTAGGTACAGATACAGCACCACATACACGTAATACTAAAGAATCATATTGTGGTTGTGCTGGTGTATTTAGTGCACCTATTGCATTACCTGCTTATGCTACTGTTTTTGAAGAGTTAAATGCATTCAATTATTTCGAAAATTTTTGTTCTATAAATGGACCACATTTTTATGGATTACCTATTAATGAAGATTTCATCTTTCTTCGCCGTGAATATGATTCACAAACAGAGATTATTTCTTTAGAGAATGGAGAACAGATTTTATCAGCTTTGGTCAAACAACGATTACACTGGACCGTAAGTGATTAAAGATATAGTGATTAGTTGATAAGATAAATTATCAAATGTGAATAATTTACTCTTAATGAATATTCTTTATATCATGATATGATATAATCATAATTTTATTAATAAATGAGCGCTTATGTATTTATCCATGATAACCTTATGGAAAATAATAGTTAACCCTTTGATATTTAGTTGGCGTTTACTTATTTTTTTCCGTGAATTAATAGCAAATTTATTTATATTACTACTAATAGTAGTGATTGTTAATATTTGCTTGCATATAACTAATACTACACCTTCTTTCATGAAGAAAGGTGCTTTAGTTATGGATCTCAAAGGATTTATTGTAGATCAATCTATAGAAAAGAAAAAGTTACGATTATTTAATCGTAATTTACACAATGGATCAAATTATACTATACCAGAAAATTCTTTATTTGATATAGTTAATATACTACGTCAGGCTAAAAATAATAACCATATTACTGGTTTAGTACTATTACTTAAAAATTTTTACGGGGCGGATCAACCTTCTTTACAGTATATAGGTAAAGCACTACATGAATTCCGTAATAGCGGTAAACCTATTTATGCTGTAGGTGATAATTATAGTCAAGCACAATATTTTCTTGCTAGCTATGCTAATAAAATTTACCTGTTACCACAGGGAGAAGTAGATTTACATGGTTTTGCCACTAATAATTTATATTATAAATCTTTATTAGATAAATTAAGAATTAATAGCCATGTTTTCCGTGTTGGTACCTATAAATCAGCAGCTGAACCTTTCTTACGTGATAATATGTCTAAAGCAGCCAGAGATGCAGATAGTCGTTGGACTAAACAGTTATGGCAAAACTATCTCAATATAGTTGCTACTAATAGAAATTTAACACCACAACAGTTATTTCCTAATTTATCTACTATACTAAAAAAATTTAGTGCAGTTAAAGGTGATACGGCACAGTATGCATTAAAAAATAAATGGGTAGATGAAGTTCTTTCAAGGTCCCAAATTGATAATATAATGATTAAAGCTTTTGGTTTTAATGATCAAAATAAATCATTTAATAGCATTAGTATTTATGATTATCATAAAATTTATCCTATACAGCAAAAAAATACACTACATAGTGCACAAATAGCCGTTATTTTTGTAGATGGCACTATTACTAATGAACAAGAAAGACCAGGATTAGTTAATTGTGATAAAATTGCATTTCAGATACGTAATGCTTGCTTAGATCCCAATGTTAAAGCTCTTATTTTAAGAGTTAATAGCCCAGGAGGCAGTGTAAATGCATCCGAAATAATTCGTGCAGAGTTAGAAACTACGCGTAATGCTAATAAACCAATAGTAATCTCTATGGGTGGTATGGCAGCTTCTGGTGGTTACTGGATTTCTACTCCAGGAAACATAATTATCGCTAGCCCTAGTACTATTACTGGATCTATTGGTATTTTTGGTATAGTTCATACAATAGAAAACTTGCTTGATTACGTTGGTATACATGCTGATGGTGTTGCTACATCGCCAATAGCTGGAACATCGATAACTAAAAAATTACCAGCTGAGTTATCAACAATGATGCAATTGAATGTAGAGAATGGCTATAATAACTTTGTTTCTTTAGTAGCACAGTCTCGTAATAAAACTATAAGTGAAATAGAAAAAATTGCTCAGGGTCATATCTGGATCGGTAGTGATGCGCTCAAGAAAGGACTAGTAGATAAACTAGGTGATTTTGATGATGCGGTAAGTCAAGCAGCTAAACTAGCGAATTTAAAACAGTATAAATTAAATTGGTATATTGATGATGTTAATTTAATTAGTGCATTACTTACACAACTTAATGCTGTATTCTTATCTATACTACCTGTTCCTATTATTAAAATGGAAAATTTTATTAATAATACAATTAGTTTATTCCCTTTAGATCAACAAAATTGTTATGCATTGTGTATGACTTGTGAACCAAATAAGTTAGACTAATAAAAATCATTATAAACTAAACTTAGTTTAGATAAATATTTTATATTGACTTATTTATTGAATGAAGTTAGAGAAAAATATAGTAAAATAGTTGATTTTAAATCCACTGGTGAAATGATGACTATCAAAATAGGTATCAACGGTTTTGGTCGTATTGGGCGTATGATTTTCCGTGCGGCACAAAATCGTGATGATATTGAGGTTATTGCTATTAACGATATCTTAGATGCTAACTATATGGGTTATATGTTAAAATATGACTCTACTCATGGCATGTTTGATGGAATAGTAGCAGTTGAAGATAATTATCTTATTGTTAATGGTAATATAGTTCGTTGCACTTCAGAAAGAGACCCTATTAACATAAATTGGGGTAGTATTGGAGTCGATATAGTCGCAGAAGCAACTGGAATCTTCCTTACAGAAGAAACTGCACGTAAGCATATTATTGCTGGAGCTCAAAAGGTTATTCTTACCGGACCATCTCAAGACCACACACCTATGTTTGTCATGGGTGTTAACCATAATTCTTATAATGGAGAAGATATAATATCCAACGCTTCATGCACAACTAACTGTTTAGCCCCATTAGCTAAAGTCATCAACGACCAATTTGGCATCATTGAAGCTTTAATGACAACTATACATGCTATGACCGCAACTCAAAAAACAGTTGATAGCCCTTCATATAAAGACTGGCGTGGTGGTAGAGGAGCTACTCAGAATATTATTCCTTCCTCAACAGGAGCAGCAAAAGCAGTAAGTAAAGTCATTCCTCAGTTACATGGTAAAATAACGGGTATATCTTTTCGTGTTCCAACACCAAATGTATCAGTTGTAGATTTTACTACACGTTTAGAAAAATCTACGTCATATGAAGAAATTTGTGATATAGTCAAGAAAAGTTCTGAAGGTGAACTAAAAGGTATAATGGGCTATACGAATGAATACGTAGTTTCAACTGATTTTAATGGTGAGATACTCACATCAGTTTTTGATGCTAGAGCTGGGTTAGCACTTAATGACAAATTTTTTAAGCTAGTTTCTTGGTATGATAATGAAACAGGCTACTCTCATAAGATTTTAGACATGATATCGTATATTACTAAGAGATAGTTTGGTATAGTAAAATGTTACTTTTAATTGCTAGTTAAAAGTAACATTGATATGATATAATCATATTATTACTAATTTTTAGAGAAAATTAGCTAATTTTTATCAGCTAGCATATATATTTTAATATTGAAGTATTGATTGCTCTGTTTATATAAACTAAATTATGATTTATTCATAATTATATATTATCTATCTTACTTTTAAAAAAATAATCTTATATACCAAGATCTGAGTTAAGATGTATGATACATGCCCCTATTGATTTTAAAGGCAGTAATTTTACTTTGTTAGTAATTCATATTTATGATGCACCAATAGAAGTAATTATCCAGGCAATACAAGATAAAATAACACAAGCACCCCAATTACTAAAAAATGCACCTGTTATTCTCAATGTAGCTAGCCTTAGTCCAGAATGTAATTGGATAAATTTATTAAAAGCAATATTATCAACGGGTCTACATGTAGTAGCAGTAAGTGGTTGTAATAATTCTACATTAAAAAATGATATTATTATTAGTGGTTTACCATTAATAACTGAAGGTCAGACACTTCAATGTAGTAGCTATACAACAACACCAATAAAATCAACATTATCTATTAATAATAAAACAAAGTTAATACATACTCCAATTAGATCTGGGCAACAAATTTATGCCAAGAATAGTGATTTAGTGATTACTAATAATGTTAGCGCCGGTGCAGAACTAATTGCAGATGGCAATATTCATATTTATGGTATGATGCGTGGACGTGCTCTAGCTGGTGCATCAGGTGACTCTCATTGTCAAATTTTCTGCAGTTATCTGTTTCCAGAGTTAGTATCTATTGCTGGTCAATATTGGATTGACGATCAAATTCCAGCAGAGCTGTTAGGTAAAGCTGGGCGTATTTACCTGCATTGCGATGCACTTTCTATCCAACCTTTAATTTTTTAAATAAAGGAATTATTTTATGGCACGCATTATAGTTGTTACTTCAGGTAAAGGCGGTGTGGGAAAAACTACATCTAGTGCTGCTCTTGCTACTGGTTTAGCAAGCAAAAACCACAAAACAGTAGTAATTGATTTTGATATTGGTTTACGTAATCTAGATTTAATTATGGGATGTGAACGTAGAGTAGTATATGACTTTGTCAATGTCATACAAGGTGAAGCTAATATTAATCAAGCACTAATTAAAGATAAACATACAGAAAATTTATATATCTTACCTGCTTCTCAGACAAGAGATAAAGATATTCTGACTCGTTCAGGTGTAGAAAAGGTACTAAATAATCTCAATGAGATGGGTTTTGAATTTATGGTATGTGATTCACCGGCGGGAATAGAAAATGGTGCATTAATGGCACTTTATTTTGCTGATGAAGCAATTATTACGACTAACCCAGAAGTTTCATCAGTACGTGATTCAGATAGAATATTAGGTATATTATCTTCTAAGTCACGCCGTGCAGAACATAATATGGTTCCTATTAAAGAACACTTATTACTAACACGTTATAATCCTAATCGAGTAAGCCGTGGTGATATGCTTAGTATGAAAGATATAGTTGATATTTTAAGAATTCCCCTATTAGGAGTAATACCAGAAGACCAATCAGTTTTACGTTGTTCTAATCAAGGTAAACCGGTAATTCTAGATAAAGATTCTAATGCTGGCAAAGCTTATTCTGATATGGTTGATCGTTTACTAGGAGATGAAATTCCTTTACGTTTTGTTCAAGAAAAGCATAAGGGATTTCTAAAACGCCTGTTTAGTGGGTAACTAATGGCATTATTTAACTTTCTTTTCTCACGAAAACGAAATACAGCTAATTTAGCTAAAGAAAGGCTGCAAATTATCATTGCAAAAAAACGTCAAAATGAGATAATACCTGATTATCTACCTCAGCTTAAATATGATCTACTTCAAGTACTATGTAAGTATGCATCAATTACTCCGGAAATGCTATCTGTACAGTTAGAAATGAAGAATGGAGATATTTCTATCCTTGAAGTTCAAGTTATACGACCAGAAATGCTTGATAATAATAGGCTTAATAATGAATAAATTTTTTATGTAGCTATTAATTAACGCAATTTTTTTGCAACCTGATTACGTAAATAAGTTGGTTTAATTTGATCTACAGAAAACAAGTAGCACTTACGCCATTGTTCCAGTGCTAGAGGTAGCATATCTTGCGCCGAAGGTAGAGCTACAATATTTTTATGGTTGTTGTTTATATTTTGTAATTGTAACTTTGCTAAAGATGAATAGGTTATCCATCCCGTTCCTGCACATGCCCATTGTCCAGTTAGTTTTGGTATAATTTCAATCAGTTTTTCCGGTTTAAGTACTGCTTCTGATGTTGCACCTAACCATATGCCCTCATGATTACGGTAATATTGTGCACAATAAATTTCACCCATACGTGCATCAATAGCCACTAGAACCTTAGAAGCACCTGTCAGTCGCCAGGTGCTTTGAGCTAGTATTGCTAGTGTTGATATCCTTATTACAGATAATTTTGCACCTAATGCTAATCCTTGAGCAATACCAATACTAGTTCTTACTCCTGTAAAACTTCCTGGACCACAACTAAAAGCTAGAGCATCTAAGTCTGATAATGTAATTCCAGCTTCAGTTAATAAATTATCTACCATTGGTAGTATATATTGATTATGTTTACGAGGTGTAATAGCAAATTTATTACTAATATGATTATTAATAAGTAACGCTGCAGAACAGGCCTCTGTAGCTGTATCGATAGCTAAAATACAAACAGACATAACTTAATTTAAGTTTATTAACTCATATGATGTAAAATTACATTATTTCATTACGTATATCATAGTTTAATGTGCTTTATTTTTCATGCTAATACTGATTGGCATACCTGAACGACGCTGTATAGCCTTATTGACTACATCTTTATTGACACTAGGATGAAAAATAATATTAGCAATATTACTTGGTATATGAATAGGTACTGGCTTGTGGGAGTTAAACTGTTCTGCAGTTGTAGAAAGTGGATCATGAACCTCTAAATACCTATTACCATTAGGCTCAATACAAGCTTTCACAGGCTCATTAATTAGCTCAACTCGTACACCAACTGGGACATGATCAAATAGATATTTAAGGTCATTATCGCGTAATCTAATACAGCCATGACTTATACGTAAACCAATGCCAAAATTTGCATTAGTACCATGAATAGCATAACTATTACCAATGTAAAGCGCATATAAGCCCATTGGATTATTTGCACCTGCTGGAAATACATCCGGTATTATTATTCCACGAGCTTTATATTCTTTTTTTATAGCGTTACTAGGAGTCCAAGAAGGAAGATGTTTTTTACGATGGACTGATGTGACCCAACATGGTGTCTCTTGACCTAATTCTCCGATTCCTACTGGTAATACAACAACTTTATTAGTACCTTTTGGATAGTAATATAAACGCATTTCCGCAATATTAATTATGATACCTATGTGTTTTGTATCTGGTAAAATTAGTTGTGTTGGAAAAATTAAATTTGTATTGGATTCCGGTAAATAAACATCTACATCAGGATTAGCCTCAAGCATATTACTAATACCCATACTAAATTTGGCGGAGAAATACTCAAGAGGAAATAGATTATTTTCCGGTATAGTAATTTGTTTATTATGCCCTATTAATCTACTTTTTCCCTTAGGAAGAGGATATATAGTAGCRACAGCGGAACTACTAAAAAATATAATTAGCAGAAGGTAGAACCGCAATAGTTTTATTATATCAATATTTTTATGTTTCACTTAATTACATTYAATGTTAATTATTAACACATGAATAAATAATAGCTATCAATAACTATTATTTATTCTGAATAATTTTTTATTTAACTAACTTAGTAAACCAATCCAGCAACCAAATATTCCAAGAAAAAAAAAGCTAATAATGATTAATAATACATTTATATTACGTTGTAGTAACCACATGCAACCAAAAGTCAATAGTAAAGGTATTATACCAGGCATGATTTGATCAAGGATAGATTGTATGGTAGTTAATTTTTTCTGACCATCTAAACTTAAAGTAGTTGATACTACAATAGGAATATTAATATGAGTCCACTTATTAATAAGTGCTCCCATGACAAATAAACCTACTATTGATGCTCCTTCAGTAAGTCTTTTAAGTAAACCATTACTCATGTCAGTTATCATATTTATTCCTTTATGATAACCATAAGTTACACCATAGTAACGTGTAACTAAACGAACTATGTTAAATAAGATGAAGAATAATAGTGGTCCTAATATACTACCATTTGCTGCTATACTAACCCCGAGTGCAGCCAATATAGGCCGCATAGTCCCCCAGAATATAGGATCACCAACACCTGCTAAAGGACCCATTAGACCTACTTTTAAGCTATTAATAGCAGAATTATCAATAGGAGCGCCGTTAACACGTTGTTCTTCCATAGCCATGGTTACGCCTAGTATGGGCGCAGCAACATATGGATGGGTGTTAAAAAATTCTAAGTGTCGTTTTATTGCTTGCTTACGTGCTTCATTATTTTCGGGATACAAGCGACGAATTACTGGTATCATAGCAAAACAAAAACCCAACGCTTGCATCCTTTCAAAGTTCCACGATGCCTGAATCATATGAGAACGCAAAAAAACTGCTCTAACGTCGCCTGGTGTTAGCTTTTTCTCACTTGTATTATTGATCATTATTTTCACCTAAATTAATTATTAATCTAATTCATTATCAATATTACTCTTATTCTGCGCTGATATATTATTTTTAACTGACTCATGATTTTTCGAGTTAAGTTGGCTATAAAGAATAGCTATCATTAACCCTGTAATGCCTAGTGCGACTATATTTAAATTAGTAAATGCAGCCGCTATAAAACCTAAATATAAAAAAGGCATTAAATAACCAGTACGTATCATATTAATTACCATAGCATAACCTATTACTACAATCATACCCCCTACGATATTTAGGCCATTAGTTACTACTGCTGGAATAGAGTTCAGTATAGTATGCATAGTCTCAGTATTCACTGAGAGACTAACAATTACTGCTGGTATTGCAATACGCATTGCGTGTAAAATTAGAGCAGAAAGATGAATATAATTTATAGCATTAAGATTACCGCGTTCTGCATTACGGTCAGCAGCATGTTGAAACCCGATAGCAATAGTACGTACTATAATTGTTAGTATTTGACCGGCAGCAGCAATTGGAATAGCTAGTGCAATACCAGCATTGATATGCTGATGACCAGCTATAACTAAAATAGCGGCAATAATAGCAGCTAAAGTAGCATCAGGTGCAACAGCAGCACCAATATTCATCCAGCCTAATGCTATCATTTCTAGCACACCACCAATCATAATACCAGTCTTTATATCACCTAGAATCATACCAACTAGCGTACATACTATTAGTGGGCGGTGAAGCTGAAATTCATCTAGAATAGATTCTATACCAGCAATACAGCCAATAATAAATATTAGCATAATTTGAAGTGTACTGATCTCCATTGCGGAATTCCTTGAATATTATACCTAATCACAAAGTCAAAGTTTATTAATTAATTCCATCATGTATAGTGGCGAATCTGATGGTACTTGACGTATTTCTAGCTTAATACCATGCTGATGAAGCTGTTTAAATACTATAATATCTACCTCATCTACTGAAATAGCATGGTGAATTTGTTTTTTACCATGACTATATGCCATACCTCCAATATTAATTGTTGGAAGAGATACTCCACCTTGTACTACACGTAATACATCAGTAGGATTAGTAAATAATAGCATAACTCTATCATTTGCGTATTTAGGGTTATTATAAACACGGATAGCTTTAGCTATATCTACTACATGTGCCGTAACTCCTGGAGGAACTACTTGTGTCAGTAGATTTTTACGCATTGTATCTGCCGCTACTTCATCATTAATAACAATAATACGATTAACTTGAGTATCTTTCGTCCATCTTGTTACCACCTGTCCATGAATTAGACGATCATCAATTCTTGCTAAAACAATAATCATATGATCTCTCGTATTACTTGGTTTCATATTTATCGAGGTTACTTCTTTTTGTTCATCTGGGCTAACCTCAACTTTAGCTTTTTGTGTAGTTTTTAATGCTTTGACACCCAAACGACCTGCATTAACTGCAATATTAATTATTTCTTGAAAAATGATATTATCATCCTTAGCCATAAAAATCTCAGTTAACATAGGGATATTCACCCCAGATATTACTTCAGAGTTTATTTTATATGTGTTCATAACAATAGAACTAGCAGCATTAAACGGACTACCTCCCCAAGTATCTACTAAAAATAATACTCCAGTAGTAGTATCTAGTTCTTTTAATTTAGTAGTAGATTTTTGTATTAATGTCTCAGTGTTTTCTCCAGGGAAGAAATCTAACCAAGCAACATTGGTTTGTGGACCTAAAATCATTTCAACAGTTTTTAGTAATTGCATAGCTGCAGATCCATGAGTAATAATTACTACAGCAATACTCACCCAATACCTCCTTAATATTGCATATATTTGATTAGTTTAGTTTTACTAAATATGATACGAATAATTTATCATACTTAATTAAGTAGAATCACATATATTAATTAACATATTTATTAATCTAGGTTATTAATTGGTGTTATTATAAGCAAACTAAATCTAATTTTGATGAGTCGACAAGAAAATTGTGATAGCCATCAGCTATTAAATTTTATTTAATAAAAATATATTAATTTAATTGATTACATATGAGATGAGAAACTAAAATATTACTTATATTGTATAATATTATATGTTAGAATTTTTATGGATTAACTCTCCAGCAGAAATATATATTTAAATAAAGATGTATTATCTAGTAGATAACAATAAATTACTCCTAAACTAATAGTTAGCATTGAATCATGCGCGAATCATCATAATACTAAATCTTTTATAACTATTGATAACCTTTATTTTGACTATCATCACCGTATCGATGTCTCTAAAGGAGCCTTTCCTGTGACAGAATTACTAGTCGATCCCTCAGTTTGGGTTGGATTCCTGACATTAGTCATGCTAGAAATTATTCTAGGAATAGATAATTTAGTTTTTGTTGCTATTATCGCAGATAAATTAGCGGCGAAAAAAAGAGATATGGCTCGTTTTATTGGACTAGGACTGGCACTAATTATACGTCTAGCATTACTTTCTTTAATATCATGGATTATTACGCTAAAAGAACCATTTTTACATATTATGTCTTTCTCGTTTTCTGGTAGTGACCTAATATTATTAGTTGGTGGTTTTTTTTTATTTTTTAAAGCTATTTCTGAACTTTATGAAAGATTAGAATACAAAGAACATCAAAGTAATTCAAAATATAGAAATGCTAGCTTTTATGCTATTGTAATACAAATCGTTATCATTGATGCTGTTTTTTCCCTTGATTCTATTATTACAGCAATAGGTATCGTTAATAATCTAACTATTACAATTACAGCTATAGTGATAGCTATGGTTCTAATGTTATTAATTGCAAATTTATTAACCAAATTTATTAATAATCATAATACTATAGTCTTACTGTTTTTAAGCTTTCTATTACTAATAGGCATGAGTTTAATTGCAGAAGGATTAGGTTTTCATATCAAGAAAGGATACTTATATACTGCTATTAGTTTCTCAATTCTTATTGAGTTATTAAATCAGATTGCTTGGCGTAACTTCATTAAATATCAGTCAGCAAAACTATTACGTGAACATACTATAGAAGCAATTATGCATTTTATTAACAAAAGTGCTCAATTTAGCTATTTAGCTGGTGAAAAACAGCTTTGGTCTACACCGTTTTCTCAACAAGAATATCATTTACTAGATAATGTTTTATCTTTAGCTTCAAAAAACTTATGCAATATAATGACACCAAGAAACAAAATAAACTGGTTAAATAATCAGCAATCATTAGAAGAACTAACAGTTCAAATTATTAATACACAACACTACATATTACCACTATGTGATGGTAATCTAGATTCTTTGATTGGTCTTGTACGTGTTCAAGATTTAATAGTATCTATTGCTAATGGTAAAAAAATTAAATTTGATGAAGCAGCACACAAAGCTATTGTAGTATCAGATAATTTAAATATACTAACTTTATTAATAGAAATATATAATAAGAAAGAACAACTTTTAATGGTCATCGTAGTTAATCAACTAGGTATTATCCAAGGCATAATTACACCAATAGATATACTAGTAGCAATTACTGATATATTAAGCGATAAAGATAAAAAGGAAAAATTAGATATTCAAGTAGGTAATGATAGATGGTTAGCAAAAGGTAATACTTAATCTTCCATTTTTATGGAAAGCTATCAATACTAAATAATAACTGTCGTAAAATGGTATTTTTAGCAGGATTATTAGGAAATAAATATTTTTTGACGCAATTATAAATTTTTTTAACCTTCTTAAGAAGAAGTTAGTACATATTTTATCAACTATATAATTTTTAATTATTCTAACAAAGGTAGTAGTGTAGCTGCTTTCGCAAGTGTTTCCTGATATTCTGTTTCTTCGTCACTATCAGCAATAATACCACCAC
Organism: Baumannia cicadellinicola str. Hc (Homalodisca coagulata); assembly: GCF_000013185.1. GTDB lineage: Bacteria > Pseudomonadota > Gammaproteobacteria > Enterobacterales > Enterobacteriaceae > Baumannia > Baumannia cicadellinicola_E. Next base: position 467,813 of record NC_007984.1, read on the forward strand.
CTACTGAACAGTAGATCTTATGATGATCAATAATTAAAGTACGAATGGTGATATTAGTATCCATAGTACCACAATAACTTAAATAACCAATACTACCACACCAAGCACTGCGGCATTGTGGCTCTAATTGTTCGATCATCTTCATGGCTTGTACTTTAGGTGCTCCAACTACTGAACCACCTGGAAAACACGCACGGATTAAATCGCAAGCGGAATAATGCGGAGATAAAGTTCCAGTAATAGTACTAACCATATGGTATACTTGCGGAAAGGTTTCGATTGCAAAAAGTGAAGGTACCTGTACACTACCAGGTAGTGCAACTTTACCAATATCATTACGTAATAAGTCTACAATCATTAAATTTTCTGCCATATCTTTACTTGATGCTGCTAGACGTATAGCCTGTAATCTATCCTCTTCTACATTTAGAAGACGAGGTATAGTACCTTTTATAGGACGAGATTCAATAATATTCTCTCTTAGCCGTAAAAAGCGTTCAGGAGAAAAACTTAGCACAGTCGTCTGTTGATTAAGACGAATAAAAGCAGCAAAAGGTACACTATTATATGCGACTAAATGCCTAAAAGCTAACCATTCATCACCACTACAAGTAGCACTAAACCTCTGAGCAAGGCAAACTTGATAACAATCGCCATCTTGCAAAAACTGTTGAATTTTGCGAAATTTTTCGCCATAATTAGCACGAGTCATATTAGATACCCATGAACTATGAAGACGAAATATAGTAGTATTATAGGAAGTAGTATAATGCATTAAACTAGCTAAAATTTTTGATGGTTCTTCATAGCTAACTAGTGTTAATGTACTTCTCGCATGATCAGCTATTAAAGCCCATCGATAAATACCTACTGCCATATCTGGTAAATTCAAGTCACGTTGTGCTATTCTTGGTAATGTTTCAAAATATCGTACTAGATCATAACTAAATAATCCTACAGCTCCGCCTTGAAAGGGAATATATTTATTAGGTTGGACTATAAGTTGCATTTTTTCTAGTTCTTGTTGTATTAATATAAAAGGATCTGTTTTACTAAACAGATAATCTGTACCATTACAGATTTTAGTCACTCCATTATTAGTAACTAATGTAACTATAGGTTTCGCTACTAATATATCAAAGTTACCATCTACATGGTTAGTATTACTAGAATGTAATAATATTGCCCAAGGTTGAATAGACAGAGGTGCGAAAATATTTAGGACTGCATCCGGCTGGTAAGGTAAATTTGTAAGATATGGTTCAATCATAATTCATGATTTAAGATTAAAAAGAGGCAACAATAAAGTTGCTATAAATTTTATAGTCAATTACTAAATTGATGGTTAGTAGTGATGACTAGTAATTATTGTCCATCAATCAAAAGTAATTATGCTCTGTTTACATAATAAAATATGTCGTAATAAATTACATCAAAATATTTTAGCTGAAACTGAACCTAGAACTACTATCTCCTTTTATAAATATTTTGATATTCAAAATCCAAATTTATTTCGAGATAGATTTTACCTACAAATGAATGAATTGAAAATTTTTGGCCGTATTTATATCGCTAAAGAAGGAATTAATGCACAAATTAGTGTACTAAACAGTCGTATTAATGCTTTCCGTACCATGCTATATACTAGTCACCCACAATTAGATCAATTACGTCTAAACTTTGCATTAGATAATAATCGCCAATCTTTTTGGATGCTTCGTATGAAAGTGAAGAAACTTCTGGTTGCTGATGGTATTCAAGAACCTAATTTTAATTGCTTCAATGCGAATAATTATTTAAAGGCTGAAGAAGTCAACATATTGTTAGAGAACCCTAATATTTTATTTATAGATATGCGTAATAATTACGAATATGAAGTTGGTCATTTTCAACATGCAATGGAGATACCATCTCGTACCTTCCGGGAAAAATTACCAATAGCTATAAAAATGTTACAACATAATAAAGAAAGAAAGATAGTAATGTATTGTACTGGTGGTATACGTTGTGAAAAAGCTAGTGCCTGGATGTTACATAATGGTTTTCAACATATATTCCAAGTAGAGGGTGGTATTATAGGTTATGTCAATCGTGCAGTAAAGTTAGGGTTACCACTAAAATTTATCGGGAAAAATTTTGTTTTTGATGATCGATTAGGCGAACGTATTACTTCAGATGTAATTGCATATTGTCACCAGTGTAAAAATTCTTGTGATGATCATACGAATTGTCTTAATCAAGATTGCCATAATCTTTTTATTCAATGTAGACAATGCACTAAAAAGTACGATGGTTGTTGTAGTTTATCTTGTCAACAGACATTACGTACCAGAATTACTAGATTGAAAAATAATTTTATTAAATAATTAATGGTGGAGCTAAGCGGAATTGAACCGCTGACCTCTTGCATGCCATGCAAGCACTCTACCAGCTGAGCTATAGCCCCTTTTTATAGTTCATTTTTTATTAAATATTAATATATTTGAGTGCCATATCAATACGTTTAAGAGAGCGTGATTTACCTATTACATGAATTATGCGATCGATCGCAGGAGATTGACTAGTACCAGTCACTGCTACACGTAATGGCATACTAATAGCTTCCATACTAACTTTTAATTCATGAGCGGTTTGTTGAAGTATATCCTGTATAGATTCTAGTGTCCAATTAGTTTGATTTGTTAATTTAGCTTGTACTGTTTGTAATTTTTTTGTTGCTACTGGTTTTAAATAGACTATTGCTGCTTGATGATCAAATTGCTCAAAATCTTTATAAAAATAAAGGCAACTACTTGCCATATCTTTGATTGTCTTACAACGTGTACGAAATAAAGTCACTATATCAGCAAGAGCCGGACCCATATATGGGTTAATGCCCATCTGTTTTAGATGAAACAATAAATGTTGTGCTATATAGTCTGTTGATAATGTTTTTATATAAAAATGATTATACCATAGTAATTTTTGTTGATCAAACAAACTAGCTGATTTCTTCACTGTGTTAAGACTAAATAGTTTCTTCATTTCGTCTAATGAAAATATCTCTTGATTGCCGTAAGACCAACCAAGACGTAATAAATAGTTTAATAATGCTTCTGGCAGAAAACCTTGATCACGATACTGCATTACACCTACTGCACTGTGCCGTTTAGAAAGTTTTTTACCGTCATGACCAATAATCATAGATAAGTGAGCATATTCTGGTACTCTTGCGCCGATAGCTTTAAGAATATTTATTTGACGTGGTGTATTATTTAGGTGATCTTCTCCACGAATAACGTGGGTAATTTTCATATCTAAATCATCGATTATTACACAAAAATTATAAGTAGGTATCCCCTCAGTACGGCAGATGATAAGATCATCAAGTTCTTGATTATTATATTTAATTTTACCCCTAATAAGATCGTTAAATATTACATAACCTTGTTGTGGATTACGAAATCTTACTACACAAGGTTGATTTTTAATCTTTGTTTGATCAAAATTACGACAATATCCATCATAACGTGGTTTTTTACCATTGATGATTTGGTGATTACGTAGTTCTTCTAATCTTTTTTTTGAACAATAACATTTATATGCAGAACCATTTTTTAGTAATTGATTAATTACCTCTTTATAACGATCTAAGTTTTGTGTCTGAAAGTAAGGACCTTGATCCCAATCTATTTTTAGCCATTTCATGCTATCAATAATCGCATTAATTGCTTGCTGTGTTGAACGTTCTATGTCAGTATCTTCTATACGTAAGATAAATTCACCACCATTTTTACGGGCAAAAAGCCAAGAATATAATGCAGTACGTACACTACCAACATGCAAATCACCGGTTGGACTAGGTGCGAAACGTGTTTTAATGTTCATTAACTTAGAACCTTTCTTATACTATTGATTAATATTTTATACTTCATATTTATTTATAATAAAATTTATTGACTCATCTGAGTAGTTTCTTATAATGCCAATTTATATACAGGTGATTAGCTCAGCTGGGAGAGCACCTCCCTTACAAGGAGGGGGTCGGCGGTTCGATCCCGTCATCACCTATATCATGAAATAATATAGGTCATTATAACACATAAAATAGGTCGTTAGCTCAGTTGGTAGAGCAGTTGACTTTTAATCAATTGGTCGCAGGTTCGAATCCTGCACGACCTACTACTTATACTACTAATAATAATGCTATGAGTAACTTGCTATTTTAAATTTATTTTTTATTTGTTTGATTGTAAATAAATGGTGGTTTGGCGAATAAAATGAGTAAAATCAGTAGAAAAAATAATCTACCAACCAGGGTAAAATAATCTATAGTAGAGAGCATTGTTGATTGTTCTTCAATAATATTTTCTAAATGTAGAATGATAGTCTGTTTGTTACCCCTGATTTTTTCTATATAAAACTGTGTTGTAGGACTACATGGAGAAATATGTTCTATCAATTGAGCATAGTGTATAATATGTTGACGTTGCCAAAACCACTTAGTAAGTGAAGCAACTAAACTACTTCCTAATACGCGTAAAAAAGTAGCTAAACTAGAACCATCAGCTATATCTTTTAGCAATAAGTTCGACAATAAAATATTAGTAGTAGGCATAAAAAATAGTGCTACTCCAATACCCATAAAACATTGAATCATAGCAATATGATTGTAATCAATATTCATTGTAAAATTAGATCTCATATAACAAGAAAAACCAATAATGAAAAATGAACAACATGCTAATAACCTAAGATCTAATTTATCTCCATAGCGTCCAACGAGCGGTGATAAAAAAATAGGAAAAATACCAATAGGTGCAGATGCCAAACCACACCAAAGAGAAGTATAACCTAGCTGATTATGTAACCATTGTGGTAATATCAAGTTAATACTAAAAAACCCTGAATAACCCAATATCAATGTTAGTGTACCTACAAAAAAATTCTGGTTCTTAAGAAGCCGAAAATTAATTATGGGATATTGATAGGTTAGTTCCCAAGATACTAATGCTATCAGCGACATAATTGCAATACATGTACTAATAGTAATGAAATTTGATTCAAACCAGTCAAGGTCATTACCGTTATCTAATACTATTTGCAATAGGGAAACACCTGCTATTAATAGTAATATACCTATATAATCAATAGGCTGATATTCAGTGTGATTAGATAAATCTTTTAACTGCACTGATACAATAATAATTGCTAATATACCAGTTGGTATATTAATAAAAAAAATCCAAGACCAGGAATAATTATCAGTAATCCAGCCTCCTACTAAAGGTCCTACTATAGGAGCTACAACTGTAACCATGGCTAGTAATGATAAAGCCATTCCCCGTTTAACTGTAGGATAAATAGTAAATAGTAGTGCTTGAGAAATAGGGTAAAGCGGGCCAGCAAAGAAACCCTGTAGAGTGCGGTAAATTACTAATTCAGATAGCTTTTGTGCTATGCCACATAAAAAAGAAGTTATGATGAATAGTAATAACGATATTAAGAATATTCTCGTATGGCCAAAACGCCTTACCATCCAGCCTGTCATTGGTAATGCTATTGCATTAGATGCTGTAAATGAGGTTATTACCCAGGTACCCTGTTCTGAACAGGCACCTAAACTACTAGAAATATTAGGTAATGTAACATTAGCAATAGTTGTATCTAGAAGTTGCATAAAAGTAGTTAAAGATAGACCTATTGTTGTCCATACTAAGCTTGGTGGGTGAAAGCTTTGATTACTCATAATATTTTAAAACAAATGTTGACTATCTTTAGTCTTAGTCCCAAAAGTGTGTGCAGTTCTCATGAATAATGCGTGTAACTAACATATCAGCTTCATATAATTTGCTATTATATATTTCTGTAGCAGAATAAATTTTGTTTACAGAATGTGGCATTAATACCGGCCCATTAGTATTATGGATATCTATTTTTACTTGAGTAGATAAACCTATACGTAGTGGATAGCAATCTAAATTGTCTGGGTCTAAACTAATACGTACAGGCAAACGCTGTACAATTTTAATCCAGTTTCCACTAGCATTTTGAGCTGGTAATAGGGAAAATGCACTACCAGTACCTATTCCTAGACTCTCTACTTTACCATGAAATACTATGTTTTTACCATATAAATCAGTTCTGATTTCTACGGGTTGTCCAATGCGAATAGATAATAATTGTGTTTCTTTCAAATTTGCTTCTATCCAGACATGATCTAATGGAACTACTACCATAAGTGTAGTACCGGGGATAACGTAACTACCTATTTGTACTGAACGTTTAGCTACATATCCACTAACAGGTGCAACTATAGTACTACTTTGATTCTTGAGATAGGCTCTACGAAGATAGGCAGCTGCATTTTTAACATCTGGATGTTTGATAATCTTAATTATATTATCGGAGCGTAATATTGTCCTATCTAATTGTTGCGGTGCTGATACAAGTACATTATTAGCTGAATTTAATTTGCCATTCTTTTTTAGTGCAATTTTACCATGTTTGAATATATGAGTATTATGTTGATAATTATTACGAGCTTTTTTCCGCTTAGACTGAAACATAGATACTTTTTGTTTACCAACATCAATTTGACTATGCATACTACATACATTGCGTACTATTTTAGCTAAATGAGCTTCAGCACTTTCCTGTACTACTCTGGTCATGCTAGGATCTAATTGAACTAAGAGTTGTCCTTTTTTTACAAAATCACCTTCATCAGCTGCAATCATAGTTACTGTGCCAACTAATTGCGGAGTAATTTGCACTAAATTTCCAGTTACATAGGCGTTATTGGTACTTTCATAAAAACTATTGTTTAACCAATAAAATATACTTAAAGTAATAAATAATAAGAATAATGTAATTATAGTTATGGCTAATATTATTTTTAAGTATTTTTGTTTTACATCCTCTGTTATCCTAGATATCTGATTAGATTTAGGGTCTTGATTAGAATCTGGTACATTTAAATACGTATTAACCATAAATTTATTTCTCTATATTATATACATTATAGTTTATTATTAGTTCCCAATATTAGTTATTTGTTACGTCTTTTTAAAACGCTTATTATTTAATCTATGTTAAAAAACATAATATATAACTATATCTGTTCGTTTTCGAGCATAGTTTTATGTTTAAAACTATATTTATAGATATAAAATATACCATATCTAGTTAAACTCAAGGTGGTTTTTTCATGAAAATTAATTCAATTCACTATTTTTTAATAAGCAACTGATATTTTTAGCTTTTATGAAAAAACAAATATAAATATTATTTACAATAAAGATATTGCTTGAGTCCGTATGTTTTTAACTATAGCTTCTAGTCCTTGTGAGCGATATGGAGTTAAATGTTTAATAAGCGATATCTCATGAAAAAATAGATTAATATCTAACTTAATAATTTCATTTAATGTTAGTCCTTGGTATAAAATAAATATTATTGCTATTAGTCCTTTAACAATAGCAGCATCACTATCGCCATAAAACTTAACATCACCATTATCATTAGTATGCATAACAATCCATACCTTACTTTGACATCCCGATATCAGATAGTTAGTTGTACGCGTTCCTAATGGGAGTAATGGTAATCTTTTACCTAATTCGATTATATATAAATACTTTTCTTCCCAATTACGACAACGAGAAAAATTACGTAACCATTTTTCTCTATTAGGTAAATCACTCATAAATTTATATTTACTCATATGCTAACTAATAAGCTAACGTAGAAGATGTTGTATGCGTATTAAAGCACTAACTAATCGATCAATATCATCTATCATAGAATACATAGCCAATGAAATACGGCACATACTAGGTACTCTAAAATAATTCATTAATGGCATTGCACAGTGATGGCCAGTACGGATAGCTACTCCATACTGATCAAGGAAGCTACCAACATCGTAAGCATGATTGTTACCTAAATTAAAAGCTATGATACCTGTACGCTGATTAACACCATAAATAATTAAGCTAGGAACTGCTTGTAGTGCAGCACTTGCATAGCACGTTAGGTCAGTTTCCCATATTTTAATTTTATCAATTCCTACCTGCTGAACATAATTAAGTGCTGCTCCTAAACCTATGATACCAGCAGTATTAGGTGAGCCAGCTTCAAAACGCCATGGAGATTCATTAAAAGTTGTACCTTCTGTTAGACTAACAGTATGTATCATAGATCCTCCTCCCTCCCAAGGAGGCATAGAGTCTAGTAGTTTTTTTTTTCCGTATAAAATACCAATACCAGACGGACCATAAATTTTATGGCTAGAAAAAACATAAAAATCACAGTCAATAGCTTKAACATCTACTTGTTGATGCATTATACCTTGTGCACCATCTATAAGAATAACGGCATTACATATCGCACGTATTTGTGTAATAATATATGAAATAGGATTAATAGTACCTAAAACATTAGAAATTTGGGTTAAAGCTACTATTTTAGTACGCTCATCAATTAATAATGGTATTAAATCAAGATTTAATGTACCATCTGGTTGTAGAGGTATAAAACGCAACGTTAGTTGTTTTTCTTTTGCTAGTATCTGCCAAGGTACAATATTAGAATGATGTTCCATCTCAGTAATAACGATATTATCATGCTTTTGTAGTTGATATCGTCCCCAACTATTAGCAACTAAATTAATACCTTCTGTTGCTCCTTTTACAAAAACTATCTCTTTCTCTGAAGCAGCATGGATAAACTGAGCTACTTGAGCGCGAATTTTTTCCATCCGCATAGTTGCCATACTACTTAGTGTGTGAACCCCACGGTGTACTGCCGCATATTCTTGACGGTAGAAAGAACTTTCACCGTTAATAACGGCATTTGGTTTTTGGGAGCTTGTTGCACTATCTAGATAAGTCAATGGTTGACCATTAATCTTTCTTGCTAGTATAGGAAAATCTGCCCTGATTTTATCAATAGGATAGTTCATAAAGCTACTATATTTTGTTGTAAAGTATCTATGATAGCTGTATAGATGAGTTTTTGTAAAAATTCATTGCCAATAGTATCGATTATATCTGCGGCAAAAGCTGATATCATGGTATGTTGTGCATCGTTCTTATTAATTCCGCGCGAACGTAAGTAAAACATCTGATTATGATCAAAACTACTTACTGTAGTACCATGGCTACATTTAACGTCATCAGTATATATTTCTAGCTGTGGCTTACTATGTATATTTGCTAATTTACCTAATAGTAAATTATTATTTATCATCTTACCATTAGTTTTTAATGCTTCCTGGTTGACTTTTATTAAACCGTTAAACATACCTTGACCTTGATCTAAAGCAATTAACTTATGTAGTTGATGACTACAACAGTAACCTTTATTATGTTCTAAATAAGTACAAATATCGCTGATATCTTGATGAGTAAGTAATAATAAGCTTTTAACTAATACATCAGAACCTTCACCATTAAGTTGCATACTAGTTTGGTGCTGTGTCATACCTGGGCTAAAAATAAAAGAATAATCACGTACAACTGCATTTAAACCAATAGTAATATCATTATGAGCAAAATGATAACTATTGTTCTTTTCACCTGCTAGTTTAATGTGACTTAAATGCGCATTATTACGTACATCCATTGTGATACGTGCTCCACTAAAATGTGCAAGATCAGTCGTAGTAAGATTAACAAAATGCTCAATAACTTGTCCCATAGCATGAGGTTCTATCTCAATATGATGGCGATAGTGTAGCATGTTAAGCATATTTTTATCTGAACTAGCTTGGCTAATATGTAGTAGATACAATGGTTTTGGTGCTATCTTACCCGTTGGCAAACGAATACGTGTAGTCTCACGACTTAAACATTCAGTCAAATGTAGAAAAACTTCAGAACAGATTGGTTCGGGTAATCGCTGACGATTTGCGCCTTGTTCTACTTGTACTTGCCATGGGTAAATATTACTATTACTTAAATTAGGGGCGAAATAACCATTAACAAAAACTAAACGGCATGCATCAATAGCAAAGCTAACATTATCATGCTCAGAATAAGAAACATGAGAAATAGGTAAGTGGATTAAATCATATGATAATAGAATATCACGCTGCTTTTTTTTCCAATGTTCATTGTTGCTGGTAGATAAACCAAGTTGCATTACTTTCTGCCAGTGAGTAGAAGCATGAATATCATGTTGAATATGATTCTCTAATAGCTGATAACACTGAGTTAAAAAATTAGTATTATTTTTACTATTTAATGAGCCAGTCATAGCCTTGCTCCTCAAGCTGTTTAGCCAGAGAAAAGTTCCCTGATTTAATAATACTACCATGATGCATTACATGTACATATTCTGGTTGTATATCATCTAGAATACGTTGGTAATGAGTTATAACTATGAATGATCGATTAGCATTACGTAATAATGTAATACATCTAGCTATTATTTTTAATGCATCAATATCTAGTCCTGAATCTATTTCATCTAAAATACATAGATCCGGTTCCAATACTGCCATTTGTAGAATTTCATTACGTTTTTTTTCTCCTCCAGAAAATCCTACATTTACTGATCTTTTCAACAGTTTATCTGATATATTTAGCCGATTAATTTTCTGATTGATAAGATCAATTAAATCCCAACTATCTAGTGGCTCCAGTTTACGATATTTACGAATAGAATTAATAGCTGTCTGTAAAAATAGAGTATTGCTAATACCAGGAATTTCAACAGGATATTGAAAAGCTAAAAATAATCCTTCTCCTGCTCGTTCTTCAGGATTAAGCATAAGTAAATTATGCTCCTTAAAGCGTATTGTTCCTGCTGTTACATGATAATCCTTATGACCTGCTAAAGTAGTAGATAAAGTACTTTTGCCTGATCCATTAGGACCCATAATTGCATGTATTTCACCTGGTTTAATTTCTAAGTTTAGTCTATTGATAATTAATTTGTTTTCGACTTCTACATTTAAATTTTGAATCGAGAGCATGTATTGATATTCCTTTGTAGTACCATATGGTATTGTTTATACATTTATACCTACAAAGATGTATCTAATGAATATTAACCCACACTATGTTCAAGGCTAATAGCTAATAATCTTTGTGCTTCTACAGCAAACTCTAAAGGTAATTTAGAAAAAATTTCCTTGCAAAAACCATTCACTATCATAGTTATAGCATTATCTTCGCTAATACCTCTTTGATAGCAGTAAAATAGTTGATCTTGACCAATACGTGAAGTAGTTGCTTCATGTTCTAATTTAGCCGTATTATTGCCAACTTCAATAGATGGAAATGTATGGGCACCACATTGATTACCAATTAACATAGAATCGCACTGAGTAAAATTCCGGGCGTTACTAGCAGTAGACATAATATTTACTAAGCCACGGTAAGTATTCTCACTATTACCGGCAGAAATTCCTTTAGAAATAATAGTAGATTTAGTATTTTTTCCTATATGAATCATTTTAGTACCAGTATCAGCTTGCTGACAGCTATTAGTTAGTGCTACCGAGAAAAATTCCCCAATGGAATTATCTCCACGTAAAATAACACTAGGATATTTCCATGTAATAGCTGAACCAGTTTCAGCTTGAGTCCAAGACATTTTCGAATTATTACCAATACATAATGCTCGCTTAGTTACAAAATTAAAAATACCGCCTTTATTTTCTCCACCAGCAAACCAGTTTTGTATGGTAGAATACTTAATTTCCGCATCTTGATATATAATTACTTCTACCACTGCAGCATGTAACTGATAATTTTTTCTAGCTGGTGCTGAACATCCTTCTATATAGCTAACATAACTGCTTTTTTCGGCTATAATTATTGTACGCTCAAACTGTCCAGTTTGAGCAGCATTAATTCTAAAATAGGTAGACAGTTCCATAGGACAACGTACTCCTGGTGGTATATAAACAAAAGTACCATCTGAAGCTACTGCAGAGTTAAGTGCTGCAAAAAAGTTATCGTTAACAGGCACGACACTACCTAAATATTTACGTATTAGTTCAGGATATTGCTGAATTGCAGCGCTAAAAGAACAAAAAATAATCCCTTGTTCTGCTAACTGATTACTATATGTAGTAGATACTGATACCGAATCAAAAATAGCGTCGATTGCTACTTCACTACCTTCACGTACTGGGATCCCTAATTTATTAAATGTTTCTTCTACTTCTGAAGTTAGGTATTGCTGCTGTTTAATTCCACTAATCTTAGCATTATTACTACATTCAGGTGCAGAATAGTAACTATAATCATTATAATTAAGTTGTTTATAATAGGCTTTTAACCAATGTGGTTCCTTCATTTTTAGCCAAGCTTGATAAGCATTTAGACGAAATGTTAGCATCCAATCTGGTTCACTACGCTTAGCTGATATAGCACGTACTACTTCTTCGCTAATACCATATTCTAACTGCTCAGTAGCTAACTGAGTAATAAATCCTTCTCTATATTTTTTTTTATTGTCCAGTTCTTTGCTAGTATCGATTACCTTAAGATTTTTCATATTATGACATACCATCATCATGTATCACTTAATCAAATGCTAAAACTTTCACCGCAACCACAGGCATGTTGAGCTTTGGGATTGTAAAATTTAAATTCATAGTTTAAACCGATCTTTATATAGTCGATTCTTGTACCGTCAATTAAGGGCATCACCTGCAAGGGTACAAAAAGCTTTGCTCCTAGATGTTCATACACTAAATCACTTTTATTAGGTTCTGTTATTAGATCTAGAATATAACTAAATCCAGCACATCCAGAATGATTAATACTTAATCGTAAACCAAACATACGAGGATCAGATGTTACTAGTTTTTTAATTTGTCGAGCTGCAGCATCAGTCATAGTAAGACCATACCATATTTTATCTTGTAAATTTAATTTAGTTATCATATAAGATTTTACACTATATAATCTGTTACTTTTATAAAATTAAAACAATCAATAGTAAAATATTTTTTTACTAATCTAATCTAGATTAGATAGTTTTATTAACTATTTACACACTTAATTATAAATTAAGCTTGATTCATAAATCTTTATAGATTCCATTTTTCTTTATAATGTTCATCTCTTAGTGATGCTTGAAATCTTTTTTTTAACAATTCTATACATTCAGAAATAATTGTAGATATCTTTTCTTCTTCTAGTGTGCTATTATCACTTTGTAAAATTAAACGCATTGCTAAACTTTTAAAGCCTGGTGGTATACCTATACCCTTATAAACATCAAATATATTTACGCTAATTAATTTTGTTTTAAGAATATGTTTGCATTCAGTAGTTACATCTGCTGCACGAATATGCTCTTTCACGACAATAGCAATATCCCTGTAAGTTGTAGGAAATGGAGAAAGGAAAGTAGCTTTAGGAATTTTACGTTGGTTGATTTTTGACCATAGTAACTCAAAAACAAATATGCTATAACTTAAGTTAAGTTTTTCTTCTAATTCGGGATGTATCATTCCAACCCATCCAACAGTTTCACTATTAAGATTAATAGCTGCACATTGACCTGGATGTAATACAGATTGTTCTTGTGCTTTAAACTCAAACTGGTCTAACTTGCCAGTTAGTTCTAGTATTGCTTCAATATCACCTTTAATATCATAAAAATCTGCCTGCTGATGTTTAGTAGACCAATGTTCATCAAAACGACAACCAGTTTTTACACCAGACAGCAACAAATTTTGACGGATACCTTCATCTACATTCTTAGATGGAATAAAACATGATCCACTTTCGAATAATCTAATATTTTTCTGCTGACGATTGTTATTATAGATTACTGCACAAATAAGACCAGGCAACATTGAAAGCCGCATTGCTGACATTTCTAAAGATAGAGGGTTTCGTAAATGTAACATTACATGACCTGGATATAATAACTTTTGTATTTTAGGATCAACAAAACTATAAGTTATAGCTTCATAATATCCGCGGTCTACTAATAAATACTTAGCTCTTTCTAACGGTAAGATGGTTTCTTTGTGAGATTGTTGGATTAATAAATTTGATCTAATAGGAACATGAGGGATCTTATCATAACCGTATATTCTTGTTATTTCTTCAATTATATTCTCTTCAGTCTCGATATCAAAACGCCAATGGGGAGTTAATATTTGCCATCCATGAGTAATATTAGTTATTTTACATCCTATTCTGCTAAGAATATCAATAATTTCTTGATCTGGAATTATATATCCAATTAAACTATCTAGTTTTTTCCGCCGTAAGATAATTGTTGCAGGCTTAGGTAATGCTGCGGTATTAGTAACATTAATGACTGGACCTGGTTGACCACCACAAATATCTAATATTAATGAGGTTGCTCGCTCAATAACATGTAGCGTTAACATAGGATCAATACCACGTTCATAACGAAGTGAAGCTTCAGTATTAACACCATACTTGCGTGCTTGACCTCTAATTACTAAAGGATTAAAAAAAGCTGCTTCTAAAAAAATATGGCTACTAGCACATGTAAAACTTGAATCAATTCCGCCAATAATTCCTGCTATAGATAATACTTTACTATGATCGGCAACAACTAATGTTTCTGATGTTAGAGTAGCTTTATAACCATTTAATAATGTAATTTTCTCTTTTGGTTTAGCCCTACGTATAATTAGACCTCCATTAATTTTATTAAGATCAAATACATTTATTGGCTGCCCAAATTCTAGTAAAATATAATTTGTAATATCTATTACTACATTAACTAAACTAATACCACTACGACGTAATTTTTCTTTGATCCATAGTGGAGTATTCATTCTACTATTTATGTTTTTTATTACTCTACCAATATAACGAGGACAAGCAATAGAATCTATGACGTTAATAGGAAGTATATTGATAATTAATGGAGCTACTGATTGAGTGAAAAATCTTTTTAAAGGTAATTTATTAATAATTGCTATTTCACGTGCAATGCCTACTATTCCGAGACAGTCAGCACGGTTAGGTGTTACGCTAAAATCAAAAATTTTATCGTATAATTTTAAATAATTGCTTAGATTATCTCCTATAGGTGCATCAATAGGTAATTCAATTATACCAATATTATGATAATAATCCCTAATACCTAATTCTGCAAAAGAACATAGTTTTCCTTGCAATAATTTATCATCTGATTCTACAATATGAACTGCAACTTTTAAAGTTTTGCGGCAACTAACATCATTGCAATTAATATTAATTAAATTAGATTTATTAATGTTTACTTTAACAATTAATAATTGTTCATTATTTGGATGATAATCACATTCTACTATTTGACCTACGACTACATCAGCATAATTATTAGCTACCGCATCAATACTATTGACTTCTAAACCAAACATAGTCATTTGTTCTGCTAAAGCATTACTATCAATAGTAGGATTGACCCATTCACGTAGCCAAAGTTCACTGAATTTCACGATTCTTCCTATGATTTTACTTAAATTGTTTTAGAAAACGTAAATCATTATCGAAGAATGCTCGTAAATCGACAATAGAGTAACGTAACATTGCCATTCTCTCTATACCGATACCAAAGGCAAAACCAGAATAAATATCTGGATCAATGCCAACATTTCGTAGAATAACTGGATGCACCATACCGCAGCCAAGTACTTCTAGCCAGCATTTATTCTTACTCATGATATCTACTTCTGCTGATGGTTGAGTGAAAGGAAAGTATGATGGACGAAAACGTACTTTTACGGTATCTTCAAAAAAATAGTGTAATAATTCATGTATAGTATTTTTTAAATGAGCAAATGTTATACTATTATCAATCATTAAACCTTCCATTTGATGAAACATAGGAGTGTGGGTTTGGTCATAATCACGACGATAAACACGGCCTGATGTTATAATACGGATAGGTGGTTGGTAACTTTGCATAATGCGAATTTGAATGCCAGAAGTTTGAGTACGTAATAACTGAGTAGAATTAATCCAAAAAGTATCTTGATCTGTACGTGAAGGATGATGAATTGGTATATTTAACGCGTCGAAATTATAATAACTATGTTCGATTTCTGGTCCATGTTCAATGGAAAAACCTAATTGACTAAAGAATTTTTCTAGACAAAGAACAGTCTGAGATAGAGGATGTAATGCACCATTATTTAAACGTCTTCCAGGCAAAGATATATCTACACTTTCTGTTGCAAGTCTAGTTTTAATCTTTATAAGTTTTATTGCTTGTTTTCTATCTAAGATAGCTTGTTTTACTTCTTGCTTAGCCTTATTGAATAAGGCTCCTATTTGTGGTTGTTTATCTGGGGTTTGATGCCGTAAATATAATACTTGTTGATTAAAGTATCCTTTTTTACCTAAAAACTTAATCCGTGTTAACTCAAGAGTCTTTAAATCATTAGAATTACTAATAGCTTTTTTTGCTTGTATAACTAATTTTTGAAGATCAGACATAAATTTGCCCTATAGTTACAAACTTAACTACTCTAAAACATAAATCTCTATTTATTAATTCATATAGTTAAGTTACGCACAAAATACTTTTTGCTTTTTCTGCTAGAGTTGCAAAAGCTACTTTGTCACTAATAGCAATTTCTGCCAAGATTTTACGATCTATATGAATAGAAGCTTTTTTAAGACTATTCATGAAACAACTATAAGTAATACCATGTTGACGTACAGCGGCATTAATACGTGTTATCCATAATTTACGAAACTGACGTTTTTTACAACGTCTATCACGGTAACAGTACTGACCAGCTTTTAATACTGCCTGAAAGGCTACACGATAAACACGAGAACGCGCACCATAATAACCATTAGCTAGTTTTAATACTTTTTTATGTCTTGCTCGAGCTACTACACCGCGTTTAACACGTGCCATAGACTTTTCTCCTATACAAATCAAAACTTACGCATATGGTAGACAACGCACTACCAAATTTTTATCGCCTTTAGAAACTATAGATTTAAAACGTAAGTTACGCTTACGATTAGTTGATTTTTTCGTTAGAAGATGACGTAAATAAGCTTGTTTATGCTTAAAGCAACCAGAGGAGTTTTTCTTAAAACGCTTAACAGCTCCACGTACGCTTTTTAGTTTTGGCATTAGTCTTTTTCTACTCTATATAAGATTTTGATTAATAAAACTACATTATCTTTTTTTAGGGGCTAGAATCATGATCATCTGGCGTCCTTCAATTTTATTTGGTAATGATTCTAATAAAGCTATATCATTTAGGTCTTCGCGAATACGATTAAGAACTTCAATACCAAGTTTTTGATGCGCCATTTCCCTTCCCCGGAATCTTAAGGTAATTTTAACTTTATCACCCTCGATGAGAAAACGCATTAAATTACGTATTTTTACTTGATAGTCGCTTTCATCAATACCAGGACGAAATTTAATTTCCTTAATATGCGTAATTTTTTGTTTTTTCTTCTGTTCTTTATTTGATTTACTTTTCTCATAGAGAAATTTACCGTAATCCATAATACGGCAAACAGGAGGTTCGGCATTAGAACTAATTTCTACTAAATCAACACCTGCTTCCTCAGCTTTTTCAAGGGCCTTGTTCAGGGTGACAATACCAATTAATTCACCATTTATACCAGTTAACCGAACTTTTCCTGCACAAATTTCTAAATTTATTTTATGAATTGACCGCATTTATTAAACTCTTTTATTACCTTTAATACTGTTATTTCTCTATCTGAGATAGATTACGGTGATTAATTTCATGTTGCAACTTTTCAATGAAATTATTCATTTCAAACATACCTAAATTTTTACCGTAGCGTGTACGTATAGTAACTTTACCCATCTTAATTTCTTGATCTCCACATATTAGCATATAAGGCACGCGACGTAAGGTATGCTCACGAATTTTAAATCCGATCTTTTCGTTTCTCAAGTCTATTTTTGCTCTTATATTTGCAGTAGACAGTTTTTGCATGAGTTGTATTACATAATTAGACTGATTATCACTGATATTCATTAAAACAACCTGTGTTGGTGCTAACCAAGTAGGGAAAAAACCAGCATACTCTTCTATGAGTATTCCAATAAAACGTTCTAAAGACCCTAGAATAGCACGGTGTATCATAACTGGTACTAATCGTTGATTATTTTTATTGATATAGAAAGCTTTTAAACGACTGGGTAACGAAAAATCTAACTGAATTGTACCACACTGCCAGGCACGATCGAAAGAATCAAGCAAAGTAAATTCTATTTTAGGACCATAGAATGCTCCTGCTCCAACATTATACTTAAAAAGTATACCATTATTAGTTAGTGTAGTTGCTAAATCTTGTTCTGCTTTATCCCATATCTTATCATTACCAATACGATGAGCTGGCCTTGTAGAAAGATTTACTAATATTTTTTTGAAACCAAATGTATGATAAACTTCATATAACATTTTTATGTTATTGTTAATTTCATCACATACTTGTTCTTCAGTACAAAAAATATGTGCATCATCTTGAGTAAAATTACGTACACGCATGAGACCATGTAATGATCCTGAAGGTTCATTACGATAACAACTACCAAACTCAGCCATTCTTAATGGTAAGTCGCGGTAGGAGTTAATCTGTTGATTAAAAATTTGTACATGACCTGGACAGTTCATTGGTTTTATACAGTATTCTCTATTTTCTGATGAAGTCGTAAATATATGTTCGGCATAATTTGACCAGTGTCCAGTTTGTTCCCAAAGCGTCCGATCAATCATCACCGGACTTTTTACCTCTTGATATTTATAAGTTTGTAATTTGCTACGGATAAATGTTTCTAGTTCCCTAAAAATAATCCATCCGTCAACATGCCAAAATACCATACCTGGTGCTTCTTCTTGTATATGATATAGATCTAACTGTTGACCTATTTTGCGGTGATCTCGTTTTTTCACTTCTTGTAAAGATTGTAAATAACATTTAAGTTGCATATCGGTACCCCAAGCAGTACCATAAATTCGCTGTAATTTTTTGTTTTTATCGTTATTACGCCAATAAGTTATTGACGTTTTTTGTAATTTAAAGTGATGACAAAAACGTATATTAGGAGCATGTGGCCCTCGACACATATCTACATATTCTTCATAGTAATAAAGTGCTACTAAAGTATGTTGATTAATATTGTCATCAAGTATTGCTACTTTATAGATTTCACCATTTGCTTGAAATATTTCACGTGCTTGCTGCCAACTAACATATTTTTTTACTATATTGTAGTTTTTATTCGCTAGTGTATGCATGCATTTTTCTAATGCATCAATGTCTTCTGGTTGTAGCTTATGTTCAAGATCTATATCATAATAAAATCCTTTATCTATAATTTTACCAATAGTCATTTTTGCTTCTGGCCATAGTTGTTTTATGGCATGTCCTAATAAATGATTACAAGAACAACGAAGAATATCTAGGCCTGCTTTATCTTCAGCAGTAATAATGTCCAGTTTAGAGTCTTGCATAATTAAATCAACTGCATCTACTAACCTATTATTAAGATAACTGGCAATACAATTTTGTTCACAATTAGAACTAATATATTTTGCAATTTCAAGTGAAGATACTGGCTTTTGAAAAGTAAGCTGAAGACCATTAGTAATGGTTATTACAGGCATATTTATTTCCTTAATGCTATATTTATTAATATATATATAGTAATATTTATTACTGTATATTTATTTTACAGAAATTTTTTAGTAAATTTTTTTTGTAAATGATTATTTGATATTCAGCGATAAGTTTATATTATATCTCATATGAGATATTTATTCTCTCTATTAGAATAAATAACAATGTATAAATTAATATTAAACTTAATAATTATAAATTAATTCTTTAATAATATAGCTATATCAAAAAAGAATTTATAGTTTCCATAAGCATTTGCTGTTTTGTTTTTCTATTCTATCTAAAATATTTCTGTGTTCTGATAATTCCTTATTATTAGCATAAATTACCTTTAATTTATCTTCATGTGATAAAGGAAAATATATATTTTTACCTTTATATTTTTGTTCTATATTAGATTCTTGCGTTAGATTAAAATTAATCGAAGTTTGTCCACCGGTCATTATTAAGTAAATTTCGGCTAAAATTTTTGCGTCAAGTAAAGCACCATGTTTAGTACGATGAATATTTTTTATATGATAGCGATTACATAAAGCATCAAGACTATTACGTTTACCAGGAAATATTTTTCTTGCTAGTAATAAAGTATCAGTTACTTGAACAAAAGTTTTACTGATCATACTTCTGTTTAATAATTTAAACTCATAATCTATAAAACCTATATCAAATGGTGCATGATGAATAACTAACTCACTTTGAGAGATAAATGTAATTAATTTATCTGCTACTTGTGCAAAAGTAGGTTTATCTTTAAGAAAATTATTACTAATACCATGAATTTTAAATGCCTCTTGATCAATGAATCTTTCTGGATTTAAATAAACATGAAAATTTTTACCAGTAATACGACGATTAATAATCTCTACAGCTCCAATTTCAATAATTCTATGTCCATAATAATGAACTCCTAACTTGTTTATTCCTGTAGTTTCAATGTCTAAAACAATTTGTCTTTTCATATTATTACGATAATATTTATTTCTTATATAAGATCTGATTTTAATTAAAATGCGGAAAAAAATAGAAATTTTTACCGATGGTTCATGCTTCGGTAATCCTGGTCCTGGAGGATACGGTGCTATCTTGCGCTATAAAAAGTACGAAAAAGAACATAGCGCAGGTTTTTTATTAACAACTAATAATCGTATGGAATTAATGGCAGCAATCATAGCATTAGAATTTTTAAGAGATCCTTGTGAGGCTATCGTTTATATAGATAGTAAGTATGTTCATCAAGGTGTCATTCAATGGATATATAATTGGAAAAAGCATAATTGGAAAAATTCTGCAAAAAAAATTATAAAAAATTTAGATTTATGGCAAAGATTAGATGTTGTAAGCAATTTACATGTAATCCATTGGCGTTGGGTAAAAAGTCATACTGGTCATCCAGAAAATGAACGCTGCGATGAATTAGCACGAATAGCAGCTGAACACCCTAAATTCGAAGATATTGGATACAAACGTTAATTAGAAATATAATTTATTATGTAAAAATAAATTATTTTACTTTATTTAAATAAATATATTCATTATAAATAATTTAAATTAACTATGAATTTAATAGCTATTCCTGCTCTAATAGATAATTATATTTGGCTTTTACATAATAAAAAAGGAGAATGTTTAATTGTTGATCCTGGTGATGCTACCCCAGTATTACATATACTATCAAATTATCAACTGAAATTAACTAGCATTTTATTAACTCATCATCATCCAGATCATGTTAAGGGTGTGAAACTACTATCACAATACTTTCCTGTTACTATTTATGGTCCACAAGAAACATTCAAACAATGTGCTAATATTATTGTAAAAAAAGGTGATTTTTTAGTTCTTCTAGAAAAAAAATTTGCTGTTCTTTCTTTTCCTGGACATACTTTAGGACACATTGGATTTTATAGTTATCCATGGTTATTTTGTGGTGATACAGTTTTTTCAGCTGGTTGTGGTCGAATATTTGAAGGAACTACAAAACAAATGTATGAATCTTTTCAGGAGGTTAATCAACTTTCATCACATACATTAATATGTTGCGCACATGAGTATACATTAACTAATTTAGCTTTTGCTTCTTCTTTATTACCTAAAGATCGTATTATTAGTAGTTATCAACGTCATGTAACAATTTTACGCAACAAAAAAAAACCCAGCTTACCTACTAAGCTAAGTTTAGAACGTCTAATTAATCCTTTTTTTCGTTGTCATGATATTAATTTACATCAAGCTATCAATTTTTCTCCATTATTAGGATGTGAATGGTTAGTTTTTGATTATTTACGCCAAAAACGAGACAACTTTAGAGGTAATTCTAGTCAAAAATAATATCTAGCTAAATATAGCTTGCTATATATTCTTTTTTAGTAGGGTAATTTTTACATGTTTTATTGACGAAAATAAATCGAATGTTACTAAAAGGGGGTTATGATCTGAAGCTTTTGTCACTAATACGGATGCTTCAGTAACATGCATATTACGATAAAAAATAAAATCTAAAGGCCTACCAAAAACTCTTTTACGTAGATCTTTGGTAAATACTACTTCTTTCAACATCATATTATCAGTAAATCTATATAATGCTAATATTCTTTTTTTACTCCAAGTATTAAAATCACCAGCCATAATTACTGGTCCATGATGCTGAAGTATATGATCACCAATTGGTCCTAATTGCTTACTATAAACATCAAGACCGAGGCTAAAATTAATCGCGTGGATATTGATTACCATTAGATATTGTTTACAATATATAGGATATATAGTTATTAGTGCTGATTTAGCTAATCGTAATAATGGTTCACGCTCACTTAAGGGGCAACAATAAACTGGATATCCAGTAGATAAAGTCATTACACCTGAGGGATGTTGCGTAAATATTATTGCAGGTACTTGATCAACCGCTAAATAATGTGAGGTAGCAAATTTTATCATTTCAGGAGTTGTTTGTGCTTCTTGTAATAAAACAAGGGGTGTTTCTTGTCTAATACTATTTAAAACAGATAACCAATTAGTTCGTTGTTGTTTAAAAATATTCCATACCATAACTTTTAGCAAAGTTGAGTTATGTAAAGGCTTCATTAGGGACCATGTATAGTTAAATTTGCTACTTGATTTAACTGGTGGGAAAATATATTGATTTGGTTGGCCTGCAATAAATCTAACGGCATATATTTGTTTAGGCACGATAACGACTTTCTAGAATTATAAGCTTGATATTTAAGTATTATTTTTATATCGGAACAGTAATAGATATTATTACTGTAATTACTTGCCATAAATTTGTTGTAAAGCATTAACTTTATTTAAATAGTTACGTGATTCTGCTGATGGATGCTGTGTAGATAATATATGATATACTTCATCTGGTTTTAAATTATTAATCATATTTAATGCTTTGTTTGGATTGCTGGAGAATACTTTTAGTGCACTGCTAACACCACTATTATACGCAACAATCATGACATAACGTCGTGATGTTAAATCAATAATACCACTTAAGTAGTTATTTTGTAACATAGCTAAATAAGCTGTACCAATATTAATATTATTTTTTGGGTTTAGCAAATATTTACGACTAGGCTGTCCACATTTACCTTTCATTTTAAAAACATCACGACCAGCACTGTTTTGCATTATTTGCATTAATCCGACTGCATTGGCATGACTAATAGCATAAGGGTTAAAGCTAGATTCTGTTTGTATAATAGCTAAAATTAATGATTGATCTATTTTATACTTACGTGCTTCGTTACTAACTATTGTAACATAGTGATTGGCTCTTTTATTTATATGTTGAGGTACCATATTTATGGTAATAAACCATATATCATGTAATGTAGAATGACGCATCCTTAGATTTGTTTTTAGTAAATAATTAGCGAAGTTAGTAGCACGCCATGACCAACGAATAGGTTTATTATAATGATCTATAACTTGACCATATAAAAATGGTTCTTTTTGTAGAATTAGATTATTGGTGCTAATTTCTTGTTTATTCTCATTAATATACATTAATAATGTGTTGATAATAGCTTTACGTAAATTAATAGTGACATCTTTTTCGTTAGCTATTGTTTCTATGGTAATAGTGCCAGTATCAAAGTTAATATGACTACGTGTTTGATATTCATCAGTATATTTGATATAGTTTTTTGGCCCGGTTTTTAATAATTCATTTATACCCCATATTTTTTCGACTAATGAACATGAACAAGTCACAGTTTTTGGCGATACTTGATTAGTTAAAGGATTGTTATTATGATAACAAGATATTAAGAATGGCAGCATAAAAAATAGAGCTATTTTTTTTTTATTTGACATAATAGATAAAAAAATACTATCACTAAATTTAGTAGTAATTACTGAATAAATTCTTCTTAATAAAATATTTAGCTAGGATTTAAATAGGAATTTAATCATTTCTTTTTCTAAAAAATTACGGTCGGTATTACTTATTAAGTTTAATTTATTTTCATTAATAAGCATAGTTTGTTTTTGTTGCCATTTTGCCCATGCTTCTTTAGAAATGTTATTAAAAATATGTTTACCTAATTCACCTGGATAAGATTGAAAATCTTGTCCTTCTGCTTGTTTTCTTAAGAAAACACAATAAATATTCTTACTCATAAGTTATATTTCATAGTATATTTTAAATATATTAATTTATATTGTATCTATTATATAGAGCTTATATATGATTATTAATCATATTTACGCTAAGAAAAGTTCTAGAAGATTATTTAGAAATAACTTACCTTTTTCTGTTATTTGCCAATATTTATTATATTCGCTAATATAACCTAAATTTATCGATTGATCTAACATAGAACGAATATCATTCTCTGCTAGACTAGTTAATTGAGTAAATTCATTACGTGGCACGATTTCAAATAAACGAAAACGGTTCATAAAATACTCAAATGGTAAATCAGATAATGCTACCTGATAGGATTTATCTAAATATTTTCCTTTCATATAAAGAAAGGGGTTACGAACTTTTACCATACGTATTATAGTGCCATCTGGCAACGTTAGCTTACTATGAGCACTACAACCAATACCTAAATAATCTCCAAAACGCCAATAGTTCATATTATGAAGACATTGGTAACTCTTATTATGAGCGTAAGCAGATATTTCATATGGTTGATAACCAGATGACATTAACAATTCATTGCCTTGTTGGTAAATATCCCAAATAATATCATCTTTAGGTAATTTAGGTTTAGTATTCCAGAATATAGTATTCGGCTCAATTGTTAATTGATACCAAGAAATATGCTGAGGTGCTAAAGCTATTGCTTGCCGTAAATCATCCAGTGCTTGATTAACAGTTTGATTTGGTAATCCATACATTATATCAAGATTAATACTGTTAAATTTAATAGCAGAAGCAAATGATACTATATTTGTCGCGTCTTCTGGTCTGTGAAGACGACCAAGATGTATTAAATGATTTCTATTAAAGGTTTGGACACCAATGGAAATACGATTTATACCTATGGTTTGATAGCTAATTAGATGATTCTCGTTAATAGTACCAGGATTAACTTCTATAGTCAGTTCCAAGTTTGTAGCTAGAGGCACCATTTTATAGATACTATCTATTAATTTTTCTAACATCTCAATAGTTAATAAACTTGGAGTTCCTCCACCAATAAATATAGTTTTTAGAGAATAACCATCTATTAACAACAGACTTTGCTTTAGATCAATGAGTAAATGACTAATATATTCTTTATTAGGGACCTTATTATGTAAGGTAGTAGTTGGAAAATCACAATAACAACATTTCTTCATGCACCAAGGAATGTGAATATATAAACTAAGTAACAGTGATTTTTTTTTGTCTATTTGGAAATTGTTCAAACCAGCTTTCCATTATAATTACAGCTGCTAATGCATCTACTTTTTTTTTTAAAAGCTCGATAACCACCATAAGAAAATAACTTAGAACGAGCTTCTACAGTGCTAAGACGTTCATCGTGTAGTTCCACTTTAATGTTGAAACGATCGTATAGTAGTTTGGCAAACTGACGTGCGTGATGAGTTAAAGGTTGTTCACTTTGATCCATATTTAGAGGTAAACCAACTATAATTAATGTTGGTTCCCAATCTTGTATAATTTTATTTAACTGTTGCCAGTTAGGCATACCATTATATGCTGTTAAAGTTGTTAATGGTTTAGCAGTACATGTTATACGCTGGCCTATTGCTATACCAATATTTTTAGTACCAAAATCAAAGGCCATAACCATATTATGGTCTGTCATTAGGCATGACCTATTTGATTCACAATGTTATTTATGTTAATACCTAGTATTTTAGCTGCTGCTTGCCAACGAGCTGAAACTGGAGTAGCAAATAAAATTTGGTTATTTGCTGGTATTGTTAACCAAGTATTAGCTCGTAATTCATGTTCCAGTTGTCCCTCTTCCCAACCAGAATAACCAAGAGCAACTAAAATATCATCTGGTTGATTATGAGTCCCTAAAGTTTCTAGTACATCTTTAGATGTAGTTATCATTGTTTGCGGTGAAATACCAATACTTGCACCAAAACCATCTTTTGGCGTATGTATAATAAAACCACGATCGTCTGCTAAAGGACCACCTAAGAAAACTGGTTGATTTAATTGCACAGATGCATGATCAACAATTGGTATGATCTTTAGTTTATGTAATACACTAGCAACTGTAAATTGTTCTACGGGCTTATTAATTACTATTCCCATTGCTCCTTCGTGGTTATGTGTACATATATAAACTACAGATTGTTTAAATAAAGGATCTGTTAAAGTTGGCATAGCAATTAGAAAATGATGCTGTAAGTTCATTTTATAAAATGTAATGTTAAAGTTTTGTTAATGATAATTTATTTGCTCTATTTAATAGTCTGAAGATTTTTTTCAATAGCATCCATTAACATACCAGTAATAGATATTGGGAAAGCAGCTTCTATTTCGCATATGCAGGTAGGACTAGTTATATTGATCTCTGTTAGTTTATCACCAATAATATCTAAACCGACAAACATTAATCCTCTTTTTCTTAGTATTAAGCCTAAATCGTAAGCAATTGACCAATCAGTTGATGATAAAGAACGTGCTTCTCCGTATCCACCAGCGGCTAAATTACCACGTATTTCACTATTTTGAGGAATACGAGCTAAGCAGTATGGTACTGGTTGGCCATCAATAATAAAAACACGCTTATCTCCTTCTTTAATGGATGGAAGATAAGTTTGCGCCATACAAAAATTTTTACCATAGCTAGTCAAAGTTTCAATAATAACTGAAAGATTAGGATCTTGCTCTTGAAGACGAAAGATAGATTGACCTCCCATACCATTTAATGGTTTAAGGATAATGTCCTTATGCTGTCGTAAAAATTGACGAATATGATTATATTGCTGACTAACTAGTGTATCTGGGGTATATTTTTTGCAATCAGAAGCAAATATTTTTTCGTTACAATCACGTAGGCTTTGTGGTTTGTTAATAACAAGTGTACCTTGTTTTTCCGCACGTTCTAGAATATAAGTTGAATAAATATATTCAGTATCTATTGGTGGATTTTTACGCATTAAAACAACATCAAGAGAGCTTATAGCTATATCTTGATAGTTATAAAAATTATACCAATCATCATCATGATTAGTAACTTCTAGCAAACAACTAGAAGCTCGAGCTTCTCCACCACGTAAATAAAGAGAATTAATTTCCATATAAAAAATTTTATAGCCACGTTTTTGCGCTTCGAGCAAAAGCGCGAAACTAGTATCTTTCTTAATATTAATGGATGCAATAGAATCCATTACAATACCTAACTTAATCATAAAGTTCACAAATAAGAATTAATAAGCAAGATCCCTTATGCAAGGGATCAAAATTAACTTAATCTTCACATTGATTAAAACGAATAGATGCTTCATCCCAGTTTACTATGTTCCAGAAAGATTTAATATAATCAGAACGACGATTTTGATATTTAAGATAATAAGCATGTTCCCAAACATCAAGACCTAGTATTGGATAACCTGATACACTAGATATATTTTCACCCATTAATGGATTATCTTGATTAGCAGTAGAAACTACTAATAGTTGATTATTTTTTTTAACTAGCCATGCCCAACCAGAACCAAAACAATTCATAGCTACTTGTTCAAATAGTTCTTGAAATATAATTATACTACCAAAATCACTTTCAATAGCATTTTTTAGTTTTCCTTGAATTTTAGTTCCGTGTTTTAGTAATTTCCAAAATAAGCTATGATTAGCATGTCCACCAGCATAGTTACGTAATGCCATTTTTTTGTTATGAGGCACTTGATCTAACTGTTGAATTAATTCTTCAACTGATAATTGAGCAAACTGGGGAAGACTTTCTAGTATAAGATTTGCATTTGTAATATAGTTTTGATGATGTTTAGTATAATGAATTTCCATTGTAGTTTGATCAATAAACGGCTCAAAAGCATCAAAACGATAAGGTAAAGTAGGTAACATAAAAATCATATTTAGAACCTCATATTTATAATGAATTTTTATCAATAAAAAGAATATTGACTATGATTATGTTGAGTAAGATCTTTTACACCTTTAAGTTCAGGGAATAACTGTAATAATTTTTTTTCTATATGTTCTTTTAATGTATAACTAACCATTGAACAACCATTGCAGCCACCAGAAAATTGTATAATTGCAAACATATCTTCAGTAATAGTAATTAAAGTTACTTTTCCACCATGATTTGCTAATTGAGGATTAATACAAGATAAAATAATCTGATTTACACGTTCCAATAAAGGAGTATTACTATCTATCTTCTCTATAAGATGTGGAGCTTGAATTATTAATTGCGTTCCTAATTCATCAAGCACGCAATCTATTAATGCATCTTCTAAATAAGAAGTACTTAGTTGATCAACATAAACACAAAATTGATCAAACTCTAATTTGATATCTTTTTTTGTTACTGTATCTATTGGACAATAAGAAAGACTACATTCGGCAATAGGAGTCCCTGGATTTAGAACTAATACACGTATTTGTGTACCTGATTTTTGCTTAGCAAGTAGTGTAGTTAAATATTTTTGAGCTGTATCAGTAATAATAATCATTCTAATGAATAATCTTACTCATATAATAATTATGTTATTACTTATGATACTTGATCCATTACAATAGATAAAGGATTTTATCCTAATCATCATTTATAATGTATAATGATATAAATAAAATTATGTAGCTATAATATAGCTTTTTGTATGTCTAGGTCTAGTAAAAAAAAACTAGTATTACTACATGGATGGGGTTTTACCACAAACGTATGGTCTTGTATTGAACCTCAATTATCTTCACATTTTTATATATATAATATTGAATTGCCCGGTTATGGTAATTTAGCCAATTATGCTAACTTAACAGTAACACAAATGGCGAATATTTTAGTTACTAAAATACCAGATAAAACTTTATTACTTGGTTGGTCACTTGGTGGTTTAGTAGCAACTAAAATAGCTCAGTTATGGCCTGAAAAAATATTAGGATTGATTACTGTGGCTTCTTCACCATGCTTTTCTTCAACGGCAGGATGGCCTGGTATTAAGCCTAAATTTTTTTATGATTTTTTTAATAAATTAAATACGAATATAATTCATACAATAAACAATTTTATTGTATTACAAACTATGAATACAAATTCATCATATAGTGATACACGTTGGCTAAAGAAACAGTTTTTTTCGCAAAAAATACCATCGATACATGTATTAAATGCAGGATTAATGCTATTATTTAAATGTGATTTGCGTTATGTATTACCTACAATTAAATTACCGTTATTACGTTTATATGGAAATTTAGACCCATTAATTCCCGAAAAAAGCATACAAATAATTGATAAACTATGTTTATCTCAATCTAATAGCCTTAGTATTACTTTCTATGGAGCAGCTCATGTTCCATTTTTATCTCATGCAAGGATTTTTTGTCGTCAGTTATTTTTTTTTAGTTCATTAATTAAATAATTAATTGGTCTACATACTGACTTAGTTTATAAATATTTAAGTTTATGATCGCTATCTAATTAAATAGCTTGATTAAATCACCGTTAATACATTACTATTAGCCTGGTATAGGCTTGTAGCTCAGTTGGTTAGAGCACACCCCTGATAAGGGTGAGGTCAGTGGTTCGAATCCACTCAAGCCTACTCAGTATAATTATATACTATTATTGTGGGGCTATAGCTCAGCTGGTAGAGCGCCTGTTTTGCACGCAGGAGGTCAGCGGTTCAATCCCGCTTAGCTCCATTTTACTAAATGTAATAAGTTACGTAAGAAAAATCCTGTTGAGTAATTCATGAAGGCGGCTATTCAAATCCAATTACTGAGTCAAGCAGAAAAGTTATGTCAACAACGTCATGCACGTATGACCCCACAACGTTTAGAAGTATTACGTCTAATGATTAAACAAAACAACGCGATTAGTGCCTATGAATTACTTGATTTATTACGTAAATCAGAACCACAAGCAAAACCACCTACTATTTACCGCGCGTTAGATTTTTTAATGGAACAAGGTTTTATTCATAGAGTAGAATCCACAAATAGTTTTATGCTTTGTCATGATTTTACCGATCCTTCACATACATCAGCATTTTTTATTTGCGATCGATGTGGTCATGTTACTGAGAAAACTGCAGAAAATATTAGAAATATTTTGCAAAAAATGGCTGCTAAAGCTAGTTTTACTATGTCTTATAATGTAGTAGAAACACACGGTGTTTGTCCACAATGTAGATAAATTTAGAAAACATAAATAGTTTCATACTAATAAAATTAATTCTTCTACGTAAAATATTATTAATATAAATCAACTAAGTTCACATAAATATAGCCAGAAATTATGCTATTGCCTTATGATTACTGGTCCTGCCTATGGAAACCAAAGGGCTAGTAGTGCTTTGCAGTTTGCTCAAGCATTATTAAATTATGGACACTATATTAAGACAATATTTTTTTATCAAGATGGTGTATATAATGCTAATAAATTTATTACGCCTGCTAGTGATGAAAAAAATTTATTACTTGCTTGGGAAAAATTAGCAATACAACATAAGGTATCTTTGCATATATGTATTACCGCTGCACTACGTCGTGGTATTATAGATGATCAACAAGCAAGAGAGCTAAATTTATCAGGATTTAACT
Source organism: Baumannia cicadellinicola str. Hc (Homalodisca coagulata) (assembly GCF_000013185.1). Classification (GTDB taxonomy): domain Bacteria; phylum Pseudomonadota; class Gammaproteobacteria; order Enterobacterales; family Enterobacteriaceae; genus Baumannia; species Baumannia cicadellinicola_E. Next base: position 498,635 of record NC_007984.1, read on the forward strand.
TACATTCTACTTTTAAAATAAGTAGCCTTAGTTATTTTGGACAAGCTGTATTGCACTGTGATCGCTTAATCCAATTTTAGAGAATAATAACATGAAAAGCATTGCTGTAATGTTTACTCATGGACCACATTTTAATGCTTCTGGACGTGAAGGGTTAGATACTATCTTAGCGATATCAGCTATTTGTCAAAAAATAGGCATTTTTTTTATTGCTGACGGTATCTTTTTATTACTTCCGAATCAGGAACCAGCAAAAATTTTAGCAAAAAACTTTGTAAACTTATTTAAAATATTGCCTTTGTATGAAATAAATTGTTTATATTTATATGCTAATTCAGCAATTCAACGCGGTTTTAATATGCAGACTAATTTAATTTTAGAAGTAGAATGGCTCCAAACAGATATTTGGAATAAAAAACTTTCAGCTTATAACCATGTATTAACCTTTTAAGCAATAATTATGCTTTATACTATTAGTCATTCTCCTTATCTTTATGATATTAAATGGTTATTACAGATTATAACACCAAAAGATGATATCTTACTATGGGCAGATGGCGTTATCTCTGGATTAAATAATTCACCAACGCTACATGCTTTAACAAAGACATCTTTAACTATTTATGCATTAAAGAATGATATCTTAGCTCGCGGTTTATATCCTCATTTTTCTCGTACAATTGTGGTAATTAGTTATACTGAGTTTGTAATGCTTACGGAAAAACATTCACAGCAGATAGCTTGGTAAAATTAAACAATATTTATTCATTTATAATAATATATAATTTCCAAGGAATAATATTTAATGGTAACTATTAATCAACTAGTACGCCATCCTCGCTCTATGAAAGTTGCAAAAAGCAATGTTCCAGCGTTAGAAGGTTGTCCGCAAAAACGCGGAGTATGTACTCGTGTATATACTACTACCCCTAAAAAACCAAACTCGGCTTTACGTAAAGTATGTAGAGTCCGCTTAACTAATGGTTTTGAAGTTACCTCCTATATAGGAGGTGAAGGTCATAATTTACAAGAACATTCAGTCATACTAATTCGTGGTGGGCGTGTAAAAGATCTTCCTGGTGTTCGCTATCATACTTTACGTGGTACTCTTGATTGCTCTGGGGTAAAGGATCGCAAAAAAGGGCGTTCTAAGTACGGTGTAAAAAAACAAAAAGTTTAATAAATAATATGATTTAAATATTCAATAATATTATAATTAATAGTAATGGAGTATTTATATGCCACGTCGTCGTCTGATTGGTCAACGTAAAATTTTACCAGATCCAAAGTTAGGATCTGAACGTTTAGCTAAATTTATTAATATTTTGATGAAAAATGGCAAAAAATCTCTTGCTGAAACAATAGTATATTCAGCATTAGAAATCATAGCTAAACGTTCAGGCAAAAATTATCTAGAAGCTTTTGAAGCAGCTCTAGATAATGTACGTCCTGCTATTGAAGTTAAATCTCGTCGTGTTGGTGGTTCTACTTATCAAGTTCCGGTAGAAGTACGTTCAATACGTCGCGATACTTTAGCAATGCGTTGGATAGTTGAAGCTGCTAGAAAAAGAAGTGATAAGTCTATGGCTATACGTTTAGCTAATGAACTTGTTGATGCTACAGAACATAAAGGTGCTGCTGTCAAAAAACGTGAAGAAGTTCATCGTATGGCTGATGCTAATAAAGCATTTGCCCATTATAGATGGTAACTTGACGGTATAATTCTATAAGCTATTTTAACTATTAGTTATTTTAGTGTATTTTCTACATGACTTAATACCAAAAACAAACGTGCCAATCATTGAGGATAAAAATGGCTCGGATAACACCTATTGCATACTACCGTAACATAGGTATTAGTGCACACATTGATGCTGGTAAAACAACTACTACTGAACGTATCTTATTTTATACTGGTGTTAATCATAAAATTGGTGAAGTGCACCATGGTGCAGCTACGATGGATTGGATGGCACAAGAGCAAGAACGAGGTATTACTATTACTTCTGCTGCCACTACCTGTTTTTGGTCAGGTATGGCTAAACAATTTAATGCTCATCGTATTAATATCATTGATACACCTGGACATGTTGACTTTACCATAGAAGTAGAACGTTCTATGCGAATACTTGATGGTGTAGTCATGATTTATTGTGCTGTTGGAGGAGTACAACCACAGTCGGAAACAGTATGGCGTCAAGCGAATAAATATAAAGTACCACGTATTGCCTTTGTTAATAAAATGGACCGTATGGGTGCCAATTACTTACGAGTAGTAGAACAAATTAGAACGCGTCTATCTGCTAAACCAGTTCCCATACAATTAGCAATAGGAGCAGAAGAAAATTTCACAGGTGTTATTGATTTAGTTAAAATGAAAGCTATTCATTGGAATGAAGCTGACCAAGGCATCAGTTTTACTTATGGTAATATACCTACTGAAATGCTAGATTTAGCTGAAAAATGGCATCAAAACTTAGTAGAAATAGCAGTAGAAGCTTCTACTGAACTAATGGAAAAATATTTAAATAGTGAAATTATTTCTGAAGAAGAAATAAAAGCTAGTCTTCGTCAACTTGTTTTAAATAACGATATTATACTTGTAACTTGTGGTTCTGCCTTTAAAAATAAAGGTGTACAAGCACTCTTAGATGCAGTAATTGAATATTTACCTGCTCCTACTGATGTTTCGATTGTTAATCGAATGCTAACAGTTGAAAATAAACAAACAAAAATATACGATAATTCATTGTCTAGTGATAAAGCACCATTTTCAGCACTAGCATTTAAAATAGCTACTGACCCATTCGTTGGTAATTTAACTTTTTTTCGTGTTTACTCAGGTATGGTAAGTAGTGGAGATATGGTTTTTAATTCAGTAAAAGAAAAACGTGAGCGTTTTGGTCGTATTGTACAAATGCATGCTAATAAACGTGAAGAGATAAAAGAAGTGCATGCAGGCGATATTGCTGCGGCAATTGGTCTTAAAGATGTCACTACTGGTGATACTTTGTGTGATCCAGAAGCACCAATTATTCTTGAAAAAATGGATTTTCCAGAACCTGTTATCTCTGTTGCTGTTGAACCAAAAACGAAAGCAGATCAAGAAAAAATGGGATTTGCTTTGAATCGTTTAGCACAAGAAGATCCTTCTTTTCATGTATGGATAGATGAAGAATCAGGAGAAACTATTATAGCAGGTATGGGTGAATTACATTTAGAAATTCTTATAGATAGAATGCGACGTGAATTTAATGTTCTTGCTAATGTTGGTAAACCACAGGTTGCTTATAGAGAAACAATTCGTGTTACTGTTGAACAAGAAGGTAAATTTATTCGTCAATCTGGTGGCCGTGGTCAATTTGGTCATGTTTGGTTACGTATAGAACCAATGGAACCAGGTGGTAAAACATACGAATTTCTGAATGAAATTGTTGGTGGTGTAATTCCTAAAGAGTATTTACCAGCAGTAGATAAAGGTATTCAAGAACAGCTAAAGAGTGGTATTTTAGCAGGTTATCCTATCGTAGATGTGCGAGTTGCTGTTTTTGATGGTTCCTACCACGAAGTAGATTCATCTGAAATGGCATTTAAGCTGGCAGCCTCTATTGCCTTTAAAGAAGGTTTTATGAAGGCTAAGCCTATTCTTCTAGAACCTATAATGCAGGTAGAAGTTGAAACCCCTGAAGATTATATGGGTGATGTTATTGGTGACTTAAATCGTCGTCGTGGAATAATTAATGGTATGATAGATAATACTACTGGTAAAACGATTAGAGTGCAGGTCCCTTTATCAGAGATGTTTGGTTATGCTACTGATCTACGCTCACAGACTCAGGGTCGAGCTTCTTATACTATGGAATTTTTAAAATATCATGAAGTACCAAGTCATGTGGTACAAACTATTATTGAAGCTCATCAGACAAAATAGGCCATATTTAAGTTTTAAAATGACAAATATTAAAGTTACTCCCCCTACTTTTACTTAATATAAGTAAGTAGGTAGATAAACAGCATACTATACATATAGTATAAGGAATATAATAGTGTCTAAAGAAAAATTTCAACGTACTAAACTACATATTAACGTCGGTACAATAGGTCACGTTGATCATGGTAAAACTACCTTAACCGCTGCGATTACTGCTGTATTAGCTAAGGCTTATGGTGGTAATGCGTTAGCATTTGATCAAATAGATAATGCCCCAGAAGAAAAAGCGCGTGGTATTACTATTAATACTTCTCATGTTGAGTATGATACAAAGAATCGTCATTATGCGCATGTGGACTGTCCTGGACATGCAGACTATGTTAAAAATATGATTACTGGTGCAGCACAAATGGACGGTGCTATTTTAGTAGTAGCTGCAACTGATGGTCCTATGCCTCAAACAAGAGAACATATTTTATTAGCTCGTCAAGTAGGTGTTCCTTATATAATAGTATTTATTAATAAATGTGATATGGTTGATGATAGTGAATTGTTAGAATTAGTTGAAATAGAAGTACGTGAATTATTGTCGCAGTATGAATTTCCAGGTGAAAATACACCTATAATACGTGGTTCTGCGCTTAAAGCATTAGAACATGATGTAGATTGGACTAGCAAAATAATAGAATTAGCAGAAGTATTAGATAGCTATATTCCTGAACCAAAGCGTGCAATTGATAAACCATTTTTATTACCAATTGAAGACGTTTTTTCTATATCAGGTCGTGGAACTGTCGTAACAGGTAGGGTAGAGCGTGGTATTTTAAAAGTTGGTGAAGAAGTAGAAATAATAGGTATTAAAAATACCACTAAGACGACTTGTACCGGTGTAGAAATGTTTCGGAAATTATTAGATGAAGGACGTGCTGGCGAAAATATTGGTGTTTTACTGCGTGGAGTAAAACGTGATGATGTAGAACGTGGTCAGGTATTAGCTAAACCAGGATCAATTAAACCACACACTAAATTTGCATCAGAAGTCTATATTCTAAATAAAGATGAAGGTGGACGTCATACTCCCTTTTTTAAAGGTTATAGACCACAGTTTTACTTCCGTACTACAGATGTAACTGGTACTATTGAATTACCAATAGATGTAGAAATGGTAATGCCAGGAGATAATATAAAAATGATAGTTAATTTAATTGCTCCAATTGCTATGGATCAGGGATTAAGATTTGCAATCCGTGAAGGTGGGCGCACTGTTGGTGCTGGTATTGTCACAGACATTATTGAGTAAATACTGCTATTAGATCCTAGATCTATTGAATATAAAAATTAATTTAATTATTTGAATGATGTGAAATGAGTATTAATACTGAATCTAAAGAAAAAAAAAATAGCCTAGAAAGATTAAAATGGTTTCTTATAATTGCGATTATTATAATCTATAGTATTAGTATTTATTGTTATCAATATATAAACTTAACCCTGCAATTATCTGCTTTATTTATTACCGTATTAACGGTATTGATATTAACTCTTATAACAAAGCAAGGCAAAGTCTTTCTTCGGTTTATAAGTGAAGCTTATATTGAAATGCGTAAAATAATTTGGCCGACTAGCCAAGAAACATTCTATACAACGCTAATTATAGCAGTAACAACTATTTTAATGTCGCTTGTTATTTGGGGACTAGATATTTTTCTAGTAAACATTATATCATTTATTACCAGTTTGAGGTTCTAGATGTCTGAAGTTTCTCAAAAACGCTGGTATGTTATTCAAGCTTTTTCTGGTCTAGAAGGACGAGTAGCACAATCTCTACGCGAACATATTAAATTATACGCTACAGAGAAACTTTTTGGTGAAGTGATAGTGCCTACAGAAGAAGTTGTTGAAATTCGTGGAGGACAACGTCGTAAAAGTGAAAGGAAATTTTTTCCTGGTTATGTATTAGTTCATATGGTAATGAATGATAGTAGCTGGCATTTAGTACGTAATGTGCCACGAGTTATGGGTTTTATTGGTGGTACATCAGATCGTCCGTCACCTATTAGTGATAAAGAAGTTCTTGCTATTATGAATCGTTTACAGAAAACCGGTGATAAGCCTAGACCAAAAACACTATTCGAACCAGGTGAACTAGTACGTGTAAACGATGGACCATTTGCTGATTTTAATGGTGTAGTAGAAGAAGTAGATTACGATAAGAGTCGTCTTAAAGTTTCAGTTTCTATTTTTGGACGTACTACTCCCGTTGAGCTAGATTTTAGTCAAGTAGAAAAGGGTTAGGCACAGTAAAACTTTTTTCAAAAAATCAATTAAAGTAGTTTGATAGGAAATTAAAATGGCTAAGAAAGTACAAGCTTATGTTAAGCTACAGGTTGCGGCAGGTATGGCAAATCCTAGTCCTCCAGTCGGACCAGCTTTAGGTCAGCAAGGTGTTAATATTATGGAATTTTGTAAGATTTTTAATCTTCAAACAGAAAACTTTGAAAAAGGTTTACCAATTCCTGTTATAATAACAGTTTATTCTGATCGTTCTTTTACTTTTATTATCAAAACTCCACCAGCGGCAGTTTTATTAAGTAAAGCTGCAGGAATTAAATCAGGTGCTAATCAACCCAAAAAGGAACAAGTAGGTAAAGTTACGTATTCTCAAATACGTGAAATAGCAGAAAAAAAAGTTGCAGATATGAATAGTAACAATATAGAAGCAATATCTCGTTCTATTTTAGGAACAGCTTTATCTATGGGTCTGATAGTAGAAGGTTAAAAAATGGGCAAAACTACCAAGCGGATGCGTATGATCAGTAATCAAATAGATCGTACTAAACAATATAATATACATGAAGCAATTCCTTTATTAAAGGATCATGCTACGGTAAAATTCATTGAAAGTCTTGATGTAGCAGTAAAATTAGGTATTAATGCACGTAAATCTAGTCAAAATATACATAGCGCAACTATACTTCCTCATGGAATTGGTCGTAGTATTAAAGTAGCAGTTTTTGCTCAAGGTATCAATGTATCAATAGCAGAAACTGCTGGAGCTGATTTAGTAGGTATGGATAATTTAGCTGCACAAATTACAAAAGGAAACATAAATTTTGACGTCGTAATTGCTTCTCCAGATACAATGCATCTTGTAAGTACATTAGGTCAAATATTAGGTCCAAAAGGTATGATGCCAAATACTAAAACCGGTACCATTACACAGAATATCGCTTTAGCAATTAAAGAAATTAAATCTGGTCAGATACGTTATCATAATGATAAAAATGGCATAATTCATACAACTATAGGTAAAATTAACTTTGAATCTTATCAATTAATAGAGAATCTAGAAGCTTTATTAAGAGCGCTAAAAAAAGATAAACCTTTGCAAACTAAAGGGATATATTTTAAAAAAATCTGTTTATCTACTACTATGGGACCTAGTTTAACTATAGATCAATGTAGCTTATCTACACTTGTAAAGTAGATAAATTGCTATTAGCTAGTAAGTTACTAGTAACTAATAAATAAAATTTATTAATCTCTATTTTAGTTTACTATATGATAATTATATTATATTGATGCTTTTTACCGTTATATATAGTAGTAATTTAAGTAAGTTCCAGGCTAGGAAAGTGTGCTTAGCTAAATCCAGGATAAAATCTTATGGCACTTAATCTTCAAAATAAACAAGCGATTGTTACTAAAGTTAAAGAATTTGCTAAAAGTGCACTATCTGCTGTTGTTGCAGATTACCGTGGTATTACAGTAAATGAAATTACTGAACTACGTAAAGCTGGTCTAAAAGTAGGTGTAAAAATGATTGTAGTTCGTAATACTCTCATGCTTCGTATTATTGAAAATACTCCTTTCTTATGTTTAAAAGAGACTTTTATTGGTCCTACCTTAATTGCATTTTCGACAGAACATCCTGGTGCAGCAGCACGTTTATTGAAGAATTTTGCTAAAAATCACAAAAAATTTAATATTAAAGCAGCAGCTTTTGAAGGAGCTATTCTTGCAGCATCACATATTGATCAGTTAGCAAACTTACCAACTTACGAAGAAGCTGTTGCTAAGATGATCTATCTGATGAAAGAAGCTGCTATAGGAAAATTAGCTCGTCTTTTGGTAGCATTACGTAACCAAAAAAGCGAAACGGCATAAAATAATATTTACCTTGATTTTAGGAATCAATTGCTATGTCCCTTACTAAAGAACAAATTTTAGAAGCCGTAGCCAAAATGTCTATTTTAGATATTACAGAGCTAATTTCTATGATGGAACAAAAGTTTGGTGTATCTTCTATCAATACTATAGTACCTACCTCTAGCCCTGCTGAAACTGTTGAAGAGAAAACAGAATTTGATGTTGTTCTCACTAATATTGGTGCAAATAAAATTGCAGTTATTAAAGCAGTACGTGGAGTTATTAGTTTAGGTTTAAAAGAAGCAAAAGACTTAGTGGAATCTGCACCAATTACCCTAAAAGAAAGTATAAGTAAAGATGAAGCTGCAGCTTTAAAGAAAATTCTAGAAGATGCAGGTGCTTCTGTTGAAATAAAATAATTTCTCTTATCAGTATATACTGAGTAAAGTCGGATAACTTTGCATTAAGTTAACCGACTTTCTAGAAAAATAAATTTCCTATAAATTAATAAATTATTAATTTAATAACTAATATAGAACTGTCTAGGGCAGACATAGTGGTTAGTCTACTAGTCAGCTAGCTAAGGAACCCTATGCTTTATTCCTACACCGAAAAAAAACGCATTCGTAAAGATTTTGGCAAACGTTCACAAGTCTTAGATGTCCCCTATTTACTTTCTATACAGCTTGAATCTTTTCAAAAGTTTATTGAACGTGATAATGAAGGTCAGCATGGACTAGAAGCTGCTTTTAGATCTGTGTTTCCCATACAAAGTTATAGTGGTAACGCTGAATTACAATATGTTAGTTATCACTTAGGTGAGCCTGTGTTCGATGTTAAAGAATGTCAAACAAGAGGTTTAACATTTTCTGCTCCACTACGCGTAATTTTGCGTCTTATCATTCGTGATGCCACAACAGAAACTCCTATTAAAGAACAAGAAGTATATATGGGTGAAATTCCTCTTATGACGGAAAATGGTACGTTTGTTATTAATGGAACTGAGCGTGTAATTGTTTCTCAGTTACACCGTAGTCCTGGTGTTTTTTTTGATAGTGATAAGGGTAAGATACATTCATCAGGTAAGGTTTTATTTAATGCACGTATTATTCCTTATAGAGGATCATGGTTGGATTTTGAATTTGACCAGAAAGATCACTTATTTGTTCGTATTGACCGCCGCCGTAAATTACCGGCAACGATTATCTTACGTGCATTGCAACTTAGCACTAACCAAATTTTAGATACCTTCTTCGAAAAAGTTATTTTTCATCTAAATGATGAACATATACAAATGGAACTAGTTCCTGAGCGTCTACGTGGAGAAACTGCTTCATTTGATATTATAGCCAATGGTACTATATATGTTAATAAAGGTCGTCGTATTACAGCACGTCATATTCATCAGTTAAAAATAGATAGTATAGATCGAATTAATGTTCCTAGAGAATATTTAGTAGGTAAAATTATAGCAATAGATTATATTCATGATAATACTGGTGAAATTATCGTCCCTGCCAATATAGAAATTACGCTAGAAATACTAGATAAATTAGGTAAAGCTAATTTTAAACGTATTGAAACATTATTTACTAATGACTTAGATCATGGTGCTTATATTTCCGAAACATTACGGATTGATTCAACTAGAGACAGGCTTAGTGCACTAGTCGAAATTTACCGTATGATGCGTCCTGGTGAGCCACCAACACGTGAAGCAGCAGAAAATCTTTTCGAAAACATTTTTTTCTCAGAAGATCGTTATGATCTATCAGCGGTAGGTAGAATGAAATTTAATCGTGCTCTTTTGCGTGAAGAAATAGAAGGATCAGGTCTGTTAAGTAAAAGTGATATTATCGAAGTAATGAAGAAACTGATCGATATTCGTAACGGTAAGGGTGAAGTAGATGATATCGATCATCTTGGTAATCGTCGTGTTCGTTCTGTCGGTGAAATGGCCGAAAATCAATTTAGAATTGGTCTAGTTCGTGTTGAACGTGCCGTAAAAGAGCGTTTATCTTTAAGTGATCTAGAGAGTTTAATGCCACAAGATATTATCAATGCAAAGCCAATCTCAGCAGCAATTAAAGAATTTTTTGGTTCCAGTCAGCTATCACAGTTTATGGATCAGAATAATCCACTTTCTGAAATTACTCATAAACGTCGTATTTCCGCATTAGGACCTGGAGGATTAACTAGGGAACGTGCTGGATTTGAAGTACGTGATGTACATCCGACTCATTATGGAAGAGTGTGCCCAATTGAAACTCCAGAAGGACCTAACATTGGTTTAATAAACTCTCTATCGGTATACGCAAAAACTAATGAGTATGGTTTTTTAGAAACACCATATCGGCTTGTACATAACAGTGTAGTGACTGAAGAGATTCATTATTTATCTGCAATTGAAGAGGGTAATTTTATTATAGCTCAGGCTAATACTAATCTTGATGACAAAGGTAATTTTGTAGAAGAGCTAGTTACTTGTCGTCATAAAGGGGAATCAGGGTTCTTTAGTCGTGAAAAAGTACATTATATGGATGTTTCTACTCAGCAAATAGTTTCAGTAGGTGCCTCGCTTATTCCATTTTTAGAGCATGATGATGCTAATCGAGCTCTAATGGGAGCTAATATGCAACGTCAAGCTGTACCTACCTTGCGAACTGATAAACCATTAGTCGGTACTGGTATGGAACGTATTGTAGCTGTTGACTCTGGAGTAACAGTTGTAGCTAAACGTGGTGGCATAGTTCAGTATGTTGATGCTTCTCGTATTGTTATTAATGTTCACTCTGATGAAATGTATTCAGGTGAGGCAGGTATCGATATTTACCATATGACAAAATATATTCGTTCTAATCAGAATACATGCATTAGTCAAAAGCCTTGCGTCACATTAGGGGAACTAGTAGAGCGTGGTAATGTCTTAGCTGATGGTCCATCTACCGACCTAGGAGAATTAGCATTAGGACAAAATATGCGTATTGCCTTCATGCCTTGGAATGGTTATAACTTTGAAGATTCTATGCTCGTATCTGAAAGAGTAGTGCAAAAAGATTGTTTTACAACAATTCATATCCAAGAATTAGCATGTATGTCACGTGATACGAAATTAGGGCCTGAGGAAATTACGTCGGATATACCTAATGTAGGTGAAGCAGCATTATGTAAATTGGATGAGTCAGGAATTGTCTATATTGGAGCTGAAGTTACTAGTGGAGACATATTAGTAGGTAAGGTAACCCCTAAAGGTGAAACTCAACTGACACCAGAAGAAAAACTATTGCGTGCTATTTTTGGTGAAAAAGCATCAGATGTTAAAGATTCATCATTAAGAGTACCAAATGGTTATTCGGGTACAGTGATAGACGTACAAATTTTTACCCGTGATGGTGTTAAAAAAGATAAGAGAACTCTAGAAATAGAGGAAATGCAGTTACAACAAGCAAAAAAAGACCTTACAGAAGAGCGACGTATCTTTGAAGCTGCTTTATTTACTCGTATTCGTCATGTACTAGGTTCTGATATTACTAATATAGATATAGTTAAAATTTTAAAATTAAAACGAGAAGATTGGTCTCAATTTAATATTAAAGATAACAATAAATATTGTCAGTTAGAACAACTAGCTGAGCAGTATTACGAGTTAAATAAAGTATTTGCAAATAAATTAGAAGAAAAACGGCGCAAAATTACTCAAGGTGATGATTTATCCCCTGGTGTTTTAAAAATAGTAAAAGTTTATATTGCTGTTAAAAGGCAAATACAACCTGGTGATAAAATGGCCGGTCGTCACGGTAATAAAGGGGTTATATCAAAAATCAACCCAATTGAAGATATGCCATATGATGAAAAAGGTATACCAGTAGATATAGTTTTAAACCCATTAGGTGTGCCTTCACGTATGAATATCGGTCAGATTCTTGAAACTCATTTAGGAATGGCTGCTAAAGGTATTGGTGATAAGATCAATAAGATGTTGAAACAACATAAAAATGCTGAACAACTACGTCAATTTATTCAAAAAGCTTATGATATAGGCGATCAAGTAAGACAAAAGGTTAATCTAAATCTTTTTTCTGACCAAGAAATATTATTGTTAGCAGAAAACTTAAAACATGGTATGCCAATGGCGACTCCAGTGTTCGATGGCGCTAAAGAAAAAGAAATCAAACAAATGTTGCAATTAGCAGAATTACCAGTATCTGGTCAAATCACTTTATTTGATGGTAGGACTGGTGAACCATTCGAACGACAGGTGACAGTAGGTTATATGTATATGTTAAAACTTAATCATCTTGTTGATGATAAGATGCATGCTAGATCAACTGGCTCTTATAGTTTAGTAACTCAGCAACCACTTGGTGGTAAGGCACAGTTTGGTGGTCAGCGTTTTGGTGAAATGGAAGTTTGGGCATTAGAAGCTTATGGTGCGGCATATACTTTACAAGAGATGCTAACAGTTAAATCAGATGATGTTAATGGTCGCACAAAAATGTATAAAAATATTGTTGATTGTAATCACACTATGGAGCCTGCAATGCCAGAATCTTTCAACGTTCTATTAAAGGAAATTCGCTCTTTAGGTATTAACATTGAGCTAGAAAAAAATTAATCATGTTATGTTAGATATAAATATTTTATTTCTAATAATACATTAGAAATTTTACTATACTAATCTAACTCTAAAAAGAGCAAAAGCCGTGAAAGATCTATTTAAACTGCTGAAAGCACAAGCTAAGACTGAAGAATTTGATGCAATAAAAATTGCACTAGCCTCGCCTGATATGATTCGTTCCTGGTCTTTTGGTGAAGTTAAAAAACCTGAAACGATAAATTACCGTACTTTTAAACCTGAACGTGATGGTTTATTCTGTGCACGTATTTTTGGACCTGTTAAAGATTACGAATGTCTATGCGGTAAGTATAAGCGTTTGAAACATCGTGGTGTTATTTGTGAGAAGTGTGGTGTTGAAGTTACCCAGACAAAAGTCCGTCGTGAACGAATGGGACATATTGAGCTTGCTTCTCCAACAGCACATATCTGGTTTTTGAAATCTTTGCCTTCACGTATTGGATTATTGCTGGATATGCCTTTACGTGATATAGAACGTGTGCTGTATTTTGAGTCTTACGTTGTGGTTGAAGGTGGTATGACTTATTTAGAGCGTAATCAAATATTAACAGAAGAGCAATATTTAGATGCCCTAGAAGAATTTGGTGATGAATTTGATGCAAAAATGGGCGCGGAGGCAATTCATCATTTATTGAAGAACATGGACCTTGAGCAAGAATGCGAACAATTAAGAGAAGAGATCGTAGATGTTTCTTCGGAAACAAAACGTAAAAAACTAACTAAACGCATTAAATTACTCGAGTCTTTCGTACATTCAGGTAATAAACCTGAATGGATGATTTTAAATGTACTACCAGTATTACCACCTGATTTACGCCCATTAGTACCGCTAGATGGTGGACGTTTTGCTACATCTGATCTTAATGACTTATATCGTCGTGTAATAAATAGAAATAACCGTCTTAAAAGATTACTAGATTTATCAGCACCAGATATTATTGTGCGTAATGAAAAACGTATGCTGCAGGAAGCTGTAGATGCATTGCTAGATAATGGAAGACGTGGTCGTGTTATTACTAGTTCTAATAAACGGCCTTTAAAATCTTTAGCAGATATGATTAAAGGAAAACAAGGTCGTTTTCGGCAAAATTTACTCGGAAAGCGAGTTGATTACTCTGGACGTTCCGTAATTACAGTAGGTCCATATTTACGTTTACATCAATGTGGTCTTCCGAAGAAAATGGCACTTGAGCTATTTAAGCCTTTTATTTATGGTAAGCTTGAAATTTGTGGCCTTGCGACAACTATTAAAGCTGCAAAAAAAATGGTAGAACGTGAAGAAGCTGTTGTTTGGGATGTTCTAGACGAAGTTATTCGCGAGCATCCAGTAATGCTTAATAGAGCACCTACCTTACATCGATTAGGAATACAAGCATTTGAACCAGTTCTAGTAGAAGGTAAAGCAATTCAACTACACCCATTAGTTTGTGCTGCATATAATGCTGATTTTGATGGTGATCAAATGGCAGTGCATATTCCGTTGACGCTTGAAGCACAGTTAGAAGCTCGTGCACTCATGATGTCTACTAATAATATTTTATCACCTGCTAATGGCGAGCCTATTATTGTACCATCACAAGATGTAGTACTAGGATTATACTATATGACTCGTGATCGTGTTAATAGTAAAGGTGAAGGTATGATATTAACTGGTCCTAAGGAGGCAGAAAAGATTTATCATGCTGGAATAGCTGAACTACATGCACGTGTTAAAGTACGTATTACTGAATACGAAAAGATTGATGATAATGAGTTAGTTGAAAAAAAACAGATCATAGATACCACTATTGGAAGAGCTATACTATGGATGATAGTACCAAAAGGTTTACCTTTTGATTTAGTTAACCAGGTACTGGGAAAAAAATCTATTTCTAAAATGTTAAACACTTGTTATCGTATACTAGGTCTCAAACCAACTGTAATTTTTGCTGATCAAATTATGTATACTGGTTTTGCTTATGCTGCCCGTTCTGGTTCATCAGTTGGCATAGATGATATGGTCATACCTGCTCATAAAGCAGAAATTATAGATGATGCTGAGAATGAAGTAGCTGAAATTCAGGAACAATTTCAGTCTGGTTTAGTAACTGCCGGTGAGCGATATAACAAAGTTATTGATATATGGGCTGCGGCAAATGAACGTGTAGCAAAAGCTATGATGGATAATCTTTCGACTGAAGTTGTCCTCAACTGTCATGGGAAAGAAGAATTACAAGTTTCATTTAATAATATTTTTATGATGTCTGATTCTGGTGCACGAGGTTCGGCAGCGCAGATTAGACAGTTAGCAGGTATGCGTGGACTAATGGCTAAACCTGATGGTTCAATTATTGAAACTCCAATTACTGCTAACTTCCGTGAAGGTTTAAATGTACTACAATACTTTATTTCTACACATGGTGCTCGTAAAGGGTTAGCTGATACTGCACTTAAAACAGCAAATTCAGGTTATCTAACTCGTAGATTAGTTGATGTTGCACAAGATCTAGTTGTTACCGAAGAAGATTGCGGAACTTTATCTGGTATTGTTATGACTCCAGTCATCGAAGGTGGTGATGTTAAAGAATCATTACGTGAAAGAGTACTAGGTCGTGTCACAACTGAAAATATACTACAACCAGGTAAAACTGATATTCTTGTAAAACGGAATACACTACTTAATGAACAGTGGTGTGATATATTAGAAGAACATTCTGTAGATAATATTAAGGTTCGTTCAGTAGTTACCTGTGATGCTGATTTTGGGGTATGCGCATATTGCTATGGACGTGATTTAGCACGTGGTCACTTAGTAAATAAGGGAGAAGCAATTGGAGTGATTGCTGCACAGTCTATTGGTGAACCTGGTACACAATTGACTATGCGTACTTTCCATATTGGTGGTGCAGCCTTCCGGGCTGCAGCAGAATCAAGTATTCAAGTCAAAAATCATGGAATTCTTTGCCTTGTTAATGCTAAATTTGTTATTAATAGTGCTAATAAAATAGTTATCACCTCTCGTAATGCTGAGTTAAAAATTAGCGATGAATTTGGCCGTACAAAAGAAAGTTATAAGGTACCATATGGTGCTATAATGGCTAAAGGTGATGGAGCTAATATTATTAGTGGAGAAACTATTGCAAACTGGGATCCTCATACAATGCCAGTTATTACTGAAGTCAATGGTTTTATTCGATTTACTGATATGATTGAAGGCCAGACGATTATTCGCCAAACTGATGAGCTGACTGGTTTATCTTCTATCGTCATATTAGATACTGCAGAAAGAACTAGTAGTGGTAAAGATTTACGACCGGCTCTTAAAATTGTTGATGCTAATCAACAAGATATACTTATTCCTGGTACCGACATGCCAGCACAATATTTTTTGCCCGGTAAGACTATAGTACAGTTAGAGGATGGTACTAAAATTACTAGTGGTGATACTCTTGCACGTTTACCGCAAGAAACTAGTGGAACTAAAGATATTACGGGTGGTTTACCGCGTGTAGCTGATTTATTTGAAGCAAGAATACCAAAAGAACCAGCTATTTTGGCCGAAGCTAGTGGTATTATTTCTTTTGGTAAAGATACTAAAGGAAAACGACGCTTAGTAATATCATCATTACATAGTAATGATAGTTATGAAGAAATGATTCCTAAATGGCGTCAACTAAATGTATTTGAAGGAGAACGTGTAGAACGTGGTGATGTTATTTCTGATGGACCAGAATCACCGCATGATATTCTACGGTTACGTGGTGTACATGCAGTTACTCGCTATATCATTAATGAAGTACAAGACGTATATCGTTTACAAGGTGTAAGAATTAATGATAAGCATATTGAAGTTATTGTTCGTCAAATGCTACGGAAAGCTACTATTATTAATGCTGGTGGATCTGATTTACTAGAAGGTGAGCAGGTAGAATACTCAAGGATTAAGATTATTAATCGCCAGTTAAAAAGCGAAGGAAGACAAGAAATTACCTATGTACGTGATCTATTAGGAATAACAAAAGCATCATTAGCAACAGAATCTTTTATATCAGCTGCTTCATTTCAGGAGACTACTCGTGTACTCACTGAAGCTTCTGTAGCAGGAAAACGTGATGATTTACGTGGTCTAAAAGAAAATGTTATTGTTGGACGATTAATACCTGCCGGTACCGGTTATGCTTATCATCAGGAGCGAGCACGCTATTCTAAGCATAGGGAAGAAGCATTAGATATGCAACAAATAACAGCTGCTGATGAAGCTTCTGCTAATTTAGCTGAATTATTAAATTCTAGCCTAACTAATCATAAGCATTAATTAAGAATTTATAGATTATGTGTGTAACATTAAAATCATTAAATACATTTGGTCTTAATGTTAATGCACATAAAATAGTAATAGCTCATAATGAATTTGATTTACTGCTACTATGGAAGCAGTCTGTACAACTTAATAGACCAGTATTACTATTAGGTAGAGGCAGTAATGTTCTATTTCTAGAGCATTATGCTGGTACAGTATTATTAAATCGCATTAGAGGAATAAGTATTCGTGAAGATGATGAAGCATGGTATTTGCATGTTGGTGCCGGTGAATTATGGCATGATTTAGTGGTATATACTCTTAAAAAAAAGATACCAGGATTAGAAAATTTAGCATTAATACCAGGATATATTGGTTCAGCATCAATACATAATATTGGTGCTTATGGCGTAGAATTAAAAAATATATGTGAATATGTAGATGTTTTACAGCTAGATAATGGTGAAAAACATCGTTTTAGTGCCGTAGATTGTCAGTTTAGCTATCGCAATAGTATTTTTAAGCAATATTATAGAGAAAATTATGCGATAGTAGCTATCGGATTACGATGTAAAAAAAGTTGGCAACCAGTACTAAACTATGGTGATTTAAAATACCTTGATGCATCGTATGTAACACCATATGAGATTTTTAATCTAGTTTGTACTCTGCGTAAAAATAAATTACCCGATATTACTAAGTTTGGTAATGCTGGTAGTTTTTTTAAAAATCCTATAGTAGATGCTAACATTCTATCTAAATTACAAGCTAATTATCCTAATATTCCATATTATCCACAAAATAATGGTCAAGTAAAAATTTATGCTGGATGGCTAATAGATTATTGTAATCTAAAAGGTTATACGTTAGGTAATGTTGCTGTATATGAAAAACAAGCATTAATATTAATTAATATTGGCTATGCTAGCGGCATAGAAGTAGCTGCTTTAGCTAAGTATGTGCGCTATAAAGTTGCAGAAAAGTTTGCAATTTGGTTAGAACCAGAAGTTCGTTTTATCGGGGCACAAGGAGAGATAAATGCAGTTACTGCTTTATCATAATATGAATAAAATAACAGGACCACTAAATATAATTCGGATTATATCTGATGGAAATATTTATTCTATTGAACATTTATGTGACTTACTTCATATAAATACGCTAGTTATTAATCAATATATTAAAATAATACATGAATGGGGTATTAATTTATGTGCTATACAACAAAAAAATAATAATTACTCTTTTTATTTAAAAAAACCATTATATCTTTTAGATGAACAAATAATACAAGCAATGCTTATAAAAGGAAGCATTCGTGTATTACCAGTAATTAATTCAACTAATCAGTATCTAATAGATAATCTAAAAAAACTACAATCTGGAGATGCTTGTGTTGCAGAATATCAATTTAATGGACGTGGAACACGAGGTAGTAGATGGATTTCTCCATTTGGTTATAATCTTTATTATTCAATTTATTGGCGTTTCGAACATATTCAACTATCATCTTTAATTCATATTAGTTTGATAGTAAGTATTGCTGTAGCAGAAATGCTCCAAACATTAGGAGCTCATAATATACAAGTAAAATGGCCAAATGACTTATATTTTGATAAACGAAAATTAGCAGGTATTCTAGTAGAAATTACCAGTGACAATCGTAATTTAACTCATGTCGTCATTGGTGTAGGCATTAATCTCAATATGCCTTTAATAGTAAAGAAGTGGATTAATCTACAAGAATTAGGAATTCATATTATGAGAAATATTCTTACAGCAAAATTAACTCAAGTACTACATAATGCTTTAATATTATTTGAACATGAAGGTTTAGCTCCTTTTATCTTACGTTGGTCTCAGTTCAATCCAACTAACCAACCCCTCCGGCGTGACAGGCCGATATTCTAACCAACTGAACTACCGCACCAATAAGTTAATTAAAGATATTGTCTGGTAGTTTCCTACTCTCACATGGAAAAATCCATACTACCATTGGCGCTACGGCATTTCACTTCTGAGTTCGGTATGGTATCAGGTGGTACTACCGCGCTATATCTACCAGACAAAAAAATAGAATAAAATATTTTAGGTGTTATGAGGTTAAGTCTCACGGGTCATTAGTATCGGTTAGCTCAACATTTTACAATGCTTACACATCCGACCTATCAACGTTATAGTCTTTAACGTCCCTTTAGGAGGCTAATTAAGCCTCAGGGAAGATTCATCTTGAGGCAAGTTTCCCACTTAGATGCTTTCAGCGGTTATCTCTCCCGCACATAGCTACCGGGCAATGCCATTGGCATGACAACCCGAACACCAGAGGTGCGTCCACTCCGGTCCTCTCGTACTAGGAGCAGCCCCTCTCAATCTTCCTACGCCCATGGCAGATAGGGACCGAACTGTCTCACGACGTTCTAAACCCAGCTCGCGTACCACTTTAAATGGCGAACAGCCATACCCTTGGGACCTGCTTCAGCCCCAGGATGTGATGAGCCGACATCGAGGTGCCAAACACCGCCGTCGATATGAACTCTTGGGCGGTATTAGCCTGTTATCCCCGGAGTACCTTTTATCCGTTGAGCGATGGCCCTTCCATTTAGAACCACCGGATCACTAAGACCTGCTTTCGCATCTGCTTGAATTGTCACTCTTGCAGTTAAGCTAGCTTATGCCTTTGCACTAACCTCACGATTTCCGACCGTGATTAGCTAACCTTTGTGCTCCTCCGTTACTTTTTAGGAGGAGACCGCCCCAGTCAAACTACCCACCAGACACTGTTCTCAATCCGGATAACGGACTTAAGTTAGAACATTAAACATCAAAGGGTGGTATTTCAAGGATGGCTTCATGTTAACTAGCGTCAACACTTCAACGCCTCCCACCTATCCTACACATTAAGGTTTAACATTCAGTATCAAGCTATAGTAAAGGTTCACGGGGTCTTTCCGTCTTGCCACGGGTACACCGCATCTTCACGGCGAATTCAATTTCACTGAGTCTCGGGTAGAGACAGTCTGGCCATCATTACGCCATTCGTGCAGGTCGGAACTTACCCGACAAGGAATTTCGCTACCTTAGGACCGTTATAGTTACGGCCGCCGTTTACCGGGGCTTCGATCAAAAGCTTTTGACACTTTATCAATTAACCTTCCGGCACCGGGCAGGCGTCACACTGTATACGTCCACTTTCGTGTTTGCACAGTGCTGTGTTTTTAATAAACAGTTGCAGCCAGCTGGTATCTGCGACTAGCTTCAGCGTAGGGAGCAAGTCCTTTCACTTACATGCTAGTGTGCCTTCTTCCGAAGTTACGGCACCATTTTGCCTAGTTCCTTTACCCGAGTTCTCTCAAGCGCCTTAGTATGCTCTACCTGACTACCTGTGTCGGTTTGAGGTACGAATTAATATAACCTGAAGCTTAGAGGCTTTTCTTGGAAGCATAGCTTCAATTCCTTCACCACCGTAATGGTTTGTCATCACGCCTCAGTGTAATAAAAGCGGATTTGCCTACTTTTCACCTATACGCTTAAACCGGGACAACCGTTACCCGGCGAACCTAGCTTTCTTCGTCCCCCCTTCGCAGTTACATTAAGTACAGGAATATTAACCTGTTTCCCATCGACTACGCTTTTCAGCCTCATCTTAGGGTTCGACTTACCCTGCTTCGATTAACGTTGAACAGGAAACCTTAGTCTTTCGGCGAACGGGTTTTTTACCCGTTTTATCGTTACTTATGTCAGCATTCGCACTTCTGATACCTCCAGTAAACTTTACAGTTTACCTTCACAGGCTTACAGAACGCTCCCCTACCCAGCAATATATAACAAATATTGCTGCCGCAGCTTCGGTATATGATTTTAGCCCCGTTACATTTTCCGCGCAGGCCGACTCGACCAGTGAGCTATTACGCTTTCTTTAAATGATGGCTGCTTCTAAGCCAACATCCTGGCTGTTTAAGCCTTCCCACATCGTTTTCCACTTAATCATAACTTAGGGACCTTAGCTGGCGGTCTGGGTTGTTTCCCTTTTCACGATGGACGTTAGCACCCACCGTGTGTCTCCCGTGATAGCATTCTTTAGTATTCGTAGTTTGCATTGGTTTAGTAACCTATAATAGATCCCGAGCCAAAACAGTGCTCTACCCCTAAAGATGAATTCACGAGGCGCTACCTAAATAGCTTTCGGGGAGAACCAGCTATCTCCCGGTTTGATTGGCCTTTCACCCCTAGCCACAAGTCATCCGCTAATTTTTCAACATTAGTCGGTTCGATCCTCCAGTTAGTGTTACCTAACCTTCAATCTGCTCATGGCTAGCTCACCGGGTTTCGGGTCTATATCCTGCAACTTAACGCCCAATTAAGACTCGGTTTCCCTACGGCTCCCCTATATGGTTAACCTTGCTACAGAATATAAGTCGCTGACCCATTATACAAAAGGTACGCAGTCACACAATCTATATGCTTCTACTGCTTGTACGTACACGGTTTCAGGTTCTATTTCACTCCCCTTACCGGGGTTCTTTTCACCTTTCCCTCACGGTACTAGTTCACTATCGATCAGTCAGGAGTATTTAGCCTTAGAGGATGGTCCCCCTATCTTCAGACAAGATACCACGTGTCTCGCCTTACTTTTTGAGCTCACAGAAAATACATTTTCGAATACAGGGCTATCACCTTTTATTACTGGACTTTCCAGACCATTTTTCTAATGTATAAACTGATTATGGCTCTAGGCTATTCCCTCTTCGCTCGCCACTACTAAGGGAATCTCAGTTGATTTCTATTCCTCAGGATACTTAGATGTTTCAGTTCTCCTGGTTTGCCTTGTTAAGCTATGAATTTACTTAACAATGACGCTATTAATAGCGTCAGGTTTTCCCATTCGGAAATCGTCGGCTAATAATGCTTCCTATCAGCTAACCGACGCTTTTCGCAGATTAGCACGTCCTTCATCGCCTCTGACTGTCAAGGCATTCACCGTGTACGCTTTAATTACTTAACCTCACAACCCTAAAATATTTTTTTCAATTGTTAAAGAGCACTAAATAGTCTAGTAATATTTAATATTAATAATATGTATTTGTCTCGTCCCCTAGGGGACTTGAACCCCTGTTGCTGCCGTGAAAGAGCAGCGTCCTAGACCACTAGACGAAGGGGACATTAAATAAATGCTTTGATCTAGATATTTATTAATTATTATTCTAGTAATAGATAATTTGTGTGAACACATCGCAATCTTTATCTTACTTTATTTATTAAAAATTAAAGTTAAGGAGGTGATCCAACCGCAGGTTCCCCTACGGTTACCTTGTTACGACTTCACCCCAGTCATGAATCACAAAGTGGTAAGCGCCCTCCCGTAGGTTAAGCTACTTACTTCTTTTGCAACACACTCCCATGGTGTGACGGGCGGTGTGTACAAGGCCCGGGAACGTATTCACCGTGACATTCTGATTCACGATTACTAGCGATTCCGACTTCATAGAGTCGAGTTGCAGACTCTAATCCGGACTACGACGCACTTTATGAGTTTTGCTAGCTCTTGCGAGATTGCTCCCCTTTGTATGCACCATTGTAGCACGTGTGTAGCCCTACTCGTAAGGGCCATGATGACTTGACGTTATCCTCACCTTCCTCCGGTTTATCACCGGCAGTTTCCTTTGAGTTCCCGACCGAGTCGTTGGCAACAAAGCATAAGGGTTGCGCTCGTTGCGGGACTTAACCCAACATTTCACAACACGAGCTGACGACAGCCATGCAGCACCTGTCTCAGAGTTCCCGTAGGCACTAAAACTTTTCTGCTTTATTCTCTGGATGTCAAGAGTAGGTAAGGTTCTTCGCGTTGTATCGAATTAAACCACATGCTCCACCGCTTGTGCGGGCCCCCGTCAATTCATTTGAGTTTTAACCTTGCGGTCGTACTCCCCAGGCGGTCGATTTAATGCGTTAGCTTCGAAAGCTATAACTCAAAGGTTACAACCTCCAAATCGACATCGTTTACAGCATGGACTACCAGGGTATCTAATCCTGTTTGCTCCCCACGCTTTCGTACTTGAGTGTCAGTTTTCGTCTAGGGAGGCGCCTTCGCCACTGGTATTCTTCCAGATCTCTACGCATTTCACCGCTACACCTGGAATTCTCCTCCCCTTTACGATACTCTAGCTAGCTAGTTTCAAATGCCATTCCCAGGTTAAGCCCGGGGCTTTCACATCTGACTAAGCAAACCACCTGCATACGCTTTACGCCCAGTAATTCCGATTAACGCTCGCACCCTCCGTATTACCGCGGCTGCTGGCACGGAGTTAGCCGGTGCTTCTTTTATGAGTAACGTCAAATTATCTTCTTTTTAAGAAGACAACTTTCTTTCTCATTGAAAGTGCTTTACAACCCTAAGGCCTTCTTCACACACGCGGTATAGCTGCATCAGGGTTTCCCCCATTGTGCAAGATTCCCCACTGCTGCCTCCCGTAGGAGTCTGGACCGTGTCTCAGTTCCAGTGTGGCTGGTCATCCTCTCAGACCAGCTAGAGATCGTTGCCTAGGTGAGCTATTATCTCACCTACTAGCTAATCTCATCTGGGTTCATCTAATGGCATGAGGCTATACTATATAATATAGTCCCCCATTTTGGTCTTACGACATTATGCGGTGTTAGCTACCGTTTCCAGTAGTTATCCCCCTCCATTAGGTAGATCCCCAGACATTACTCACCCGTTCGCCGCTCGCCGACAAAATTCTATAAAATAGAACTTTTCGATGCCGCTCGACTTGCATGTGTTAAGCTTACCGCCAGCGTTCAATCTGAGCCATGATCAAACTCTTCAATTAAGAAGCTTGATACTCAAACAAAAATAATATAGGTACTATTAGTTATAGTACTATACTAGTATTAGTATTTGAGATTAAATTTACTGATATTAATTGCGTGTGTCCACACAAATTATCTACTTAATTGTTAAAGATCAAAATCTTATTTACGATTAATGCATATTATACTAATATAAGTATGATATATTTTTAATATTAGTCAAGTCTTTATTTTAGATATTATAGCTAATATATACCTTTATTATCTTATTTATAACTAATATTTATAATATTAGTTTATGTATATCATTAAAACCATACTGAAGCAAGTATGGTTTTAGTAATTTTATTTTATTATTTATAATAGGACAGTAAGTTTTATTTATTGTAAATATCGATGATTGATTACTATTAATGAATTTTTACTTAGTACTTAGTAAATCTACAATAGTTCCTTCGTAAATTTTTGCTGATAGGCCAATAGATTCATATAGTGTAGGATGTGCATGAATTGTCATTGCTATGTCTTCTGCATCACAGCCCATTTCTATAGCTAAAGAAATTTCTCCAAGCAATTCACCTCCATTAGTACCTATAATTGCACCACCTATAATTTTTCGTGTATTTTTTTCAAAAATTAATTTAGTCATTCCATCCTGACTATAGGATGTTATAGCTCTACCAGAAGCAAACCAAGGAAAAATAGATTTTTCATAGTTAATATTCTTATTTTTTGCTTCCTTTTCAGTGATTCCAGTCCATGCTACTTCAGGTTCTGTATATATAATAGAAGGAATAACTTTTGGATCAAAATAACTAATTTTATCAGCTATTACTTCAGCAGCTACATAACCTTCATGTATTCCTTTATGTGCTAACATTGGTTGACTTACAATATCTCCGATAGCATAAATATGTTTTATATTAGTTCGCATTTGCTTGTCTACGGATACAAAACCAAAATCATCAACCTTAATGCCGATTTGTGTAGTATTTAATAATTTTCCGTTTGGTATACGACCAATAGCAATTAATACAACATCATAATATTGTATATATTTTTTGTTATCTTTTAGCAAAATTTCAACAGCAATTCCATTTGTTCTTGGTTCTATAGCAGTTACTTTAGTTTCTAACATTAATTTAAATTTATTTCTAATATGTTTATTAAACAAATTAGCTATATCTTCATCTGCAGCTGGAATTATTTGATTTGACATTTCAATTATATCTATTTCTGAACCTAAAGTAGAATAAATATAAGCCATTTCTATACCAATAATACCTCCACCGATTACTAGCATTTTTTTAGGAATAAAAGGTAATGTTAATGCATCAGTAGAGTTCCAGATTCTTGGATCCTTAATATTAAGAAAAGGTAATGTTATTGGACTCGAACCAGTAGCAATAATAGCATTATCAAAAATAACATTTGTTATATGATTATTATTATTAATGATGATGTTTTTATCATTAATAAATTTTCCATAACCGTTAATAACAGTAATATTGCGTTTTTGAGCTAGATTGTATAAATTTTTTGTTAATTGATTAATAATTTTATCTTTCCAAATACGTACTTGATTTAGATCGGCTTTTATTTCGCCAAATAATAATTGATGCTGACTTAGTACCTTAGTTTCTGTTATGACCTTAGCTATATGTAATAAAGTTTTAGATGGAATACAACCGACATTAAGACATACTCCACCAAGTTTTGAATAGCGTTCAACAAGTATAGTTTGTAAACCTAAATCAGCACAACGAAAAGCAGCTGAATAACCAGCAGGACCAGCACCAATAATAACTACATTAGTTTTTAATGTATTATTCATTATAGCCTCTAACTATTAGATAAATATTTATTAGATATTTATCTTTAATTAAAATTAATCACATAATAAAAAGACGTATATCTGACATAATGTGACCAATAAAATTAATAAAACGGGCCCCATCACCACCATTGATTACTCTATGATCGTAAGATAAAGATAGCGGTAATACCTGTAAAGGAATAAATTTTTCACCATTCCATACTGGTTTAAAATATGTTTTAGATACTCCCAAGATTGCAACTTCTGGAGCATTAATTATAGGAGTAAAATGCATACCACCTATATTACCTAAATTAGATATTGTAAAACAACTATCTTGCATATCAGATGGAATTAATTTGCCGGTATGAGCTTTTTGAGCTAGATTTATTACTTCCTGCGACAAAGTAATAATACCTTTTTTGTTTACATTATGACAGACCGGTACAAGTAAACCAGAGGGAGTATCTACTGCAATACCAATATTAATATATTTTTTACAAATTAATTTAGTACCATCTTCAGATAAAGAACTATTAAATAATGGAAATATTTCTAATGCTTTAGATACAGCTTTCATAACAAAAATTAATAATGTAATTTTTATATTTAATTTTTTTATTTCTTCTGTAGAATTTTGTTCTTTTCTAAATTTCTCTAATTTAGTAATATTAGCTTCATGAAATTGAGTAACATGAGGAATAGTAATCCAATTAGTATATAAATTGCTGCTTGATTTTTTTTGTATTGACCCTAATTGAATTTCTTTAATATCTTTAAACTGTAAGCGATTATTTTGTTTATTATTTGATGTAATGGGAATTATTTGTTTATCTGATATTTCATGACGATAAATAATATTTTTTATATATTTCTGAATATCTTCGCGTAAAATTCGTCCTTTTCTACCAGTTCCTTTAATATTATTTAAATTTATATTAAATTCTCGTGCAAGAGAACGAATTGCTGGGGTTGCATAAAAATAAGATTCATTTTGTAAATAATCATTTTTAATAGCTAACTTACAGTTTTCATTATTCTTTACACTTATAGTTGGAAGAATATTATGATTATTATTAGTTAATTGAATATTAGTATCAATATTCTCTTTTATTGTTAAGGGTATAGTTGCAGTTTCAATATCAAAGAGCATTATTAATGCTCCTGTACTAACTTTATCACCAATATTTATATTAATTTTTTTTACTGTTCCTGCAAATGGTGCTGGAACCTCTATTGAGGCTTTATTACCCTCTACAGTAATCAAGGATTGTTCAAAATTAACTTTATCACCTACTTTAACTAGTATTTCAGTTACTTCAACTTCATCTACTCCAATATCAGGTAATAGAATTTCAATAGTCATTATGTACCTCTTATGCTAGACGTGGATTTATTTTTTCAGTATCAATACCAAAATGCTTAATAGCTTTTGCTACAATATCGGTTTTAATTTCTCCGCTCTTTGCTAACTCCCATAATGCAGCAACTACTATATAGTAGGCATTTACTTCAAAGTGATTGCGTAAATTTTCACGACTATCAGAACGACCAAAACCATCAGTACCTAATACACTAAATTGATTAACTGGAATAAAATGTCTAATTTGCTCAGCAAATAGTTTCATATAATCAGTAGAAGCAACTACTGGAGCAGAATTTAAAATAGTCGTAACATATGGTACGCGTGGAGATTTTGTTGGATGTAACATATTCCAACGTTCACAATCTTGGCCATCACGAGCTAATTCAGTGAAAGAAGTAACACTATAAACATCAGAACTAATATTATATTCTTTAGAAAGAATCTGAGCAGCTTTACGTGCATGACGTAAGATAGCACCAGAACTCATTAATTGTATTTTTCCTTTTTTACCTTCAATAGTTTCTAATTTATAAATACCTTTGCAAATACCTTCTTCTACTCCTACTGGTATAGTAGGCATGGAATAATTTTCATTAAGTGTAGTTATATAATAATATATATTCTCTTGTTTTTCCCCATACATACGATTAATACCATCATGTATAATTACAGCTAATTCATAAGCATATGATGGATCGTAAGAAATACAGTTAGGAATAGTTAGTGATTGAATATGGCTATGACCATCTTCATGCTGTAATCCTTCACCATTTAAAGTAGTACGACCTGATGTTCCACCAATCAAAAAACCACGTGCTTGTTGGTCACCAGCAGCCCATAGTAAATCACCAATACGCTGAAAACCAAATATAGAGTAATAAATATAAAACGGAATCATTGGTAAGTTATTAGTGCTATAAGATGTAGCAGCAGCTAACCAAGATGCTGCTGCACCTAACTCATTAATACCCTCTTGTAAAATTTGGCCTTTATTATCTTCACGATAATAAGTAATATTATCTCGATCCTGTGGTGTATACTGTTGACCATTTGAGTTATAAATACCTATAGATCGAAATAATCCTTCCATACCAAAAGTACGAGCCTCATCGGCAATTATTGGTACTAATAAATCTTTTATTTGATTGTGTCTTAATAAGATTTGTAAAATACGTATAAAAGCAATAGTTGTAGAAATCTCTTTTTTTTGTTCTTCAAGTAATGATTTGAAATCATTTAATACAGGTAATATTAATTTTTTAGAAAAATTTTTTCTTCGACTTGGTAAGTATCCATACAATGCATCACGTTTTTTACGTATATATTCCATTTCTTCTGATTCTTTTGCAAAGGTAATATATGGTAATGATTCTATTTTATCATCAGTAATAGTATTTAAATTAAACCGATCACGAAAATAACGTAGTCCTGCTAAATCTATTTTTTTTACTTGATGAGCAATATTCATTCCTTCTCCAGTTATACCCATGCCATAGCCTTTTATCGTATGTGCTAAAATTACTACCGGTTTTCCATAAGAATTCTTAGCTTTGTGTAAAGCAGCAAAAATTTTAATTGGATCATGCCCACCACGATCTAGTGCCCAAATTTCTTCATCACTCATATCTTTTACTAGTTGAGTAGTTTCATGGTATTTACCAAAAAAATGTTTACGTATATACGCTCCATTTTTAGATTTAAACGTTTGATAATCTCCATCTAAGGTTTCATTCATTAGTTGAATCAGTTTTCCTGTTTTATCTTTGCATAGAAGTTTATCCCAACGACTACCCCATATTACTTTTATTACTTGCCAACCAGCACCATGAAAGATATTTTCTAGTTCATTGATAATTTTGCCATTACCTGTTACAGGACCATCTAAACGTTGGAGATTACAATTAATAACAAAGATTAGATTATCAAGTTTTTCACGAGCTGCTATATTTAGTACTCCCTTAGATTCTGGTTCATCCATTTCACCATCCCCTAAAAAAGCATAAACAGTTTGATTGCAAGTATCTTTTAATTCACGATTATGTAAATACTTAAGAAATTTTGCTTGATAAATAGCACAAATTGGTCCTAATCCCATAGATACTGTAGGAAATTGCCAGAAATCAGGCATTAGTTTGGGATGTGGATAAGAGGATAATCCTTGCCCATATACTTCTTGACGAAAATTATTTATTTGTTGTAATGTAATACGACCTTCTATGAAAGCTCTTGCATAAATTCCAGGAGAAATATGTCCTTGGAAATAAACTAAATCCCCACCATCTTTATTATTGCTCGCTCGAAAAAAATGATTAAAACATACATCATAAAGAGTAGCTGATGATTGAAATGAAGCTATATGACCACCAAGATCAAGATTCTTTTTTGATGCATGTAATACCATCATCATGGTATTCCAACGAATAGCAGAACGAATACGATACTCTAATTCTAAATTACCTGGATACTGCGGTTCATCTTCTACTGGTATACTATTTATATAATTAATATTAGGAGCATAATTATGCGATATTTTTACGCCATTATTATATACTTTATTGATAATTTTATTAATTAAAAATTGTGCACGATTATTACCATCTTTATAAATTACTGATTCTATTGCCTGTAACCATTCGCTTGTTTCAATAGGGTCTATGTCCTCATATAAATTTACTGACATAATCATATTCCTTATATTTACTTTATATATTTTATAATAATTTTTCTATTTATTAGAAAACATAAAATATTTGTACTATACAATATACGTATATAATTTCTAATATTTTCTATAAATATTAAATAGTAAAATTTATATATTTATGAGATAAAAATACACTATCATTATAAAAATATTTTTCTATATATAATAAATTATTTTTAATAAATATTTAAAATTAAATATATTTAATTTTTCATAATATTAATCAATAAATTAATTTACTATGAAT
Organism: Baumannia cicadellinicola str. Hc (Homalodisca coagulata); assembly: GCF_000013185.1. Taxonomy (GTDB): domain Bacteria; phylum Pseudomonadota; class Gammaproteobacteria; order Enterobacterales; family Enterobacteriaceae; genus Baumannia; species Baumannia cicadellinicola_E. Next base: position 528,570 of record NC_007984.1, read on the forward strand.
AAAAATAATTTATTATATACTAATTTTTTTACTCATCTCTTAGATAGATTACTAGTTAAAACTAGTAATTAGATGGAATATTTATGTTACCTAACAATCAAAATAATGTTCATAGACAATACTTATTAACAAGAATTAAAGAAGATATTTCATACATAGTAAACTTTGCACTAAAAGAAGATCTAGGCGGACTAATTAATGCAGATATAGATATAACTGCTCAACTTATACCTAAGATTAGTAAATCTAACGCAACTATTATTACACATGAACAAGGTATTTTTTGTGGCAAAAAATGGTTCATAGAAGTATTTAAACAACTAAGTGATGATATCATAATTAATTGGAAAGTAGATGATGGTGATTATATCCAAGCTAATCAGTTATTATGTGAAATTCATGGACCAACAAGAATATTACTTACAGGTGAGCGTACTGCTCTTAATTTTATTCAAACTATGAGTGGCATAGCTAGTAAGGTAAAATTATATGTTGAAGCATTAAAAGATACAAAAATAAAACTTTTAGATACCAGAAAAACATTACCTGGGTTGCGTACTGCATCTAAATATGCAGTATTATGTGGCGGTGGTAATAACCATCGCATTGGTTTGACAGATGCTTTTTTAATTAAGGAGAATCATATTCTTGCAGCTGGTTCTATCGCTAACGCAGTATCTAATGCATTAATTTTACGTAAAGATCTCATAGTTGAAGTAGAAGTAGAAAATCTGCAAGAACTGAAACAAGCTTTAAAAGCAAAAGCTAATATTATTATGCTTGATAATTTTAATTACAAAAATATATTACAAGCAGTAAATATTACAAGTAAACAAGCAGCACTAGAAGTTTCAGGTAATATTACATTATCCAATATAAAAAACTATGCTTGCACTGGTATTGATTATATTTCAGTTGGTGCATTAACTAAAAATGTACGTGCATTAGATCTAACTATGCGTTTAATATAAGATTATTAATAATAATTGAACATATGCTTAATTCTTAAAAAAGAAAAATTATGTCTTATATTGTTGCAATAACTGGTGGTATTGGTAGTGGTAAGAGTACAGTGGCTAACAAATTTGCTAATTTAGGTATTCCTATAATAGATGCTGATGTGATTAGTCACCAGATAGTACAACCAGGAAGTTATGCTTTAAATCTTATTTACCAACGTTTTGGTCCTATGATACTTCATAATAATGGACACTTAAATCGCTATGCATTGAGAAAACAAATATTTAGCAATCTAGAAGATAAAGTATGGTTAAATAATTTGCTTCATCCTTTGATTCAACTATCAACACAACAAAAAATAAAAGCTATCTATAATTATGCTCCATATATTATATGGGTAGTTCCATTATTAATAGAAACTAATTTACAAAAATATGCTGACAGAATTTTGGTCATTGATGTTACTCCTGAAATTCAAATTGCCCGTACTATAATTCGTGATAGAACAAATAGTCAACAAGTTGAAAATATTATCGCAGCGCAAATTCAACGTTCACATCGCATAAATTATGCAAATGATATTATTAATAATAGTAAATCTTATAAAGATTTAGATATTACTAAATTGCATAATTTTTATCTTCGCTGTGCAACATTAAAAAATATAGGTTAACTTAACAAGTTTAGATCTAAATTAACTTAGTTATTTTTGTTGTAGTGAATGACAACTCTTAAAATTTTTACCAGATCCACATAGACAAGGATGATTACTATCTATTTTATCAGAAAAATGGAATTATTTATTCTTTATATTTGTATTTAGCAATGGTATATTTATATTATTAAATGAAATATGTTCTTTTAACATATTTATAGACAATTTATTTATTGTGCTAAGTACTTCATATTTTAGTTTTTCTAGCAGAGCTGTAAACATAATATATGACTCACGTTTATATTCTTGTTTGGGATCTTTTTGTGCATAACCCCGCAGATGAATACCTTGGCGAAGGTAATCTATTGCAGATAAATGTTCTTTCCATAGTGAATCAAGTGTTTGTAACATAATTTGTTTTTCTAAAGAACGCATCAAATCTTGACCAATAATTTTTTCCTGAGCTAGATATTTATCTAGCATCATTTTATTTAAGATTTGTTCATGTAATTCAATTTTTTCTGTAAGAAATTGTGATATATTTAGTATATGAATATCAAAGTCATTCTTTAGACATTGCTGTAAACCTGCTAGATCCCACATTTCTTCCAATGATTGTGGTGGAATATAAGTATTAATTAGCTTTTTAAGCACATCTATACGGATATTATGAATAATTACACTGATATCTTTTACTTCAAGTAATTCATTACGCTGAATATAAATAGCATTGCGTTGATCGTTAATAACATCATCATATTCTAGTAATTGCTTACGAATATCAAAATTATGGTTTTCAACTTTACGTTGAGCATTAGCAATAGCTTTAGTTACCCATGGATGTTCTATAGCTTCTCCAAACTTCATACCTAATTTTCGCATCATATTGGATACTCTATCAGAAGCAAAAATCCGCATAAGAGTATCTTCCATTGATAAGTAAAAACGAGAAGAACCAATATCTCCTTGACGACCAGAACGTCCACGTAACTGATTATCAATCCGACGAGCTTCATGACGTTCAGTCCCAATAATATGTAAACCTCCAGCTGCTAATACTGCTTGATGTTTTTTTTGCCAAGATAATTTTATCTGTGATATTTGTTGCTCATTTGATATTTTTCTTGTTGCTATTTCTGCTTGCCAACTTCCACCTAGAACAATATCAGTTCCACGTCCAGCCATATTCGTAGAAATAGTAACAGCTCCTGGTTTACCAGCTTGTGCTATTATTTCAGCTTCTTTAGCATGAAATTTAGCATTTAATACTTGATGTATAATGCCTATTTTATTTAATTCATGAGATATTAATTCTGATTTTTCAATCGACATTGTTCCGACAAGAACGGGCTGTTTACGTTTTAGACAACTTTTTATTTCTTCTATTATAGCATGGATTTTTTCAACTTCTGTAAGATAAACTAAATCAGGTAGATCTTTGCGAATCATAGGCTGATTAGTTGGAATTACAACAGTATCTAACTTATAAATAGCACGAAACTCAAATGCTTCAGTATCAGCAGTACCAGTCATGCCGGATAACTTTTCATATAAACGAAAATAATTTTGAAATGTAATTGATGCTAGTGTTTGGTTTTCATGTTGGATAGCTACTTTTTCTTTTGCTTCTATTGCTTGATGTAAACCATCTGACCACCTCCTACCTGGCATAATACGACCAGTATGTTCATCTACAATTACTATTTCACCATTTTTAATAATATAATCTACATTACAAGAGAACAACATATGCGCTCGTAAAGCAGCTAACATATGATGCATTAGTATCATATGTTGAGGAGAATAAAGTGATTCTCCTTTTGCTAAAAGTTTATATTCAACCATTAGTTTTTCTATAAGAATTAAACCACGTTCAGTTAAATTAATTTGACGATTTTTCTCATCTACTGAAAAGTGACCTTTTCCTTGAAAGTTATCAGTATCTTCTTTATCTTGCTGTATAAAATGTGGGATTAAATTATTAATTTTACGATATAGTTCTGAACTATTTTCAGCAGGACCAGAAATAATTAGTGGGGTACGTGCTTCATCAATTAAGATTGAATCTACTTCATCTATTAAGGCATAATGTAATTTACGTTGTACACGTTCTGTTGTACTAAATGCCATATTATCACGTAAATAGTCAAACCCATACTCATAATTAGTGCCATAAGTAATATCTGCAGCATAAGCTGCACGTTTAGCAGCTATAGATAACCCATGTAAATTAATACCTACACTTAAACCTAAAAATTCAAATAATACTCTATTATTTTCAGCATCACGTTGTGCTAAATAATCATTTACTGTAACTATATGTACACCTTTACCACTAAGTGCATTTAAATAAGCAGGTAAAGTTGCGGTTAAAGTTTTTCCTTCACCAGTACGCATTTCGGCAATAGATCTATTATTTAGTACAATACCTCCCAATAGTTGAACATCAAAATGACGCATATTAAATACACGTTTACTAGCTTCCCTCACAACAGCAAAAGCTTCTGGTAAAATATTATCTAATATATCTTTCGTTTGTGTATCTTTAATATAAGATCGAAATATGCTAGTTTTAGCAGCTAATTGTTTATCGCTAAGTTTTTCTATTTCTGGTTCTTTTTTGTTAATAATGTTTACTAATTTACCTATACGCCGTAATGTGCGATCATTACGGCTACCAAACATTTTCGTAAGAATTCGTGAAAACATAATTAGTTAATCTCTTTACAGCATTAAATATTGCTTACTTAACAAAAGGACAATTGTATCTTACTATTTAATTTTGCTTTCATACAAAAATTAATTTTCTCTCTTAAATTCTTAGTAGCTAATATTTCCATTAAATCATTTTATATTGATATATAAGTAATCTGATATACCGTTAATTGATATTATGAACAATAATAACTAAATATATATGCAATTGTATTGCAATTCGTTGGAGTTAAGTTATGCGTAATAGCAATCCATTATCTATATATTTTATTTTACAAAAAATAAATGATACTAATCAAAGTAATTTATCAAAATTACAACAGCATGCTGTATATCTACTAAATATTAATAATATAGTTATTGGACTACTACCAATCATATTACGTCCTTGGTGTAGAGTTGCTAATATACGTAAAAGTATAATGGTGCTAGAAACGGCTAATGCTAGTTGGCTTATGCGATTACGACATGAAAAAACCCAATTACTATATAATTTACGTAGTAAAATATTACCATCATTATCTTATATTGATATAAGAATTCAGCCTTCTTTAGCAATTAAAAGAAATATTTCTAGATCAAAACCCTATAGTGTATTATTTAATGGTAAAATAGAACAACAAACACCACGTAATTTAAGTGTTAATAGTGCTAAATTAATACGTAATTTAGCCGCAAATAGTGAAGGTAAATTGCAAATAATACTAGAAAGATTAGCAATGTTAGCTGTCGATAATAATCATACTAATAGTAAATAAGAATACTGTCACAATTGTCTCTAAATTATATAATATACTTATTATGCTTTCTAATTAATATAAACAATTACTAATACTAAAAATAAATTTATAGATATATTGATGCATCAATATAAATAATATTTAATTGGATTTTAAATCTACTTGCTTACGTAAAAATGCTGGTATATCTAAGTAGTCTAACTTTTTACTTTTAGTTGAATTTCGTTCATTAACAGCTAATGTTGTTATTTTTTGTTCTCCATATAATGGAGATATCTTATTAGAATTATTGCCGTAACGATGTTCTATTATTGTTTGATTATTTGATTTATTGGTTACATAAGGATTGTCTTGACGTTTATCTACACTTATACCTGTTGCTACTACAGTTACACGTAATTCATCATTCATATTAGGATCTAGTGAAGTACCAATTACTACAGTTGCGTTATCCGAAGAAAATCCTCTAATAGTGTTACCTACTTTCTCAAATTCATCTAGACGTAGATCAAAACCTGCAGTAATATTTACCAGTACGCCACGAGCACCAGATAAATCAATATCTTCTAATAGCGGACTAGAAATAGCAGTTTCTGATGCGTTCTCAGCTCTATTTTCTCCAGAAGCTACACCTGAACCCATCATAGCATAACCCATTTCTGACATAACTGTACGGACATCTGCAAAGTCTACATTCATTAATCCAGGACGTGTAATAAGCTCAGCAATACCCTGTACAGCACCTTTTAACACGCTATTAGCGGCACAAAATGCATCTAATAATGAAACTCCTCTTCCTAGTACCTTTAGTAATTTATCATTAGGAATAGTAATTAGAGAATCTACATGTTTAGAAAGTTCTGCTATGCCTTGTTCAGCAAATGTCATACGTTTTTTACCTTCAAAATTAAATGGTTTTGTTACTACAGCTACAGTAAGTATACCAATTTCTTTAGCTAATTCAGCTACTACTGGAGCAGCTCCAGTACCAGTACCTCCACCCATACCTGCTGCAATAAAAAGCATATCCGCACCTTCTAAAGCATTACTTAGTATTTCACGATCTTCCTCAGCAGAATAACGTCCTACTTCAGGATTAGCACCTGCACCTAAACCTTTAGTAACATTCTTACCAATTTGTATTTGCTGACTAACTAATGTTTTACGTAATGCCTGAGCATCAGTATTAACAGCAAAAAATTCTACCCCTTCAATATTTTCTCGTACCATATGTTCAACAGCATTACTACCACCACCACCTACACCAATAACTTTTATTACTGCATCATCAGTTAATTCTATTGGTTCAAACATAGTTTATCTCCGTTTTATTTAAAACTAGTAGTTAACTATTATGTTAGAATAATATAGTTTTTGTAAACTGCTGATAGTTTCTCTTAAAAAGCAGATAAACTATTTAGCTTATAATAATGATGATAATATTTATCTATAAATTAAGATAGCTATTATATTAGCTAAATATATCTAAATATACTTAGCATAAATTTTTAATTTGAAGAAATAAATTTATTAATATTACTATTTAATTTTCTTGTAAAATATTTTACTAAAAATTATTAATGTTATTTATTGCTAAATTAATAAGCAAAAAATAAGCTCTAATTCTATATTAGAGGATTATGCCGAATATTAGTTTGCAGTTTACCAATTGCTAATTGACTGGCTATTAATCCAATAGAACCTGCACCCTGCATTAATACTAAATCATTATCCTGTAATAATTGTGCTAACATTACAGGTAACTTATTTAGTTCATGAATAAATATAGGATCTAATTTACTAGTATTACGGATAGTACAGCATAATGATTTACTATCTATTCCTGCTATTGGATTCTCACCAGCAGGATAAATATCTAACATTAATAGAACATCAACCTTAGATAATACACCTACAAAATATTCATACAAATCTCTAGTACGAGTATAACGATGAGGTTGAAAAACCATAACAAGGCGCTTATCTGGCCATCCTATACGTACTGATTGTATAGTAGCTTGTAATTCAGTAGGATGATGACCATAGTCTTCTACTAACATTACTACTCCATTTTTACCATTAATTTTTTTTAAAGAAAAACATCCTAACTTATCAAATCTCCTGTTTATACCTTTAAATCTAAATAATGCTTGTAATATATTTTTATCAGCTATACCTTCTTCTGTTGCTACAGCAATAGCAGCTACTGCATTTAAGGCATTATGTCTCCCCGGAGAGTTTAATTCTATTCTAAGAGTAGGTTTATCCTGCCGATAAAGTTGGAAGCTAACATGTGCTTCTTTCTGATGATAGTTTGTTAAACGAAAATTAGCTTTGCTGTTAAAACCATAAGTAATGATATGTCTACTAATATGCGGTAATAAATCACGGATAACTGGATCATCTAAACACATAATACCTTTACCATAAAATGGTAATTTATGTATAAATTTTAAAAATGTATTTTTTAAATAATTAAAATCACCTTGATAGTTTTCCATGTGATCAGCTTCAATATTAGTAATAATAGTTACTATAGGTTGTAAATGCAGGAAAGATAAATCGCTTTCATCTGCTTCAGCAATTAAATAACTACCATAACCTAAGCGTGCATATTGACCTATCGATTTTATTAAACCACCATTAACAATAGTGGGATCTAATCCAGCTTCTAAGTATATGCTAGCTAACATAGCAGTAGTAGTAGTTTTTCCATGTGTACCTGCAATAGCAATACCATATCGGAAACGCATTAACTCTGCTAACATTTCTGCACGTGTTATAATTGGAATACGTAATTTTTTTGCAGCTACAATTTCTGGGTTAGCTATACTAATAGCACTAGATACTACGACTACATTAGCATCTAGAACATTTTCTGGAATATGTTGAAATTTGATACTTACGCCAAGTGCAACTAAGTGCTTTGTTACTTTATTTTGTACTAAATCTGAACCACTAATTTGGTAGCCTTCATGTAATAAAATTTTGGCTATTCCACTCATGCCTACACCACCAATACCTATAAAATGAATTCGCTTAACTTGTCGCATCTGAGGTACTAGTTTTTGTAGTTGAGCTAATCTTTGATAATTCACATTATTCTTAATAAATAGGAAAAATTATCGTATAAAATACGACCAAAAATTTTTTTGGCATAAATAATATATTAATGCTTCGTGTTATTTGCTAATTCTATTAATTCACTAGTAACTCGTTCAGTTGAGTCTACCATAGCTATGGTTCTTGCACGTTGCGCCATAGTAAATAGTTTTGAACGATCCCAACTCATTAGTATTTGGCTAACTTTCTCTGCTGTAAAGTTAGGTTGTTCGAGTATTTTAGCTGCTCCTAGCTGTTCTAGGGGAAGTGCATTCCAATACTGATGTCGATCTTTATGCATAAAAGGAACAAAAATAGCAGGTAACCCAACAGCAGCTATTTCGCTTATGGTAAGCGCTCCAGAACGACATATAACAACATCAGCCCAAGCATAAGCAATAGCAATATCATCAATAAATTCTACTAATTTATAATTAAGCTGATTTTTTAACATACTAGTATAAACTTGTTGTACTTCTTTTAAAGCACCCTTACCAACTTGATGCCAAAAAACATACTTACCAGCTAGTTGTGCCGCAACAACGGGTAAAATTTGGTTTATTATTTTTGATCCTTGGCTACCTCCAATAACTAAGATTCTAATTGGTCCAGTACGATTACATAATCGCAAAGATGGTTCTATTACGGCTAAGATTTCTTTGCGAATTGGATTACCAACTACATTAGCATTAGGAAAAACACTAGGAAATGCTTGTAGCACTTTCTTCGCAAATTTAGATAGATAATAGTTAGTTAGTCCAGTTACTCTATTTTGTTCATGTATTACTAATGGAATCTTGCACATCCATGCAGCTAAACCACAAGGTCCAGAAATATATCCTCCCATACCTAGTACTATATCCGGTCTCCACTTACGCATAATATAATATGATTGTAGTACAGCTTGTAAAATACTTACTATAGCTAATATTTTTTGTTTTTTGCCATGTAGTCCATATCCATAAATAGATAAAAAGTATGTTGTTATTCCATGTTTTGGTACTAAATCAGCTTCTATACGATTTTTTGTCCCTAACCAACGAACGTCCCAACCTTGGGTTATCATATTATTAGCTATTGCTAAACCGGGAAATATATGTCCACCAGTACCACCAGCTACAATTATTAATCGTTTTCTAATCATGAATAAAAGCTTGATATTTAGTTATATAGACTAAATTAATTTGTAATTTTTTGCTATTAGAAATCAAAATATTATTTATATATTAAATTTTCAATTAATAACTATATTTTTTATGTAAATTTTTACTAAAAATCTTAATATATTTAGTAACTAACCATCCATTACTGTCGAATACAGGTTATTCGTATATTTAATCAATAACTACTTTTAATTATCTAATTTTATATAAGTTAGGTGCTTTTATATAAGTTAGGTGCATAGTTACTTATTATAAAATCATATAGTTCATGATATTAAATTTAAAAAACTACTAAGCATTAATTATTATTACCATCATTAAATTCAAATACTAAATTAGTAAAAGTTTTACCTCGTACTTTAAAATTTTCGAATTGATCTAAACTAGAACAAGCAGGAGATAATAATACAACATCTCCTGCTTTTACTTGGTTATTGATTATATGCATTGCTTGTGATAAAGTTTGAGTAATAGTAGCTGAATGTTGGTTTAGTGCTGCTAACTTCTTACTATCTTTACCAAAACAGTAAAGATGTATATTGTTACCTTGTACAAATGGTTGTAATGATGAGAAGTCTGCTAATTTGCCATCTCCACCAAGTAATAGATGTAAGGTTCCATCTACTGTTAGTTCATTAAGTGCTGCTTTAGTACTACCTACATTAGTAGCTTTTGAGTCATTAATCCAACGTATACCTTTTCTTTCTAAAACTAGCTCAAAGCGATGCATTAACCCAGAAAATTGACGTAATGCAATCAAACAAGCTTGACGTGGTATTGCTATGGCCTCTGCTAATGCTAATGCTGCTAATGCATTTAATAGATTATGCCTACCAATTATTTTAATTTCATTACAATCTAATAATGGTTTACCATAAGCCATTAGCCATTGTTTTCCTTGATAATCACCAAGACAATAATGACCTGATTTAATACCAAATTTAATAATAGAACAATATTCTTTATTAGTACTATTAGCTGGTAATGTAAGTTTATCATCATCGTTAATTATATAAATCTTAGCTTGTTTATAAATTTTTAGTTTAGCTTCTCGGTATTGTTGTAAACCTAAAGGATAACGATCCATATGATCTTCACTAATATTTAAAATAGTTGCTACTGCTACTTTTAAATTTTTAGTCGTTTCTAACTGAAAACTAGATAGTTCAAGAACATATAGTTGATGAGATTGTTGTAATAGTGATAAAACAGGGTAACCTATATTACCACCAACTCCAACTTTTAACCCTGCACAATTTGCCATAGTACCTACTAGCTTAGCAACAGTACTTTTACCATTAGTACCAGTAATAGCTACTACTGGTACTGTTACTTCACGCAAAAATAATTCAACATCTCCAATTATCTCAATACCACATTTCATTGCTGTATTTATAGCTGGATGCGATAAAGAAATACCAGGACTAATTACTATTAGTGTAGCAGCTAGTAGCCATTCTATTTTTAGTTCACCTAACCAATATTGTATATCTTTAGGTAACTGATTTAGTTGTGGTGGATTATAACGGGTATCCATTACACGTGGTGTAATTCCACGAGATCTAAAAAAATTAACACAAGTAATACCTGTTATTCCTAATCCTATAATAACAATATTATGACCATAATAATTAGTCATTTTATCGTACTTTAAGTGTAGCTAATCCAATTAAAACAAATACTAAAGAAATAATCCAGAAACGCACAATAATACGTGGTTCTGGCCATCCTTTTAACTCATAATGATGATGAATAGGTGCCATACGAAAAAGTCGCTTTCGTCGTAGTTTAAAAGAAGTAACTTGCAAAATAACTGACATAGTTTCTACTACAAATATACCACCCATAATTAGTAGCAAAAACTCCTGGCGTAAAAGGACTGCAATAATACCTAATGCTCCACCTAAAGATAATGCTCCAACATCACCCATGAATATTTGAGCTGGATAAGTATTAAACCATAATAAACCCAAACCAGCGCCTACAATTGCGGTACAAACAATAACTAATTCGCTAGCAAAGTAAATATATGGAATATGAAGATAACTAGAAAAATTTATATTACCCGTCGCCCAAGCTATTAAGGCAAAACCTGCAGCAACAAATACTGCTGGTATTATTGCTAAACCATCTAAACCATCAGTAAGATTAACAGCGTTACTCGCACCAACAATTGCAAAATAAGTTAATACTATATACCATAGTCCTAATTGTGGCATAATAGTTTTTACAAAAGGCATAACTAGTTGTGTTGCTGGAGTATTTTTACCCATTAGAAACATTATGTAAGCTATTATTATGGCAATAACTGATTGCCAGAAGTATTTCCATCTAGCCATTAAACCTTTGCTATTATTATGTATAACTTTCTGATAATCATCAATAAAACCAATAATACCATATCCTATTAATACAAATAGAACACACCATACATAAGGATTTGATAAGCAAGTCCATAGCAGTATAGAAATAGTTATTGATAACAACATTATTAATCCACCCATAGTAGGTGTTCCACTTTTTTTAAAGTGTGATTGAGGACCATGAATACTAATAACCTGACTAATTTGTAATTTTTGTAACCAAGTGATCAAAAAAGGACCAATTAATAGAGAAATAAATAATGCTGTTAATAGGCTAATTATAGCACGAAAGGTTAAATAGGAAAAAATGTTGAAACAAGAATATAATTTGGCAAAATAATTAGCCAAATAAACTAACACGCGCTTTTCTCCTTTAATTCCTGGATTACTTGCTCCATTGTAGTATTACGTGATCCTTTAACTAAAATAGTAATAATATTATATTTTAATAATAACTGAATAAGACGGTTAGTTAATGCGGATTTATTATTAAAATGTTCTCCTCTTCTACTAGTATTGCTAATGATATAACTAAGGTTTCCAATACTTAAAACTTTATTTATACCAACCATAGCAATAAATTTGCCAACTTGTTGGTGATATTTAATTTCTTTTTCACCTAGCTCCGCCATATCACCAACTACCATTACTAAATAACCTGGCATTTCAGATAAGACTTGTGCTGCAGCTATCATAGAATTAACATTAGCATTATAGCTATCATCAATTAATAATTTACCAACATCTAGTTGGATTGGGCATAAACGACCTGGTATAGGTTTTACTTTAGATAAACCTAAGCTTACTGCGGATAAATTTGCACCAACTGCTATTGCTAATGCACTAGCTGCTAATGCATTAGTAATATTATGTTTACCTAACATTGGTAATTGTACCTGGCAACTACCTTGTGGACTATGTAAAGTAAAATACATACTATGTAAATTACTTACTATTTTAGTTGCAAAAAATTGGACGTTATCGGTTTTATTGAGCGAAAAACGCCATACTGTTTTGCATTTTGATCCTTGCTGCCAATTTAACCAATCGTTACTATTTTCATTTAAAATAACAAGACCATTACCTGGTAATTTAGTAAAAATTTCCCCTTTGGCTTGTGCAACACCAGCTAGAGAACCAAAACCAGCTAAATGAGAAAAAGATATATTATTAACTAATGCTATTTCTGGTAGTACTAGGTTAGCATTTGAGCTAATTTCTCCAATATGATTAGCACCTAATTCAATAATAGCAAAATCATCTTGAGGAGTAAGACGAAGTAATGTCAGCGAGACACCAATATCATTATTTAAATTTCCCTGTGTAGCTAAAACTTTACCACATTGACGTAATATAGAAGCTGTCATTTCTTTGACAGATGTTTTTCCAGATGAACCAGTCAGCGCGATTACTCGTGCTGATACTTGCTTGCGAACCCAATAGCTTAATTGTTTTAAAGCTAGTAGAGTATCTTCTACTATTAGTTGTGGAATATTTAGTGGTAGCTGACGATTTACTAAAATTGCACTAGCACCAGCTAATACTGCATTTTTTGCAAAAAAATGTGCGTCAAATCTAGTTCCATGAAGTGCAATAAAAAGACAATTTTTACCTATAGTCCGCGAATCAGTAGTGACATCTTCAATCATAGGATTAATACCATATACTTTAGCACGAAGTATTGTGATAATATCGTGTAACATAAATGGTATCATTATTAAACCTCTAGTTTTAACATATTAGAGACAACAATACGATCAGAATAATAAAATTGCTTACCTTTTATAATCTGGTAATTTTCGTGACCTTTACCTGCTATTAGAATTATATCTTGAGGAGAAGCATGTATGATTGCGTGCTGAATTGCAAGTGAACGACATAGTATTACTGTTTTATTAGTATGATTTCCATTAATAAATCCACACTTAATATCCTCTATAATATCCTGTGGTTCTTCCCAACGTGGATTATCATTAGTAATTATGATATAGTCAGCATATTCCTCTGCAATTGCACCCATTATCGGTCGCTTGCTTTTGTCACGATTACCACCACAGCCAAAAATACACCATATCTTACCTTGGCAACGCATCTTAACTGCTAAGAGTGCTTTTGCTAATGCATCTGGCGTATGAGCATAATCAACGATCACTACAGGCCAACCATGTGCTGAAAATACTTCCATACGACCACATATAGCCTGTAGTTTTCTAGAAGTCTTTACTAAATTTTTAAGTGAATATCCTAATACAAGTAGGGTTGCTAAAGAAAGTAATATGTTACTTACATTGAATTCGCCAATAAGATTGCTATAAATCTCACCACTTCCCCAATAGGAATTAAAATTAATATTTACACCAGAGGTATGATGTATAATTTTACGCGCACATAACCAGTAACCTGGCCAATTATGTGGAATTGAATTATTGGCTGTGACAGCTACGGCTTGTGGTAAATGTACTAACCAATTTTTACCAACTGTATCATCCACATTAATAATACGTTTAGATACATTTAATTCGCTAAATAATTTCCATTTTGCTTTTTCGTACTGCACCATATCAAGATGATAATCTAAGTGATCTTGACTAAGATTTGAAAAAACAGCAGCCGCAAAATTTAAATTACTGACTCTATCTTGTACTAATCCATGAGAAGATACTTCTATGATACTAAATTTAACTCCTTGATCACAAACTTGTCTTAAGAAACGCTGTATTTCAATGGCTGAGCTAGTAGTATTATTACTAGCATTAAGATTACCAAATATACCATTACCTATAGTACCCATAACAGCACTAGTTTCACCTAATAAAGATAACCAATTAGCTAAGAGATAGCTAATAGTGGTCTTACCATTAGTGCCTGTAATACCAATTAAACGTAAAAAACGTGATGGTTGCTGATAAAAATGTCCAGCAATTGCTGATAACATTTTATTTAGTTGATTAAAATAAATAATGGGTACATCATGTAATTTATGTATTTCACCATGTTTTGTTTGGCCTTTTGCTTCAGCTAAAATAGCAGCTACACCTTTTGCTATTGCAGAAGGTATGTAATCTCTTCCATCTTGTTTATGACCTTGTATAGCTATAAACAAATCACCATATTGAGCTGTCATACTATTCATACTGATGCCAGTAATTAAACATTCAAATGGAATTTGTTTAATCCATGGCGCCAGCAGCTCACGTAAAGTCATGGTAACCAACTAAATATTCTTTCTACCTCACTATAATGAAATAGATATATATCAGCTTAATTTTATCAATACATAACTCATGCGAGTTAGATTCTGTACCTATAATAGGATAAATCAATAATTTAGTTTACTAAATAAAAATTAGCAAAATTCATAAAAATGAACAAAGCAATTATCAACTGCTGTTTATATATCTAATTTTTCGGCAAAACGAAGCAAAGCACTACGAGCTCTAGGATTGACTTTTATTTCCTGTATTGATGGCCGTATTTTACCTAAATTTTTTAATGTTAAATGGCGATTTTTATAGAGATCGGCAATCTGCTTTTCTGTTAAAGAGATACCTGTAGGAGGTAGTGGTAATTTACTATGTTTATTAATAAAATATTTAACTAGTCTATCCTCAAGTGAATGAAAACTAATTACAACTAATTTCCCTCCTATAGCTAAAATATTTAGTGCACTATTTAATACCTGTTCAATTTCTTTTAGTTCGTTATTAATATATATTCTAATAGCCTGGAAACTACGAGTTGCTGGATGTTTATGTTTATTACTCCATGGAACTATTGTCGTGATTAACTTTGCTAGTTCACTAGTGCTAGTTATCAAACGTCGGCGATTTTGGTGAAAAATAGCTTGACTAATTCGCTTGGCAAATCGTTCTTCACCAAAGTGTTGTAAAACCCAAGTCATCTCTTGTACAGAGGCTTGCTTCAACCATTCCCTTGCAGATATTCCACAAGTAGTATCCATACGCATATCTAATTTCCCATTATGTCTAAATGAAAAACCACGATCTGGATCTGCTAATTGAGGTGAAGATATACCAAGATCTAATAAAATACCATCTATACATCCGATTAAATTTAGTTCCGCTATATAATCAGCTATAGTAGAAAAGGGTCGTTGTACAATGGTAAAACGTAAATCATGAATATTCCTACCAGCTGCTATAGCAGCTGGATCACGATCGATTGCTAGTAAACGTCCTTTGTTTCCTAACTTAGATAAAATTAAACGCGAATGTCCACCACGACCAAAGGTACCATCTATATATATCCCATCTTTTTTTATATTAAGAGCTGTTACTGCTTCATTAAGTAGTACAGGAATATGTTTGTCATAATCTATTGCTATAGAAATAATTTCACCATAATTTTTCGTTAAAAGTATTCAATAATAAATATAGATTTTATCTATAACTATAATTAATTAAAATACAGAATAAATGATATAATTATTGTCGTGCAAGTGGTCTGTTTACCGGTGAATAGGATATATTACTACGCCAAGGATTAATATCTAAGCCTCCACGACGATTATATCTAACATATACTGATAGCGTATTTGGTAAACAAAATTGCATTATATCGCAGTAAATTTGTTCTACACATTGTTCGTGGAAAATTTTATACTTACGAAAAGAGATTAAGTATCGTAGTAGAGCTTCACGGTTTATACGCATACCATAATAACTAATTTGAACTGATCCCCAATCTGGCTGATTAGTGATTGGACAATTAGATTTTAGCAGATGACTAACAAGTGTTTCTTTAACTTTTTCTCTTTCTACCGAATTGACTAGTAAATTCGAATTGAAAATATAATTATCGTTATCAATCTGTATTGACTGATTATCTATGCACTCACCTGTAAATTCTAATATAGGTACTGTCATCCATTGACTTAGTGAATGGATAGTAATCTTAACTTGACTATTAATACACTTAGTTATATCTGTTATTAATGTATTTCGTAATTCTTGCTCAGATGAAAAACAAGTTTGGTTAATACTATTTAAGTAAAGCTTAAGACTTTGAGATTCAATTAAATTATCGCTAGTTGCATCAATTATCATTTCACCAATTGCAACTTGCGGTAAACCATATTTATTTAACCATGATAGTTCGTATAATGTCCAAAAATCAGCCCCTTGAAAAGGTAAGGATATTGATGAAATTCCCAGTAATTCACGATGAATAGTACGTGGTATCGGCTGAAGTAACATAGGATTATAGTGTGTTCGATATGATATTTTACTTTTATCTAATTTAAATTTTTGCAGTAATTGATATTGTTGATCTGTCAATATAGAATTTTTCATTTAAGATCTCAATTATTAATATTGCTATATATTACTAAAATCATTGCTACTAAAATTTAGTAAAATATAACTAATATTATTAATAAATAATTATATTTTAGCAATATCTGTCTAAGACATATATAATGTACATACCATTAATTTTACTTTTAACTAACAACATTAGTAAACTATATATAAAGTATTAACTTGAATGGTGTATTGTTACTGGTACTAATTCATCAGCACGTAATGTCATTATTTCACAACCATCTTCGATAACTACTATCGTATGCTCATACTGAGCAGAAAAACTATTATCTTGCGTTTTTACAGTCCAACCATCTTTCATAGTACGTGTTCTGAATTTACCTGCGTTTATCATGGGTTCTATAGTGAATGCCATACCAGACTGTAATATAACTCCACCATCATCAGCGTCATAATGAAGAACCTGTGGTTCTTCATGAAAGTTTTTACCAATACCATGTCCACAATACTCACGTACAACAGAGAAATTTTTTGATTCAACAAACTGTTGAATTGCTTTACCAATAGCCCGTAGACTTATGCCTGGACGTACCATGCGGATAGCTAAGTATAAGCTTTCTTGAGCAATACGACATAAACGTTCACCTAAAATTGTAGGCTTACCTACTAAAAACATTGCTGATGTATCTCCATAAAAACCATCTTTAATTACCGAAACATCAATATTAATTATATCTCCGCTTTTTAATTTTTTTTTGTAACTAGGAATACCATGACATACTACTTCATTAACCGAAGTACATATGGATTTAGGAAAGCCATGATAACCAAGAGAGGCAGAAATAGCCTGTTGTTTTATAGTAATATATTCATTACATATATGATCTAAGTCACCGGTGCTAATACCAGGTTTAATATATGGTTTTATTATTTGCAGTACCTCAGCAGCTAGCTGACCAGCAATACGCATTTTTATGATATCTTGAGATGTTTTAATTAAAATAGACATAACTAAATTAGAATTTAATTCTACTCAGTAATAATACAGTAAATTATCAATATTTTTCCGAATATTAGGAATATTGATCTAAGAAGTCCAATATTTAGTATAAACTAAACATACTTTATACTATAAAGTACATTAATTTATTCATTTGCAAACTTTGCTCTAAAATCATACATATTTAGTATAATATGCATGCCGATGTGTATAATCTAATGAAATGACTCATGTTAGATAAGCGTCTTATTAGTGTGCCTACAATTATAGTTTATATTATATAAATTAATACTAAAATAAATAGAGGTTTTATATGGTAACAGTTTTGATGCATGATATGTTTCATGCAGGTGTCCACTTTGGACATCAAACTCGATATTGGAACCCGAGAATGAAGCCATTTATATTCGGTGTTCGTAATAAAATTCATATTATTAACTTAGAACAAACTGCACCAATGTTTAATAATGCTTTATTTGAGCTAAATAAGATAGCATCGCGTAAAGGTAAAATTTTATTTGTCGGAACGAAGCGTGCAGCAAGCGAAGCAATAAAAGAAGCAGCAAGGAGCTGTGATCAATTTTTTGTTAACCATCGTTGGTTAGGTGGAATGTTGACTAATTGGAAAACAGTTCGTCAATCTATTAAACACCTAAAAGAACTTGAAACTCAGTCTCAAGATGGAACATTAGATAAACTAACTAAGAAAGAAGCAATAATATGCAATCGTAAGCTTGAAAAACTAGAAAAAAGCTTAGGTGGTATTAAAGATCTAGGTGGTTTGCCAGACGCATTATTTGTTATTGATGCTGAACGTGAGAAGATTGCAGTAAAAGAAGCTAATAATCTTGGAATTCCAGTTTTCGCTGTAGTTGATACTAATACAGATCCTAATGGCATTGATTTTATTATTCCAGGTAATGACGATGCTATTCGTGCTATAAATTTATATTTAACTGCAGTAGCACATGCCATAAGTGAAGGTCATCAGAAAAATGCTCTTGAAATATAAGAGTAAAATTATGGTATCTCGTAAAATACGGAGAGACAAATGATGGTTGCAATTACCACAACTTTAGTAAAACAATTACGTGATCGTACTAATGCTGGGCTTATGAAGTGCAAAAAAGCATTAATTGAAGCTAATGGTGATATCGAGTTAGCTATCGATAACCTACGTAAATCAGGGCAAATAACGGCTGCAAATAAATCTAGTCGTATAACTGCTCAAGGAATAATTCTGACTAAAATAAATCATAATAGTCAGTATGGTGTCATAATAGAACTAAATTGTGAAACTGATTTCGTTGCTAAGGATAAAATATTTAAAAACTTCGGCGAAGATATTATCACTACTGCATTAAATCAAAAGATAAGTAGTTTAGAGGAAATTAAATCATTATTTGAAGAAAAAAGGATTACTCTTGTAGATACTGTTGGTGAAAATATTAATATCCGTCGTATCAATACTCTAGAAGGTAATTTAATAGTATCATATTTACATGATACCCGTATTGGAGTTCTATTGTCTGCTAATAATATTAGCCAAAATTTGTATTTAGGGAAACAAATTGCTATGCATATTGCAGCAATGAAGCCTAAATATATTCAAGTAAATGACATACCAAGTTATATAATATCTCGTGAACATAAAATTCAGCTGAATATTGCTATGCAATCCAATAAACCACAAAAAGTAATACAACAAATTGTAGAAGGTCGTATGCGTGAATTTACTCGAGATATCTCGCTTCTGGACCAGAACTTTATTATCGATCCTAGTCAGAAAGTTGGGCAAATACTTGAGCACTATAATATTATAGTAAAAAACTTTATTCGTTTTGAAGTAGGTGAATGGATAGAACAAGAAGAACATTACAAAGCTAACGAATCGTAAGTATTAAGTAATAAAATAATACTAATCTTATATAATATATAATTAAAAAAATATTTTTAATGACAATTAAACCAATATATCAACGTATATTACTGAAATTAAGTGGGGAAGCTTTACAGGGTAAAAATAATTTTGGAATAGATACTAATGCTTTAAATCGTATAGTTCAAGAAATAAAAGAACTAATAAAATTTAAAATAAATATTGGTATAGTTATAGGTGGAGGTAATCTATTCAGAGGTACTCTACTAGCTCATTTAGGTATACAACGTGTTGTATGTGATCATATGGGTATGCTAGCAACTGTGATAAATAGTTTAGCAATCCGGAATACAATGCTACATATTAACATTAATGCTAATATTCTATCAGCTATACCATTAGATGGTATTTGTGAGTTATACAATTTAGACAAAGCTATTGATTTACTTGAAAAGAATATAGTAGTTATATTTGCTGCTGGAATAGGAAATCCTTTTTTTACTACTGATTCTGCTGCTTGTTTACGTGGTCTAGAAATAGGAGCAGATGTAGTACTTAAAGCAACTAAAGTTGATGGTGTTTTTTCTGCAGATCCTAAGATTGATCCAGATGCTATTCTTTACGATCAATTAAATTATAAAGATATACTAAAACAAGAACTAAAAATTATGGATTTAACTGCACTAACATTAGCACATGATAACCATTTGCCTATTAGGGTATTTAATATAAATAAACCTGGTGCACTATGGAGAGTAGTCATGGGAAAAAAGGAAGGTACGCTTATTTATACACCTAAAATTAATAAGGTTAATTATAATATATAACAGTTAATATATTATTTATCCAAAATATTCAGTTTAGGAAATATCAAAGTGATCAATAACATTCGCCAAGATGCTGAAGTACGTATGGAAAAATGTTTAGAAACATTTAAAAATAATATTAGTAAGTTACGTACTGGCCGTGCTAACCCTAACTTACTAGATAATATTAAAGTAGATTACTATGGCTCAATAATGCCTTTACGTCAGTTAGCTAATATTATAGTAGAAGATACTCGTACATTGGTAATTACTTTATTCGATCAGTCAATAATTAAACGAGTAGAAAAAGCTATTATTATTTCAGATTTAGGTTTAACTCCTGATTTATCTGGAACAATTATCCGGGTACAGTTACCATCTCTTACTGAAGAACGACGCCGTAATCTAATTAAAATAGTTCGTAACGAAGCAGAACAAGGAAAGATTTCTGTACGTAACATACGACGTGATGCTAACGATCATATAAAAATATTACTGAAAAATAAAGCGATAAGTATAGATGAAGAACGTCGATCTCAATCTGAAATTCAGAAAATTACAGAAGCTTGGATTAGAAGATTAGATCAGATCCTATCTGAAAAAGAGAGAGAATTAATCGATTTTTAGTCGACTGTCTATCTAGATAAAAATTCGCTAAAAATAGCTGAATAATTATTTGAAGTAAAGAGAAGTTTTAAATAACTACTATAGTATTTAGGATTATATTTAATTTAAATATTATACATAATGTAATTAATTTTATTAATACTAAATTATGACATGAAGTATTTAACTATTCTAGGAAGCACAGGTTCTATTGGAACTAGCACATTAACGGTAATTAAACAAAACCCTGATAAGTTTACTGTACGTGCACTAGTAGCAAAAAACAACTTTACTTTAATGACTAAGCAGTGTTTAGATTTCCGTCCATCTTGGGTAGGAATGGTCGATAAAAGGGCTGCTAGGGAACTAAAAGCTAACTTAGCTCAACTAGGAATTGCTATTAATATTATTTCTGGTAATCAGGCTGCTTGTGAACTAGCTGCACTAAAAGAGATTGATACCGTTATGGCAGCAATTGCAGGTGTAGATGGTTTGCTATCAACTTTATCAGCATTACGTGCTGGTAAAAGAGTATTACTAGCAAATAAAGAGTCACTAGTTAGTTGTGGTAGACTATTTATGAATGAGGTACATCAGCATAACGCACAGCTATTACCAGTAGATAGCGAACATAATGCAATTTTTCAAATTTTACCGGAACCTATTCAACGTCAACTAGGGTGTCTATCACTATCTAAATACGGTGTTTCGCAAATTATCTTAACTGGTTCTGGTGGACCATTTCGTCAAACACCGCTAGATGCATTAGCTACAATAACATCAGATCAAGCTTGCATACATCCCAATTGGTCTATGGGACGTAAGATATCAGTAGATTCAGCGACTATGATGAATAAAGGATTAGAGTATATTGAGGCACGTTGTTTATTTAATGCGTCTACTGACCAAATCGAAGTACTTTTGCACCCACAATCTATTTTTCATTCAATGGTACGTTATGTAGATGGTAGTGTGCTAGCGCAGCTAGCATATCCAGATATGCGTATTCCTATTACTTATGCTCTATCATATCCTACTAGAGTTCCCATAAAAGTTACACCTTTAAACTTTTTACAACTTGGTACGCTCAGTTTTGATCAACCAGATAATAAACGTTATCCATGTTTACAACTTGCGATTGAAGCAAGTAAGCTTGGACAAGCAGCTACAACAACATTAAATGCGGCTAACGAAGTAGCAGTAGCAGCTTTCTTGCAAAGAAAAATTCGTTTTACTGATATTGCCTCTGTAAACCAGATGGTACTAGATAAAATTAATTTAGAAGAACCTTCTAGTATAGAAGAAGTATTATGTATTGACCGTCAAGCACGTATAAATGCCCACCTCAGTATTCGTTATTTAGCACTATAAATTAATCTGTTATCCTCAAGATATAATAATTACTATATGAAAATGATATGCAAAATAAGTTAATGTAGTTCTACTACTTAAGTAGTAACAAAATATTTTTTCGTATTATGTCTAGGGGAATATAGTAACATGATATTAAAAGAAAACCAACAACATAATAAACAACATGCTATATCACCACAACATGTAGCTATTATTATGGATGGTAATGGTCGTTGGGCAAAGAAGCAAAGTAAGTTACCTATATTTGGTCATCAAGCTGGTGTTAAATCTGTCCGCCGTGCTATTAGCTTTGCTGTTCAACATAAGTTAAAAGCTTTAACACTATATGCATTTAGCCGCGAAAATTGGCATCGTCCTGTACAAGATGTATCCGCTCTTATGGAGCTATTTATTCGTTTATTAGATAGCAAAATTAATATTTTGCATAAACATAATATATGTCTAAATATAATTGGTGATATTGATCGTTTTAGTTTTCGTTTGCAGGAGCTGATTTGTCGTGCAGAAACACTAACTAGCAAGAACGATGGACTAAATCTAAATATTGCAGCAAATTATAGTGGACGTTGGGATATTATCAAGAGTGTTAAAAAAATTGCTATTAAAATCCAACAAGGAATGCTGCGTCCTGATCAAATAAACGAAGAAATTTTATCCCGTTATATATGCATGAATAAATTAGCTCCAGTAGATTTAGTAATTCGGACTGGTGGTGAACAACGGATTAGTAACTTCTTACTATGGCAAATAGCCTATGCTGAGCTATTTTTTACCAAGGTTTTATGGCCAGATTTTAATGATATTGTTTTTGAAAGTGCACTAAATGCTTTTGCTCAAAGAGAACGGCGTTTTGGTAGAACTAAACCTGATAATTACAGAGATACCTAGGGGGAATGATTGCTGAAATATCGTATTATTACAACTATATTTTTAGTACCTGTAGTAATAGGTATGCTTTTTTGGCTCCCACTAATAGCTTTTAAGTTAATTATGTTAACTATATGTATGTTAAGTGCTTTAGAATGGGGTCAACTATCTGGAATTCCAGATAGTAAACGTATTTTACTATCAATAGCATGTGGTTTATTAATCACTATAATGACATTTATAATACCTATTTATTGGCCATTATTAATGGTATTTATAGAAAATTATATTCTATGGTTAGCTTTGGTATGGTGGTTAATAGCTCTATTACTGATACTAAGTTATCCTCGTACTGCTGTATTCTGGCAAAAATCTAACTTACTACGTTTGATATTTGGGTTGTTGACGATCATCCCGTTTTTCTGGGGGATGATAAGCTTACGTTATTCCAATCATAATGATAATTCTGTTTTTGGATCTTGGATATCATTATATCTCATGTTTTTAGTTTGGAGCGCTGATTCTAGTGCTTATATATTTGGGCGTGCTTTAGGTCGTCATAAGCTAGCACCAAAAATTTCTCCTGGTAAGACTTGGGAGGGACTAATTAGTGGTTTATTAATATCTACCATTATCGCTTGGTTATTTAATTATTATGTATCACTAAATGTAGCTCCGTTTAAGCTAATTATCTGCTCTATAGTAGCAGTATTTTTTTCGATAGTAGGAGATTTAACTGAAAGTATGTTTAAACGTGAAGCTGGCATCAAGGATAGCGGATGTATTATTCCAGGACATGGTGGCATGTTAGATCGTATAGATAGCTTAACTGCTGCAGTTCCAGTTTTTGCCTGTCTGATGCTGCAGGTTTTTCATGTTATATAAGTTATAACTTGGAGATATTATGTTACATTTTTGTTGGAGTATTTCCGCTTTTATCTGTTCGCTTTCTGTTTTAATTATAGTCCATGAATTAGGTCACTTTTGGGTAGCACGTTGCTGTGGAGTGCAAATAGATAAGTTATCTATTGGTTTAGGACCAGAGATTTGGAGTTGGCATGATAAATATGGTACTCAATTAGCTATTTCTGCTATTCCTTTAGGTGGTTATGTAAAAATGTTAGAAATAAATACAGATATAGTATCGTCTGAACCTGTGAATAACAGATTTAATAAAGCATTTAATCATAAACATATTTGGCAACGTGCAATAATTGTAGCTGCTGGACCAATATGTAACTTCATTTTTGCTATGATTACCTATTGGATGTTATTCATTATAGGGATACCAAATGATCCACCTATTATTAATAGTATTACGCCCAATTCTATTGTTGCTCAGGCTAATATTTTACCTGGAATGGAAATTAAGTCAGTTGAAAACGTTATAACACCTAATTGGAATGCAGTACGTTTGCAATTACTTAATAATATGGATAAGCATAAAATTACTATATGTGTAGCACCATTTGGTTCACAAAATATTGGAACAATTGAAACAAAAGTACTTAATTTAAATCATTATAAATTACATGAAAAAAATCAAGATAATGTTGTAGCATTAGGATTGATACCTTCTGATCTACGTATCGAACCGATTATTGATAAGGTTATAGCAGGTACTGCTGCTGACAAAGCAGGTTTACAAGCTGGTGATAAAATTATTGAAATAGATGGTCAGAGTATTAGTGAATGGCAACCTGTAATTATGAAAATAAAGGATAATCCTGGCAGAAAATTAACTATTACTATTAAACGTCACAATTTCCTAATAAAGATAGTTTTAACTCCAGATAGTCAACGACTATCTCAGGATACAGTAGAAGGTTTTGCTGGTATTTTACCTAAAATAACTTATTTACCACTAAATAAATATCAAAATCTATTAACATTAGATATCTTTCCAGCGCTGCTTCAAGCTATTCAACACACTTGGCAAATCATGCGATTGACGGTTTCTATGTTAATCCATTTGATAAATGGAGATATAACATTTGATACTTTGCATGGTCCTATTTCTATTGCTAATAGTGCTGGTATATCAGCTGAATATGGATTTAGACCATTTCTTATGTTTTTAGCATTAATTAGTATTAATGTTGGCATTATAAACTTATTTCCGTTACCTATTCTTGACGGAGGTCATCTATTATTTTTAATAATTGAAAAAGTTAAAGGTAGCCCTATATCACCAAAATTACAAGAATATAGTTACTATATTAGCGCCATATTGCTAGCTTTATTCATGTGTATATCACTTATAAATGATATATCTAGACTATGATAAGATGATAAAAGTACTAGTAGTATTGTTATTTTTTAGCAGTACTACTGTATATTCTGCTAATGAATTTATTATACAAAATATTAATTTTAAAGGACTACAACGAGTTAGTATTGGTACAGCTTTATTAAATACACACTTACATATAGGTGAAATAGCAACTACTCAAAAAATTAATAATACTATTCGTGCTTTATTTGCTACCGGAAATTTCGAAGATATAAAAATATTACGGAATGGTAGTTCTATTATTATAGAAGTTCAAGAAAGACCTATGATTGCTAGCATTAGCTTTTCTGGAAATAAGTTACTGAAAACTAATCAGCTAAAGAAGATAATGGATCTTAATGGTATTAAATTAGGTCAAGTACTTAACCGTAATACTATTTTTAAACTAGAAAAAACATTAAAGAATTTCTTGGCTAATTTAGCTAAATATCAAGCTACAATTTATGCAGTAGTTACACCTTTACCAGGTCATTGCGTTAGCTTAAAACTAATAGTTAATGAAAGTAAATCAGCTACAATTAAGAAAATAAATATTATAGGTAATAAATCTTTTACAACTACAGAATTAATATCAAACTTTCAATTACATGAAGTTCCATGGTGGAATATCATAAGCAACCGCACATATCAACAAATGAAGTTAGATCATGATTTAAAAAATCTACGCCAATTTTATTTAGATCGTGGTTACGCACGTTTTCATATCGATTTAACTCAGATTAACATAGTTCCAGATAAAAATGGTGTTTATATTACTATTTATATTACAGAAGGTCTAAAATATAGACTATGTAGTTCCATATTATATGGAGCTATAGCAGATCAATATTCTGATATTAAGCTGTTAGCTAATATACCAACAGGAGAATTATATAATATAACCAAAATAAATCAAATTAAAAAAGAAATTAAACTACTACTAGAAAATTATGGATATCCTTATCCACAAATTAGGACTCAAATTGAAATAGATGATTGGAATCAAACAGCAAAACTACATTTAAGAGTTGATTCTGGCACACGCTTCTATGTGCGTTATATTTATTTTAAAGGTAATTACATTACAAGTGATACGGTATTACGTCGTGAAATACAACAGCTAGAAGGAGCTTTACTTAACAGGCAGCTAGTAAATAGAGATAAAAAACATCTAAATAATTTAGGTTTATTTAAAGAAGTGAAAACAAAGATAGAACGTATCCCATATTCAATAGATTTAGTTGATATTATCTATCATGTTAAAGAACGCAACACTGGTTGTATTAGTGCGGGAATGAATTTTAGCAGAAATAGTCGTATTAATTTTAAGTTTGATATTAACCAAAAGAATTGGCTAGGTACAGGTACATTTATAGGATTAAGTGGTATGAAAAATACCTGCCAAAATTATCTTGCTCTATCGATGATAGAACCTTATTTAAGGTTTCCGGGAATAAGTTTAGCAAATCAAATATTTTTGAATTCTTTGAATAGTAATTATACTAATTATTTTAAATATAAGAGAATAAGTTATGGTTTCAATACAACACTTAGTTTTCCCATAAATATTCATCAAAATTTAAGTATAGGTATTGATTATATACACAACAATATTACACCAAAGAGTACTAGATGGTCCCCACTAAAATTTGGTGCTCATTATCTAAAAATAAAAGCTAAAAATAACGCAAACTTTAATACTGATGATTTATTAATTAATATAGGTTGGTATTATCAGGATTTTAATTATAAAATTTTTCCTACTTTAGGATCACGCATAGGTTTATTAAGTAATATAACATTACCTGGTTCTAATAATAAATATTATAAAATACACTTTGATGCTAGTCGTTATATTCCATTGAGTAAAAATCATCATTGGGTGTTATTTAGACATACGCATATTGGTTATGCTAATGGTTTATACGGAAAACAATTACCATTTTATGATAGTTTCTATAGTAATATACGAGGTTTTAGAAGCAATGATATTGGACCAACTAACACAGTTCATGAGCAATCTGAGTTCTATGAAAGAATAAAAAGCTTATATTCTCTTGAAGATTCTAATAATACTATCTATGGGAATGCTATTGTAACTACTAGTACGGAGCTAATTATGCCCACACCATTTTTTAATAAAAATGGTGATAATTTTGTACGTACATCACTGTTTTTAGATGTAAGTAGTATATGGAACACAAATAATAAAAGCAGGTATAATCTGCTTATATATGATACGCCCTATTATAATAGCACAATTCGTTTATCTAGTGGGATAACTCTACGATGGATGTCACCAATAGGTCCATTAATATTTTCTTATGCGCAGCCTATTAAGAATAACAAAAGTGATAACTTAGAGAAGTTTCAATTTAGCATTGGTAAAATGTGGTAATATTATCTAACGACATTAGTATAGAATACTTCATGGGCAAGCATAGTTATAAATAATTATATGACTAAGGAGTCGATAGTGAAAAAATGGTTATATGCTACTAGCCTCATATTAATACTAGTTGCTTCGACCAATGCAACGGCATCAGATAAAATTGCCGTAGTTAATATATCTAGTATTTTTCAGCAGTATCCGCAGCGTGATTTAGTTGCTAAACAGCTAGAAAAAGAATTTCAAAATAGAGTAACTGAATTACAATCAATAGAACAAAATCTACAAATTCAAATGCAGCGTCTACAGCGTGATGGCTCTACTATGAAAGCGAGTGAAAGAAGTGCACTAGAGAGATCAGTAATTGCGCAAAGAGAAAATTTTTCGCACAAAGCTCAAGCATTTGAGCAAGATAACCGTCGTCGTCAAAATGAAGAACGTAATAAAATTCTTAGTCATATCCACAATATAGTTGGTAATATTGCTAGCAAAGAAGGTTATGATGTAGTAATAGATGTAAATGCTATTGCTTATGCTCATAATACTAAAGATATTACTGCTGATGTGCTAAAACAGGTATTATAATAACTAACTTATAGTTAGTTATTATAATCCAAAGGCAGATTATTTAAGTTAGCCATGCATAATTAATAAATATGCATAGCTAACTATATAGTTAGATCCTGAGTATTTATTAAGCTGATTAGGTTGAATTAAATTTAATTAGCTAATCACAAATATTAACTAATGCATAATACTTATTATTTATGTTATGCTTATAATTAATAAGCATAATATACTTTCTTAGTATAAACCATAGTAATCGATAGGAAGAGTATTTTGACTACTAACTCTCATACTCTACATCTTGAAGAGATATTAGAACTTTTACCCCACCGTTTTCCATTTTTGTTGGTAGACCGTGTAATAGATTTTAAAAAGTGGCAATTTCTATATGCAATCAAAAATGTGTCCTATAATGAACCTTTTTTTCAGGGTCATTTTCCAGGAAAACCGATTTTTCCTGGGGTATTAATTTTGGAAGCTATGGCACAAGCTACTGGAATATTAGCATTTAAAAGTGCTGGTAAACTAGATTCTAGTGAACTTTACTATTTTGCTGCTATCGATAATGCCCGTTTTAAACGTCCAGTACAACCAGGTGATCAGATGATTCTAGAAGTTAAATTTATTAAGGAACGTCGCGGAGTAGCACGTTTTAAAGGTGTGACGACAGTAGATGGCGAAGTCGCTTGTGAAGCATTAATGATGTGTGCACGCAGACAGTAATATATACTATATATTAGTAAATGTGCTTTATGTTTTATCTTTAGCTTTTTCTATTTTACATTAAGAAATAAGCAATAATACTTTTCAAATATCATAAACTATTCTTTAATTTCTACTAAATTAGTTACTAGCTCATAGTTAGCTAGATAAATTTCAACTAATTTTAGCCGCTAATAAAAAATAGATTATAGGAATAAAATTCTATTAAGCTAAAACTAAAATATATGATCGAACCTAGTTTTATTCATTTACGTATTCATAGCGACTATTCTATTATTGATGGATTAATCAAAGTTAGTTCATTAGTAAAAAAAGCAGTTTCTTTAAATATGCCAGCATTAGCTCTTACTGATGTGACTAATCTTTATGGTATTATTAAGTTTTATAAAGCAGCTAATAGTGTAGGTATTAAGCCTATTATAGGTGCTGATTTCTTAATGTACAACCCTATATTAGGTGGGGAACTTACTGAATTAACTATTCTAGCGACTAACTATATTGGTTATCAATGTTTAACTATGCTAATTTCCCAAGCATATCGGCGAGGTTACGGCGCTGCTGGTCCAGTTATTGATCGAGACTGGCTAATTCAACATAATCAAGGTTTAATTATCCTTTCTGGGGCACGTAAAGGTGATGTAGGCAAATTATTACTTAATGATAAAATGCAACAAGTAAAAAAATGTCTAGCCTTTTATCATCGTTATTTTCCAGATCGATATTATCTAGAATTAATCCGTACTGGTAGATTAAATGAAGAAAAATATTTAAATCTTGCTGTTTTGCTTGCGAAAAAAAATGGACTACCAGTAGTAGCTACTAATGATGTCCGTTTTATTAGTTCTGATGATTTCCAAGCACATAATATTAGAGTGGCGATCCATAATGGATGTTTATTGGATAATGTTAAACAGTCGTATGATTATAGTTCACAACAATATATTCGCAGCGAACAGGAGATGTGCGAATTATTTAAAGATATTCCAGAAGCATTAGCTAATAGTGTAGAAATTGCTATTCGTTGTAATGTAACTATCCGCCTTGGTGAATATTTTTTACCGCAGTTTTATACTGGTAATATATCAACTAATAGCTATTTAATCAAATGTGCACGTCAAGGTTTAGAGGAACGGCTGGCGTTTCTTTTTCCAGATTTAATACAGCTCAAAGATAATCGATTACCTTATGATCAGAGGTTAGATCAAGAGTTACAGGTAATTAACGGTATGGGCTTTCCAGGTTACTTTCTTATCGTTATGGAATTTATACAATGGTCTAAAGATAATAGTATTCCAGTAGGACCAGGACGTGGATCTGGTGCAGGTTCTTTAGTAGCTTATGCTCTTAAAATCACAGATATTAACCCACTTCCTTTCGATCTGCTATTTGAGAGATTTCTTAATCCTGAGCGTATATCAATGCCTGACTTTGATATTGATTTCTGTATGGAAAAAAGAGATTTAGTAATTAATCACGTAGCAGAAACTTATGGTCGTGATGCTGTATCACAAATAATTACTTTTGGGACGATGGCAGCTAAAGCAGTAATCCGCGATGTTGGACGAGTATTAGGTTATCCTTATAGTTTTGTTAATAAAATATCTAAATTAGTACCACATGATCCAGGAATTACGTTAGATAAAGCTTTAGCTATAGCACCACAGCTAAGGCAAATATATAATGTTGATGAAAATGTAACATTGTTAATAGATCTAGCACGTAAGTTAGAGGGAGTAACCCGTAACGTAGGTAAACACGCTGGCGGAGTAGTAATTGCACCTACAAAAATTACTGACTTTGCACCGCTATACTATGATTCTGAAGGTAAGTGTCCTCTAACACAATTTGATAAAAATGATATCGAATATGCTGGTTTAGTAAAATTTGATTTTCTCGGTTTACGTACTTTAACTATTATTAACCGAGCACTAGAAATGATTAATAAGCATATACACAGCAAACTCAATCCTATTGAGATCACAACTATTCCATTAGATGATAAAAAAAGCTTCGATATGTTGTTATGTGCAGATACTACAGCTATATTTCAGCTAGAATCACGTGGTATTAAAGAATTAATTAGGCGTCTGCAACCAGACTGCTTTGAGGATATAATTGCATTAATAGCACTATTTCGTCCAGGTCCACTTCAGTCTGGGATGGTAGATAATTTTATTAACCGCAAACATGGTAGGGAAACAATTTGTTATCCTGATATACAGTGGCAACACCCGTCCTTACAGCCTATTCTAGAACCAACTTACGGTATTATTCTTTATCAAGAACAAGTAATGCAAATAGCGCGAATTCTTGCAGGATATACGCTTGGTGAAGCAGATCTACTACGTAGAGCTATGGGCAAAAAGGAACCTAAAGAAATGGTAAAACAGCGTGCTATTTTTAAGATTGGTGCAGAAAAAATGGGTATCGAGAGTAAACTCGCAATGAAGATATTTGATTTAGTAGAAAAGTTTGCTGGATACGGTTTTAATAAATCCCACTCTACTGCCTATGCTCTTGTTTCTTACCAAACATTATGGCTAAAAGCGCACTATCCATCTCAATTTATGGCATCTGCTATGACTGCAGATATAGATAATATTGATAAGCTAGCAATACTAGTATACGAATGCTTACGTATGGGTATTACAGTATTACCACCAAATATTAATATAAGTCATTATTATTTTCATGTTAATAAAAATAGTCAGATTATTTATGGTCTTGGTGCTATTAAAGGCTTAGGTGAGGGACCAATAACAACTATTCTTGAAGCAAGAAATACAGGAGGAAAATTTTCTAATTTATTAGATTTATGTATACGTACATGTACTAAAAAGCTAAATCGCCGCATACTAGAAAAGCTGATTATATCTGGTGCCTGTGATCAATTAGGTTCACATCGTGCAGCCCTAATGAACGAACTAGAGACCGCGCTAAAAACGGCAGATCAATATACTAAATTAAACATGATCGGTCAAATAGATATGTTTAGTACACAAGCAGATAAGCAATGTATATTAGACTATTCTCATAAGAGTAAAAATATTCAACCTTGGTCAAAACAAGTAATTCTTAAGGGTGAACAAGAGACTTTAGGACTTTATTTAACAAGTCATCCTATTATAGAATATTTATATGAAATTAAATTTTATACTAAAGGTTTACGATTAAAAGATATACCTCTCATAACATGTAGTAAAAAAATAACGGTCGTTGGATTATTATTGTCAATAAGGAACATAATAACTAACAATAATCAGAGTCTTAGTATTTGTACTATAGATGATATGACTGGACATTTAGATATAGCAATATCATCCGATATGCTAGATCAATACAAGTCTTTCTTAAAAGTAGATAACATTCTGCTTGTAGAAGGAGAAGTTCGCTTCTCTAATACTCAGAGCACCTTGAAGGTAATTGCACATAAGATCATGGATATTAATACCGCACGCAATAAGTACGCTGCTGGAATTGCTATATTCCTCACAGCTCAGCAAATAAATGAATCTTTTTTAAAGAATCTAGATTTATCTTTGAAATCACATGCATTAGAAGCTGGAGCAATACCAGTGCACCTTTATTATAATAAGAACAATACACGTGTACAGTTGCATTATAATATAACCTGGAAGGTAAAACTAACTGACTATTTACTGAATGATTTACGTAATTTAGTAGGAAATGAAGGGATTAAAATAGAATTTAACTAATATAGAAATATTATGTATGAGTATTAATTTTATTGATTTTGAGCAGCCAATTGCGGATATAGAAGCTAAAATTGAATCGCTGACATCAATTAGTAGTATAGATAAAACATGTGATACTAATTTCAATGAAGAAATAAAAAGACTACGTGATAAAAGCATAGAGCTAACCCGTAAAATCTTTGCACATCTTAGTGCATGGCAAATTGCTCAATTAGCACGGCATCCATGCCGACCATATATGCTAGATTATGTACAGTATATATTCACTGACTTTGATGAACTAGCAGGTGATCGCGCTTATGCTGATGATAAAGCGATTGTTGGTGGATTAGCCCGCATAAACTCGCGTCCAGTAATGATTATTGGACATCAGAAAGGACGAGAAATAAAAGAAAAGATCCGTCGTAACTTTGGTATGCCAGCACCTGAAGGTTATCGTAAAGCATTACGTTTAATGAAAATGGCAGATAGATTTAGTATACCAATATTAACATTTATCGATACTCCTGGAGCTTATCCAGGTATTGGCGCAGAAGAGCGGGGACAGTCAGAAGCAATAGCAACAAACTTACGAGAGATGGCTTACCTAAGAGTCCCAATCGTTAGTACTATTATTGGTGAGGGAGGATCTGGTGGCGCATTAGCTATTGGTGTTGGTGATAAAGTTAATATGCTTAAATATAGTACCTACTCGGTTATTTCACCAGAAGGCTGTGCCTCTATCTTATGGAAAAGTGTCGATAAAGCACCACTTGCTGCTGAAGCCATGGGTATTAACGCTGCACGACTAAAGAAACTAAAGTTAATTGATAGCATTATACCAGAACCTCTAGGTGGAGCTCATCGCGATGTAGCAATAATGGCTGCATCATTAAAAAAACAGCTATTATTTGATTTATCAGAATTAGATAGAATGAACGAACAAGAATTACTAGATCGTCGTTATAACCGTATTATGAAATACGGTTATTGTTAATTAATGGACTGTTAATATAGATTATTCTGTCAGACGATCAAAACCATTTGATAGATCTCGAATTAAATCACTACTACTTTCTAGTCCTATATGTAGTCGGACTAATGTACCTGTAAAGTCTATACCAATAGTAGGACGAATTACTGACAGTTCCTCAGGCTGATAAGCTAGAATCAATGATTCAAATCCCCCCCAAGAGTAAGCTATACTAAAATATTCAAAGTTATTTAGATAATTAGCAAGCTGGATATTACTCAATCTTTTTTTAAAAAGAAAAGAAAATAAACTGCTCGCACCACTAAAATCTCGCTTAAATATTTCATGCCCTTTACAGCTAGGTAAAGCAGGATGGTTAACTCTCTCTATTTCTGGTCTATTAGAAAGCCAATGTGCGATACATAATCCGTTTGCTTCATGTTGTTGTAACCTAACACTAAGTGTGCGTAATCCCCTAGAAGCCATATAAGCTGTATCAGCATCTACCATTTGTCCCATTAAATAAGATTGTTCACGCAGTTGATCCCAGCAACGTTTATTGGCTACTGCTGTACCAATCATGGCATCAGAATGACCAATAATGTATTTAGTACCTGCCTGTATAGAAATATCTACTCCTAAATCTAACGCATTCAGCAATATACCAGCTGACCAAGTATTATCTAGCATAATAATAATATCAGGATTGATCATACGAACTGCATGTACTATAGCAGGAATATCTTGTATTTCCATGGTAATAGAACTAGGAGATTCTAGAAATACTACCTGTGTATTAGGCATAATTAAATTACTAATACCATCGCCAATTAGCGGATCAAACCAAGTAGTAGTAATATTCATCTTACTTAAAATAAACTGACAAAAATGTTGTGTTGGTTCATAAGCTGAATTTGTTACTAAAATATTTCCACCTGATGATACAAAAGAAAGAATAGCATGAGTAATAGCTGCGGTACCACAAGGATAAAGAGCGCAGCCAGCGCCATTTTCTAGTTCAACCATTGCTTCCTGTAGGGAAAAATGAGTTAAAGTACCACGTCTACCGTAAAATAATTCACCACGAGTACGTCCAGCAATTGCCTGTTGTTGCTGTTGAACTGAATCAAATACTAGTGAGGATGCACGCTGTATTACAGCATTAACTGCACCATGAGTGAATTTTTTTTTCCTACCTGCTCTTGTGAGTATAGTGGCTAATTTATTTGCCGTCATGATAAGTACTTCGTTGTTATGCAGAAAAAAGTTCTCAGTAATATTTATTTGCTCAATTAAGTTTTAGCTATCTAGTAAAGACTAGAATGTAAGTTAATAACTTATTATAGATAGTAATTCACTATTATTAGTTAACATCTAATATCAATTAGATAATTTTATTATTTAAACTAAAGATATTAATCTTAATCTAAATAATTAACTATTAATTTTATTAAAATTACGAGATCGAATGTCAGTAATGTTTTATTTATCACATATAATGATTTAAAATAAATTTTTTAAAAAAGAATAGGCTTCTATAAGCATGTTTTTATCTCTAACACCACCAGCTAATGAAATTGAATTGTTATACCGTGCTAAAAAACTAGCTGGTTTATCATTAGGAGAGCTAGCAGTACATGCTAATATAGTAACCCCAAATAATCTTAAGCGTGATAAAGGTTGGATAGGTCTATTGCTAGAAAAATACCTAGGTGCTAGTGCGGGTAATAAGCCGGAGCAAGACTTTGCTACTATCGGTATTGAATTAAAGACTATACCAGTCGATAACAATGGTAGATCGTTAGAAACAACTTTTGTCTGTACAGCTCCACTTACCGGTAAAACTGGTATTACATGGGAAGTTAGCTATGTACGTTATAAGTTAGCTCGTGTTTTGTGGATTCCAGTAGAAGGACAGCGTGAAATTCCTGTAGCTCAAAGGCATATTGGAACTCCTATATTATGGAGTCCTTCAGCACAAGAAGCACTACAGTTACAGTGTGATTGGGAGGAACTAATGGATTTAATCGTATTAGGCAATGTAAAACATATTACTGCTAAGTATGGCAAGGTATTACAACTACGACCAAAAGCAGCTAATAGCTTGGTTTTAACTACTGCTATTGGAAAACTAGGTGAACCAATACGTACCATGCCATTAGGATTTTACCTCAAAAAAAATTTTACCAATCAATTATTAGCACGCAATTTTTATTGAGAAAATATATACTTATATCTCTCTATCTATTAGATAACCAACTCATCTTGTAGTTATTTAAATAATAAACAAAATACGCTAATATGTCAAAGTAATAGTTTATTGTACTATTGCTAGTATGACTGAGAGCATATTATTATGTAATCGAGGTTGTTAGGTGATTAATGAATATGGCTACCGCCCAAATGTTGGTATTGTCATTGGTAATTTTAATGGACAAGTATTATGGGCTAGACGATACAAACAAAATGCTTGGCAGTTTCCACAAGGAGGTATTAATTCTGGTGAAACAGCTGAACAAGCTATGTTTCGTGAACTATTCGAAGAAGTAGGACTAAGACCTAAAGATGTTCGTATTTTAACTACAACACGTTACTGGTTAAAATATAAAATTCCTCATCAATTTATACGATGGGACGCGAAACCAATATGCATTGGCCAAAAACAAAAATGGTTTTTATTACAACTGGTATGTAAGGATACGCGAATTAATATACAGTGTGGAAAAAAACCTGAATTCGATAGTTGGAAATGGGTTAGTTTTTGGTATCCTCTTAGTCAGGTAGTTTTCTTTAAGCGTAATGTATACCGCAGAATGATGAAGGAATTCTCTAGAGCAATAATGCTACCCGAATAGTCTAATACTATTTAGTAACAATTTTCTAGTACTGAGAATAATAAATACCTCAATATTTACAACATATAACTTTTAACAAAAGTATTTGTATTGATTGTTTCCTTTAGTTATAGATTATCTATCATAATTACTATAAAAACAAAAATACGTTTCATTCAATATAGTTCATAACTATGTTAATTAGTATTATTATCTACGGTGATAGTAATGATCAATCAATATCTATTTTTTCCAAATATCAATCCAGTATTACTTTCTTTTGGTCCAGTTTCTATACATTGGTATGGTATTATGTATCTAGTTGGCTTCTGGTTTGCTATATGGATGGCAATGCGATACGCTAATAAGCCTGATAATGATTGGAACAAAAGAGAAATAGAATACTTATTGCACATGTGTTTTATCGGATTATTAATTGGTGGCCGCATAGGTTATGTATTGTTTTATAACTTACATTTTTTCTTAGAGAAACCATTATGTTTATTTAAAGTTTGGGATGGTGGTATGTCTTTTCATGGTGGTTTGATTGGTGTAATAGTTATGATTTTTTTGTTTTCTTGCCATACTCAACGTCATTTTTTTCAAATAGCTGATGTCATTGTACCACTAGTACCATTTGGTCTAGGATTAGGAAGGTTAGGTAATTTTATTAATGGTGAGCTATGGGGTAGAGTAACGACTAATACTTACTGGGCTATGTTATTTCCAGGTTCTAGAGATGCTGATAAAGCGCTCATGCTTACAAATCCGCAATTCCGAATACTATTCGAACAATATGGTATGTTGCCTCGGCATCCATCTCAATTATATGAAATGATACTAGAAGGTATAGTATTATTTTGTATAATAAAAATATTTAGCTATAAACAGCGTCCTATGGGAAGTATATCTGGCATATTCTTGATTTGTTATGGCATATTTCGTCTTATAGTTGAATTTGTTCGTCAACCTGATGCTCAGCTAGGATTATTTCATGATATGATTAGTATGGGTCAGATCTTATCTATACCCATGATTATAGCTGGGGTAATAATTTTATCCTGGGCTTATTATCGCTTAACCTAAGTTATTATCAATTACATTTGATAACGTATCATGAAACAGTATTTAGAATTAATGCGCTTAGTACGCACACAGGGTATATCAAAAGTAGATCGTACGAATACTGGTACATTATCTATTTTTGGTCATCAGATGCGTTTTAATCTCAGCCATGGATTCCCTTTAATTACTACTAAAAGGTGCCATCTACGTTCAATTATTTATGAATTACTTTGGTTTCTAAATGGAGATACAAATATTAACTATTTAAGAAAACATCACGTAACTATTTGGGATGAATGGATCAACGAAAAAGGTGATTTAGGTCCCATTTATGGACGTCAGTGGCGTGCATGGGGCACTGCAGATGGTAGTTATATTGATCAATTAAGTGATGTTATGCTGCAATTAAAGCATAATCCAGACTCACGCCGTATTATTGTTTCCGCTTGGAACGTTGGTGAAATAAAACAAATGGCGTTAGCACCATGCCATGTATTATTTCAATTTTATGTTGCTAATGGTGTTTTATCTTGTCAACTATATCAACGTTCTTGCGATATGTTCTTAGGCTTACCATTCAATATCTCTAGCTATGCACTACTCATACATATGGTTGCACAACAGTGTGATTTGCAACTAGGAGAATTTATATGGACGGGTGGCGATATCCATCTATACCGTAATCACCTGAAGCAAACAGATTTACAACTTAAACGTAATCCACGGCCATTACCGCAGTTAATAATTAAGCGTCGTCCTGCTTCATTATTTCAATATCAGTTTGATGATTTCTATTTAAGTGGCTATGATCCACATCCAGCTATTAAAGCACAAGTAGCTGTTTAACTCTTCTTCTCTTAACTAAGCTAAGAGAAGATATCTACTTAATAATGTGCTGCTGTACCTATTTAAAAAAAATGTTTACAATTTATCAGTCGAATAAACTAGATGTAATAACATCTATTTTAATTAGTTTAATATCAGAGCGTAAGCTACGTGAAACCCTACAACCAGAAATTATATTAGTACAGAATCATAATATAACACAATGGTTACAAGTAGAATTAGCTATGTCATTAGGCATAGCTGCTAATATTCGCTTTTCTACACCAACTATTTTTATTTATAAACTATTATCTAGTATACTACCAGAGATGAATCTAGAAATGTTCTTTTCTAGATCATTAATATCTTGGAAAATAAGATTAATTTTACCACATTTTTACGATCAACCTAATTGCTCCCTTATTCGTCAATATTTGCACAATGACGTAGATAAACGGAAACAATTTCATTTATCAGAAAAAATTGCAGATCTTTTTTATCAATATTTTTTGTATCGTCCGGATTGGTTAGAAATATGGCAACAGGGCAAACGTGTAGCTTCTTTAGGTCCAGATCAAAATTGGCAAGCGCTTCTATGGCGAGCGCTCATAGAAGAAAACATGTTAAGTACTAATTTATATCAGCTTTTTATTCAGGCTATGAAACATATGACAGTACGACCATCGGGGTTACCTGATCGTATATTTATTTATGCTGTTTCTTCGCTACCACCTATTTATTTACAAGTATTACAAGCACTAAGTAACCATATAGATATCCACTTTATGTTAGTTAATCCTTATCGTTTTAATAGAATTAATAAGCAGAGCTATACTCAACAACCTATATATAGTACCAATACTAACCAGAAGAGTATAAATCCTTTATTAGAATATTGGGGTAAACAGGGAAAAGATACTATCTCTTTGCTATCAGAACTAAAAAATATACAGAAAATAGATGCTTTTGTAGAATTATCTCAGGAAAAATCGTTATTAAGTTTATTGCAGCTAGATATTTTAGAAGATAATATAGTTTGTCATCTTCATAATGCAAAGGTAAAACGTTTACTACAGCATAACGATCATTCTCTTAGCATAAATGTTTGTCATAGTCCACAGCGTGAAATAGAAGTATTACACGATGCGATATTAGCAATGATAGCGCAAGAACAATCTCTTTTACCATGCGAAATCATTGTAATGGTTACTGATATTAATCTATATATCCCAGCTATTAAAGCAGTTTTCGGTAATGCTACTACCGATCGTTATCTACCATTTACGATTTATGATCGTACTGTAAAACATACCAATCCAGTATTATCAGTTTTTCTTCGGTTACTTAAACTACCATTTAGTAGATTAACTATTGAAGAGGTATTATCTTTATTGGATACTTCAGTATTAGCAAAACATTTCTCTATTAGCCAAATAGATCTCACGATATTACGCAAATGGATAGTAGAATCTGGTATACGTTGGGGATTAGATGATGATACTCAACGCGATCTTATGTTACCTACTACTAGTCAACATACCTGGGAGTTTGGTTTAAACCGTATGTTATTAGGTTATGCTATAGATAGTAGCAATGGTATTTGGCAGGGAATTTTACCCTATGATGAATCTAGTGGAAAAAGAGCTGAATTAATAGGTAATTTAGCAGAATTAATAATGAGACTACGACGCTGGCGTAAGAACCTAAAGAAACCTCGCAAGCTTACAGAATGGTTACATTGTGCTAGCGATATGATAAAAGACTTTTTTGTTACTAATGTTAATAAAGAAGTAGAAACTGCGCTAGTAATAATCTTAGATCAATGGCAACAGATACTACAGTGTGGTATAAAGGCAAATTATGACCAGCCAGTATCAATTGCTCGATTGTATGACGAACTAAATATGCGTCTCCAACAAAAGCATCTCAATCAGTCTTTCATATCTAGTAACATAATTTTCTGCACTATTATGCCAACTAGCTCAATTCCTTTTAAGGTAATTTGCTTACTAGGCATGAACGACGGTATATATCCGCATTCTATCTTACCGTTAAATTTTGATTTGATGAAGCAGCAGCCACGTCGAGGCGATTATAATAGATACGATGAAGATCGATATATCTTTCTAGAATTACTTTTATCTGCACAGCAAAAACTGTATATTAGTTTTATTGGTTATTTCATTCAAGATAATACATTACGTTCTCCATCTATACTTATTAGTGAATTAACTAATTATATTACACAAAATTTTTATCTATCAGGCGATGAACAGCTTGATGAGCATACTTGTAATCTACATATACGTAAACATTTATGGCAATGGCATAGCCGTATGCCTTTTGCGCCAGAAAACTTTATCCCTGGCAGTATAAATCAAAGTTTTGCTAAGGAATGGCTTTTAGCTGCTAAAGCTAGTTTTCGTAGTAATAATACGCAAAATAGATTTTTCATGAATAAATCTCTAGCAACTAAGAAGCAAGAAAATATGCTGTTATTAGCAAATTTAAAAAAATTTTATCAGCATCCAGTACGTACATGGTTCCAGCAAAGATTAGATCTTTGGTTATATAACGAACCACAAGATATTTCTGAAAATGAACCCTTTATAGTAAAAGGCATTAGTCACTATAAAATAAAAGAAAAAATATTAAATGCTCTAATAGAGGGAAAAAATCTAGATGTAATATACCAACAAGTACGTGCTGCGGGTTTACTTGCTTATGGCGCTTTTGGTAAATTATACTGGACTAAACAATGTAGTAAAATGATTTATCTTGTAGATCAAATACGCACATATATATTACCCGAGCAGCATACAGAAAAAATTCAACTTAATATAGATAATACAGTTCTTATAGGTTGGTTATCAAAAATTCAATGTAATGGTCTAGTACGATGGTATCCTCATAACTTATCAATGAAGCATGGTTTACAACTATGGATAGAACATTTAGCCTATTGTGCCATTGGTGGAAATGGTCAAAGCCGTATGTTTGGGACGAATAGTCAGTGGTGTTTTCCTGTATTATCTTCTGATGAAGCTAAAAAGTATTTACTTACTTTAATAAAAGGTTATTGGCAAGGGATGTCAGAACCATTATTATTACTGAATCGTTCAGGTGGAGCATGGTTAACTCATTGCTTTAACAAAAAAACTAGAATGATTAATTGGGAGAAAGATTGTCAAAGGACAGCACGAAATTATATGATCAAAGCTTGGGAAGGAAATCATCTTTTTCCTGGTGAAAGTAGTGATTTATATCTACAAAAACTTATACTTCAATTAAATGAAAATTATATTATAGCTATAATTAAGGCAGTAGAATGTTATTTTTTACCTCCGTTAAAATTTAATATTAGTAATAAAGTCGACTTAGTAAATTAGCATACCTATTAAATAAAATAGGTTAAGTACTCTGCATAGTACTATGAACCCAATTACATTACAACTCAAACAACATTGTTTAATTGAAGCTTCTGCTGGTACCGGTAAAACTTATACTTTAGTTATACTTTATCTACGGCTGTTGCTAGGAATAGGTGGATTATCTGCTTATCATCGACCTCTTAGCATAACAGAGATTCTATTAGTTACATTTACTGAAGCTGCTATTAAGGAAATACGTTCCCGTATTCATGATACTATACACCGCTTACGTATATCTTGTGTTTGTGGTTATAGTAATGATCCGCTATTAGCAGCGTTACTCTTACAAATAAAAAATATACCTTTAGCTATCAACCAATTATTAGCTGCAGAACAGCAAATAAATGAAGCTGCAATATTCACTATTCATGGTTTTTGTCAAAGAATGTTGAATATTAATTATAACTTACTTGAATCTAGTTTCTGGTCACAGAAACAGTTATTAGAGGATGACACTCATTTACTTCAGCAGGTAGTTACTGATTTTTGGCGCCGTTATTGTTCTCCACTGCCAGATTCTGTAGCGCGAATAGTTCAGCAATATTGGACAGGGCCTGATCAGCTACTAACTTCACTATTACCTTATTTGCATAATATGCATATTGAATCGATTATTGTATCTGATCAATTGATAACAACAGCTTCTATTATTGATCATCATAATAAAATCATTAATTATATTGATGCATTAAAAAAACAATGGCTTTTGTTTATGCAACAATGGTCCATATTTATACAGTATATCCCAATTAATGGAATTTGTAAAAAAACAGCCTTAAACTGGAAAAAAAAAATTAGTATATGGGCTAATAAACTAACGGTAGATTACGCTATACCTATAGAAC
Source organism: Baumannia cicadellinicola str. Hc (Homalodisca coagulata) (assembly GCF_000013185.1). Taxonomy (GTDB): domain Bacteria; phylum Pseudomonadota; class Gammaproteobacteria; order Enterobacterales; family Enterobacteriaceae; genus Baumannia; species Baumannia cicadellinicola_E. Next base: position 571,701 of record NC_007984.1, read on the forward strand.
TAGAAAGGCTAAACTATTTATTGTGTAATACTAATACTTTACCCGTAGAAATACGGGATCATTTGTTCTTTAAAGAACTAGCAAAATTCTATCTAAATTATCAATTTTCGCTACAAGAATTTATTCTTCGTTTAGCAATAAATGAAATTATCCCTTCTTTAGAAAAAGAAAAAAACCTAAAAAATATAATGTCATTTCATGACCTACTAAAAGACTTCGATAATATACTGACTAGTAATCATGGTGAAATTTTCGCCAATTTTATTCGTAGCCGATATCCTGTTGCGATGATTGATGAATTTCAGGATATAGATCCATTACAATATCGTATATTTAAACGGTTATATGATCTTACTAAAAATACCGTATTATTACTTATTGGAGATCCTAAGCAAGCAATTTACTCTTTTCGTGGTGCTGATATTTTTACATATATACATGCACGTAAACTAGTTAAAGAGTGCTATACACTTGACACTAACTGGCGATCTGCTCCAGGTATGGTTAATGCTGTTAATCAATTATTTCAGAGTTTACCTATCCCATTTATTTTTAGTGAAATTCCATTTAAACCAGCAGTAGCATCAGCATTTAATTCTAACTTACAGTTTATGCTAGACGAAAAGGCGCAACCTGCAATGCTATTATGGCTACAAGCTAGTAATAACGTAGGAGTAGCTCATTATCAAAAAAGCATGGCACATCAATGTGCCGCTACTATCAGTTACTGGCTAAGATCTTCTAACGCTGGACTAGCATGGCTAGAAAGTAATAAAGGACGAAAGCAATTACAAGCATCAGATATTGTAGTTTTAGTACGTAATCGTGATGAAGCTGCATTAATTAATGATGCCATGACTGCATTATCTATTAAGTCTGTTTACGTTTCTAGCTTTTCTAGCGTATTTCAAACTATTGAGGCACGTGAAATCATGTGTTTATTACAGGCAATTGTAGAGCCAGAACAACATAATAAACTACGCTGTGCACTAGCTACTAGCTTATTAGGTGGTGAAGTAGATGTTATTGAGTCTTTTAATATTAATGAGAAAATTAATAATAAATGGAGAGGTAAATTTAATTTGTATCATAAAATTTGGCAACAACACGGTATTTTACCCATGTTACGTCATATCATAATAGAAAACCATATTGCAGAGTTCTGGTTGTCTAGCTATAGTGGTGAGCGTTGTATTACAAACGTACTACATTTAGGCGAGCTATTACAGCAAGCATCAGTACAATTTGATAATGAATATGCGCTAGTACGTTGGCTATCTGTAAAAATTACAGATCCAAATGATAAAGATAAAAATCAACAACTATGGCTAGAAAACCATCATAATTTAGTACATATTATTACGATACATAAATCAAAAGGCTTAGAATTTCCACTCGTTCTACTACCATTTGCTTCTAATTTCCGATCAAAAAAACATTCTATGTTTCACGATAGACAATTATATCCAGCAGGGTTAGATTTAAGTATAGCACCTAATAGTATGAATTTAACTGAGGATGATAAACGTCTAGCAGAAGATTTACGGTTATTATATGTTGCTGTAACTCGTTCAATTTACCACTGCTGTATCGGTATTGCTCCGATATACCATGGGTATAGTAAAATAACAAGTACGAGCGATTTACACCTAAGCGCATTAGGTTACCTAATACAACAAGGTAATGCTGGTAATGCTATATTTTTACGTAGTCAGTTAGAAAAACTTCTTGTTCGCGCAGAAGGAGATATCTCACTATGTGAGATAAATAAATCTCCGCTATCTCATACTATTGTGTCAATACCAGTAGCGAATTTGGAGCTTAGTGCACGACATTTACCTATTAATCTATTTGATAGATGGCAAATAACTAGCTATACCGAGTTACAAAAAAATACAGCAGTTACATCAATAAGATTCAATGATAAAGCACAACAACAATTATATTCCAACATAAATGTTGATCTGTTGAATCATCAACAGTACATCACAGAACTCACACAACATACTTTCCCATGTGGGAAATTAGCTGGAAAATTTTTACATAGTATCTTTGAAACCATAGATTTTTCCAAACAAATAGATAGTACTCAATTAAGTCTGGAACTAACTAAACATAACATTGATCAATGTTGGTTGTTAGTTCTTCAACAATGGCTCCATAAAGTAATAACAGCACCATTAAACAATTCTAATTTATCACTTAGTAAGTTAGATCATAGAAACTATTGCACCGAATTGCCATTTTTATTGCCTATCAATACAACATTGAGAGCACAAGATATGGATAAATTATGTAAGAATTATGACCCTTTATCCTTACGTTGTCCAACACTAGATTTTACACCAGTCAAAGGAATGCTAACAGGAGTAATAGATTTAGTATTTTGTTGGCAAAACCGTTATTACCTATTAGATTATAAATCTAATAGGCTTGGGGAAGATAGCTCTGCTTATACCAAAGAAGCTATAGAACAGGCTATGATTCAGCATCGATACGAATTGCAATATCAACTTTATACCCTAGCATTACACCGTTATATGCGTCATAGATTAGTTAATTATGATTATCAGCGTGATTTTGGTGGAATCTTTTATTTGTTTATTCGTGGTATAGAACTTAATCTACCAATTGAAAGTATTTATACATATCGTCCAGACATATCACTTATCAATAAACTAGATCAAATGTTTAACGGTAAAATGTAATCTAATTGTTAGAATACTAAATAAATAGTTTTAACTATACGTATATCATGGAAAATATTATACTTCAAGCACAAAAACTCGGTTTATGGCGACCTTTAGATATTCATTTTGCTCATCTTATGGTAGCGCTATCGCATTCAACGGATGCTTTATTTCTAGCTAGTGCTTGTCTAAGTGCTGATGTCGGTATGGGACATGTTTGTCTACCACTTTCACTATTAACACCAGATACCTTATTTGAAGGTCTTCATCCAAAACTTGCGCAACAAGCTTGGCAACAAGCTGGAAGCCTCCAGCTGAACGATTGGCAAAATTTACTACTAACATCGCCATCAGTGAGCGATGGTTCAAGATCTACGCCATTAGTTCTAGATAAACAACAGCTTTATTTACATCGTCTATGGCAAGATGAATGTACTGTTGCTCATTTTTTTCAACGATCTATGCTAGTTCCTTATGATGAGAATATAGTACGTAATATACTTAATGCCCTTTTCCCTACTACTAATAATAGTATTAATTGGCAAAAAATTGCTATTGCATTGGCACTTACGAGCAAAGTTTCGCTTATATCCTACCGTACTAGTAACGATAAAAATACAATGATAACTAAGTTACTAGCTGCTATATTACAAATTAATAAGAGTGAATATTTACATATCATAATAGCAGCTCCTACTAGTAAAGTAACTGCTCAATTAACTGATTATATTGCTCGATCAATGATGATATTAACTCATGATTATTTAAGATATAAGATTACATATCAGGTCATAAACTTATATAAATTGTTAGGTACGCAACCTAACAGTAGGCGTATACAATATTATTGTGATAATCCACTATATTTAGATATTTTAATTTTAGATGAATCATCAATAGTTGATCTTCCTATGATGGCCAATCTAATTAATGCGCTACCAGCGCAAGCTAGAGTCATATTTCTGGGTAATGATGATCAGTTTATATCAGTTGATACTGGAACTGTATTTAGTGATATTTTTCAATTAATAGATCATGGTTATAGTATTAAACGCTGTCAAGAATTATCCAGATTAACAGGATACCAGTTATCTAACAACCGCACCAATAATATGTTTAGCTATCAAGTAACAGATAGCTTGTGTTTATTACAAAACAACAATTCTTTAAAAGATAGTTCTGGTATTAGTATATTAGCAAATATGATTAACACCGGTAATAACAATGATGCTCTTATCTTGCTTAATTCAAGCAAATATGCTGATATTTACTATATACAGCGACATTGTGAGTTAGATTACCAACGGATGGTACATGACTGTGTTACAAATTATTCTAATTATTTACAACTATTAAATGCCGGTGAATCACCGGCCTCTATCATAGAAGAATTTAACCGTTACCGGTTGCTTTCAATGCTCAGGAAAGGGAAATTTGGCGTAGTTTGCTTAAATYATTGCATTGAACAAACGCTGATATACTATGGTCTTCTTAAGAAGAATAGTAGTACTTATGCTGGTCAACCAATTATACTTCTACATGATATACAATCACTAGGCTTATATAATGGGGATATTGGGCTCATACTCTCTGAGAGTAAAAATAATAAACTACATGCATATTTTATATTGCCTAATAACAGCATAAAAGTAGTAGCTACTAGTTATTTACCTAAATACGCAACTGCGTTTGCAATTACAGTCTATCAGTCACAGGAATTAAAATTTACCCATGCTGCACTGGTACTACCAGATGAGATATGCTCTCCTATATTTACTCGTGAGCTTTTATATGCTGGAGTAACAAAAGCACGTAAGTTTCTTTCTATTTATGCTCCAGATAATGAAATACTCGCTGATATTATTACTCATCCTACTCAACGACGTAGTGGTCTAACAGACCGGTTGCGAAGAATGATGGAGTAATATTAGCATGGTAGAGGTTATATAAAAACAATATATATTGTGTATGCTAATTACATATTCCAATGTTTTATATTAATAAATGGAATAATGTTTACCAAATAACCTCTAACGAGATTCATTTTATTAATAGAATCGAACAAGCAAGAGGTCGTCTTCTTATATTAAGGATAACGATGATAAAATGAGGATAAAAAGAGAATGGTTCTTGGTAAACCACCAATAGATTCTACGCTAGAATGGTTCTTGTCTCATTGCCATATTCACAATTATACATCTAAGAGTACTTTAATTTATCAAGGTGAAAAAGCAAATACTCTTTACTATCTGATAAAAGGTTCAGTCTCTATAATTATCAAGAATAAAGAGGGGAAAGAAATGATTCTTTCTTATCTTCATCAAGATAATTTTATTGGTGAGTTAGGTTTATTTAACGTAAGTAAGGAACGTAGCGCTTGGGTGAGGACAAAAACAGCTTGCGAAGTAGCTGAAATATCCTATTCTAAATTTAGACATCTAATTCAAGTTAATCCAGATATTCTATTACGCCTAGCATCGCAGATGGCTAATCGCTTACAGGTAACCTCAGAAAAAGTAGGTAATTTAGCATTTTGTGATGTTACAAAACGCATTACACAAACATTACTTGATCTTAGTAAACAACCAGATGCCATGACTCATCCAGACGGTATGCAAATCAAAATTACCCGACAGGAAATTGGTCAGATTGTTGGATGCTCGCGAGAGACTGTTGGTCGTGTTTTAAAAATACTTGAAAATCAACAAATATTATCTGCTTATGGTAAAACAATCGTAATCTATGGTACTCGTTAGCTTTATGTTTGTTTACATTTTAACTTAATCATTAAGTAAGCATAGACTGATTTATTTATAATTAGTCTATGCTTACCAATTCGTTAACTTGATAATTGCAGAAAGTTAGCTAATAATTGATGTCCTTGTTCACTCATAATACTTTCAGGGTGAAATTGAACTCCAGTTATCGCTAGAGAGCGATGGCTAATAGCCATTATTTCCTCTTTTTTTCTTCCTGGATGCAAACTCCAGGCAGTTACTTCTAAACAAGATGGAATACTAGTAGGATCTAGGACTAAAGAATTATAGCGTATAACTTTGAGTGGTTGTATTAATCCAGCAAATAGTCCAGTTCGACTATGTCGAATATAAGAAATTTTCCCGTGCATTACTTGGTGCGCACGTACAACTTTCGCACCAAAGGCTTGACCAATAGCCTGATGACCAAGGCAGACACCTAAAATAGGTAGCTTACCAGAGAAATAGTGGATAGCAGATAGTGAAATACCTGCTTGATCTGGTGTACCAGGACCAGGAGAAATTACAAGTTTGTGAGGCGCTAACTGCTCAATCTCTCGTATATTAATACGATCATGCCGTCTTACTTCAACTTGTTGGCCTAATTCACAAAAATATTGATATAGATTCCAGGTAAAAGAATCGTAATTATCGATTATTAATAACTTGCTCATAAAATAGCCTTTACTTTCTTGCTTAACTGAAAGAGCAAGATAAAATCGTTGCTTAGACTAAATGTACTTTAATAAGTTATAAAGCATATATTAGTTCTATTATAAAAAATACAATACTGCGTTATTCCCCTATGAATTATCAAGCAAAGTCATCATTGTATGTTAGAAAAAAAAAACAAGAATAAAGAAAATTGCTACCCAGATTATCATGTAGATATTTTAAAAATACCACCTTCTTCATTAGAAGCAGAACAGTCAGTGCTAGGCGGCTTAATGCTGGATAATAAAAGGTGGGATAATATTTCCGAACGTGTAGCAACTGATGATTTTTTCAATCGCCCTCATCAGTTGATTTTTCGCGAAATGCAACTGTTATTCGATATGAGTAAACCAATCGATCTCATTACTCTTGCCGAATCTTTAGAACAAAAAGGTAAGTTAGACGCCGTGGGTGGTTTTTCTTACTTAGCTGAGTTATCAAAAAATACCCCTAGTGTTGCTAATATATCTGCTTACGCAGATATTATTCGTGAGCGGGCTATTGTTCGTGAACTAATCACTGTTGCTCATGAGATTGCAAATGCTGGATATAATCCACAGGGAAGAAGTAGTGAAGAGTTGCTCGATTTTGCCGAATCTCAGGTATTCAAAATTGCTGATAATCGAGCGAACAAAGATGAAGGTCCTAAAAGTATTGACCTTATTCTTGAAAAAACCGTTACACGCATTGAGCAACTATATCAGAATCCACATGATGGTGTAACTGGTGTATCAAGTGGTTACCAAGACTTAGATAGAAAAACGGCTGGATTACAGAAATCTGATTTAATTATAGTTGCCGCACGACCCTCCATGGGTAAAACAACTTTAGCTATGAATATGTGCGAACACGCGGCTATGACAGAAGAAAAACCAGTTCTTATCTTTAGCCTAGAGATGTCTGGTGAACAGATAATGATACGTATGTTAGCTTCACTATCACGTGTAGACCAAACTCGTATCCGTACTGGTAGATTAGATGATTCAGATTGGGCACGTCTATCTAGTACTATGGGTATTTTGCTAAAAAAACAGAATATGTTATACATTGATGACTCATCAGGTTTAACACCCACAGATGTACGTTTTCGAGCAAGACGAGTATTTCGTGAACACGATGGACTGAGTCTAATTATGATTGATTATTTACAATTAATGCGTGTTCCAGCATTAGCTGATAACCGTACTATGGAGATTACAGAAATATCCCGCTCACTAAAAGCATTAGCTAAAGAGTTACAGGTACCGGTGATTGCTCTTTCTCAGTTAAATAGAAGCTTAGAGCAGCGTGCTGATAAGCGTCCTGTTAACTCAGATCTACGTGAATCTGGTTCAATCGAACAAGATGCAGACTTAATAATATTTATTTACCGTGATGAAGTTTATAATAATAATAGTGATATGAAAGGTATTGCTGAAATTATACTAGGTAAACAACGCAACGGTCCTATCGGTACTATACGGTTAACTTTTAACCAGCAGTGGTCCAGATTTGATAATTATGCTGATCTACAAGATCAAGATAGTGATTAGTTAGAATAAAGAATAATTTAAAAATAACTACTGGAAGCTATAATCACTGATGTTTATTATATCTACGTAGTTAAAAATGTCTCCGTAGTTAAAAAGGATATAACAAGTTCCTCCTAAGAACTAGTTACAGGTTCGATTCCTGTCGGGGATAAATCTCTACTATTTAAATTAGTATAGTAGGTGCTAATAATCCCATTCTAGATTAATAATTATCTAGTAAAACTCATCTAAGTACAACACTCATCATAATTTTTTTTGATTAATCCCCTTGATGCTGATAAGGGTGACCCCATCTTAATTTGCATCGAACGTTATTGAACCTACGAAGTTCAGAGTCAGCTCAATATAAAAAAAGTTAAGAACGAACATTAGGTTTACGATCACAACAAATGTAATTTTTTTGTGGAGATGTTTAGATGGGAAAAATAATTGGCATTGATTTAGGTACAACTAACTCCTGTATCGCTATTGTAGAAGGCACTAAAACTCGTGTACTAGAAAATAGTGAAGGTGATCGTACTACTCCTTCTATTGTTGCCTATACCCAGGATGGTGAGATTCTAGTTGGCCAACCGGCTAAACGTCAGTCTGCTACTAACCCGAAAAATACCCTATTCGCTATTAAGCGTTTAATTGGTCGCCGTTTTGAAGATGAAGAAGTACAACGTGATGTAGATATTATGCCTTACAAGATCATTGCTGCTGATAACGGCGATGCTTGGTTAGAGATAAAAGGCCAAAAAATTGCACCACCACAGGTTTCTGCTGAAATTTTAAAAAAAATGAAAAAAACAGCAGAAGATTATTTAGGTGAATCGGTTACAGAAGCCGTTATTACGGTACCAGCTTACTTTAATGATACACAACGCCAAGCAACTAAAGATGCTGGTAGAATTGCAGGTCTTGAGGTTAAACGTATTATAAATGAACCTACTGCTGCTGCTTTAGCCTACGGTTTAGACAAGGAAATAGGTAATCGTACTATTGCTGTATATGATCTTGGTGGTGGAACCTTTGATATTTCAATTATTGAAATTGATGATGTGGATGGCGAGAAAACTTTTGAAGTGTTAGCTACTAATGGTGATACCCATCTTGGTGGTGAAGACTTTGATAGTAGATTAATTAATTACTTAGTAGATGAATTTAAGAAAGACCAGGGAATTGATCTACGTAATGATCCTCTAGCTATGCAACGTTTAAAAGAAGCCGCAGAAAAGGCAAAAATTGAACTATCTGCAGCACAACAGACTGATGTTAACTTGCCTTATATTACTGCGGATTCTACCGGTCCTAAGCATATGAATCTTAAAATTACCCGTGCAAAACTCGAGTCTTTAGTCGAAGACTTAGTGAACCGGACTATGGATCCTTTAAAAGTCGCACTAACAGATGCTAGTTTATCTATTTCTGATATTAAAGATGTGATCTTAGTTGGTGGTCAAACACGTATGCCATTAGTACAAAAGAAAGTTACTGATTTCTTTTGTAAAGAACCACGAAAAGATGTTAATCCAGACGAAGCAGTAGCTATCGGCGCTGCAGTTCAAGGTGGTGTACTATCTGGCAATGTAAAGGATGTACTACTCTTAGATGTAACGCCACTATCACTCGGTATTGAAACTATGGGTGGTGTTATGACCGCATTAATTGCTAAAAATACTACGATTCCGACTAAGCATAGTCAAATATTCTCAACAGCCGAGGATAATCAGTCAGCTGTGACTATTCATGTACTACAGGGCGAACGTAAACGCGCTATGGATAATAAGTCTTTAGGACAGTTTAATCTAGATGGTATAGCTCCAGCGATGCGTGGTATTCCACAAATTGAAGTAACATTCGATATTGATGCTGACGGCATTCTACATGTATCAGCTAAGGATAATAACAGTGGTCGCGAACAAAAAATTACCATAAAAGCCTCATCTGGTCTCAGTGAGGAAGAAATTAAAAAAATGGTACGAGAAGCAGAAGCTAATGCTGAATCCGATCGTAAATTTGAAGAACTCGTACAAACCCGTAATCAAGCTGATAACTTAATGCATAGTACGCGTAAACAACTAGCAGAATATGGTAATCAGCTACTTCAGGAAGATAGAAACGCTATAGAAAATGCTATTCAAAGTTTGAATACTGCATTAAAAGGTGAAAGCAAAACGGATATTGAAACTAACATACAAAGCTTAATTCAAGTTTCTAGTAAATTGCTGAAATTAACACAACAGCAAAACCAAGCTACAAACGATAATGTTAAGACTGATGGTAACGTAGTAGATGCTGAGTTTGAAGAAGTAAAAGATAAAAAATAATCGCCCCGAACATATTGAGTCCTCACTTGCTGTTAGCTGCAAGCTCGAGTATCAAAAAATATATGTTCGTGCAAGCATGTCGAGGACAGGAATAACCGATGGCGAAATCAGACTATTATCATATTTTAGGCGTTCCGAAAAACGCCGACGAACGTGAAATTAAAAAGGCTTATAAACGTTTAGCAATGAAATTTCACCCAGATAGAAACCCAGGAAATGCTGAAGCTGAAGTAAAATTTAAAGAAATTAAAGAAGCATACGAAATATTAACTGATGTGCAAAAACGTGCTGCATACGACCAATACGGCCATATGGCTTTTGAATCAGGTAATAGTAGTATGGGAGGAGGTACTGACTTTAGCGATATTTTTGGCGAGGTCTTTGGTGATATTTTTGGAGGAGGCCGTCGTCAGCGAGCTAGTAGAGGAGCWGATTTACGTTATAATATTGAACTAACTCTTGAAGAAGCCGTGCGCGGAGTTACTCGTGAAATTTGTATTCCTGTTTTAGGGGAATGTCAAACATGCCATGGTAGTGGTGCTAAACCAGGTACATCATCTATTACCTGTCCTACTTGTCATGGACAGTGCCAAGTACAAATACGACAGGGGTTCTTTACAGTACAACAAGCATGTCCAACTTGTAATGGACAAGGTAAAGTAATTAAAGATCCTTGTGTTAAATGCAATGGTAACGGTAGACTTAAAAAATCAAAAACGCTCTCAGTGAAGATTCCGTCTGGTGTGGATACTGGTGATCGTATCCGTCTATCTGGTGAGGGCGAAGCTGGTGAGTATGGTGCACAAGCTGGTGATTTATACGTACAAGTTAAAGTACGTAAACACCTTATCTTCGAGCGTGAAGATAATAACCTATACTGTGAAGTACCAATTAATTTTGCTATGGCAGCATTAGGTGGTGAAATTGAAGTCCCAACTATTGATGGTAAGCTTAAATTAAAAGTCCCAGCAGAAACCCAGACAGGTAGAATTTTACGTATACGTGGTAAGGGAGTTAAATCAATGCGTAGCGGCAGCTACGGTGATTTACTGTGCCGTGTAGTGGTAGAAACACCAGTAAAATTAAACGAACGTCAGAAACAACTTTTACTCGATTTAGAAGATAGCTTTGGCGGACCAAGTGGAAATAAAAATAGTCCGCGTTTGAAAAATTTTCTTGATGGAGTAAAAAAATTTTTTGATGATCTAACTCATTAGAATTCCATCTAATATTATAGAAATTCTATATGCTAGTGCATTTTGTTTATTTGTGTTATAAGATGAGATTTATAACGTGCTGCTTTATTTTTATGGATTAAACCTTTGCTTGCTTGACGATCAACTATAGGTTGCATAGCAGAAAAAGCTTGCTGCGCAGCTTTCTTATCTTGAGTCAAGATAGCATTATATACTTTTCTTACAAAAGTTCGTACCATTGAACGTCTACTTGCATTGTGTAGACGATGTTTTTCAGACTGTACGGCACGTTTTTTTGCTGACTTAATATTTGCCAAGGTTGTTGATCTCCATTTTACAAGAAATATTCTGTTGATTATTCATCAAAAATAATTCTAGCACAATAGATTATAGCTTTATTAGCTAATACACTAGAAAAAATTGATAGCTAAATGCTACTTTTTTTATATGCTTGATCTTAAAGAGAAAACAACAAATAGGTAAACTTAAGCTATAATCTACGAATATTTACTGTATTGAGTCAAATATGGAGCTAATTCGTGGTATACATAATTTACAGCAACGTCACCATGGCTGCGTACTAACTATTGGTAATTTTGATGGTTTTCATCGTGGACACCAAGCATTAATTAATAAACTACAGACTGAGGGTCGCCGTCGTAGGCTGCCAGCCATAGTAATTATTTTTGAACCACAACCACAAGAATATTTTGCTGGTACTAAAGCACAGGTACGTCTTACACGTTTTAGAGATAAAGTTAAATATCTAGCTACCGCTGGAGTAGATGCAATCTTATGTATTACATTTAATAAATACTTTTCTAACCTTAGTGCTAAAACTTTTTTGTTTGATATTTTAGTACATAAGCTAGGAGGTCGTTTAATTTGTGTTGGTGATGATTTTTGTTTTGGTAAGTGTCGCCAGGGTAATTTGACTATGCTAAAGCATGCAAGTAACCAAGTTGGGTTCGATATAATAAATATTATGACTTACAATACAGAAGATGGACAACGTATTAGTAGCACTGCTATACGTCAAGCACTAGTACAAGACCGCTTAGATGAGGCGGAAATGCTACTAGGTCACTTATACCGTATTTCCGGGAGGGTAATTTATGGCGATGCACTTGGCCGTATTATAGGGTTCCCTACCGCAAATATATCGCTGAAAGGGAGACTTGCTCCATTAAATGGAGTATATGCGGTACAAGTATATGGTATTACTAAAGATCCATTACCTGGAATAGCTAATATAGGTACTCGTCCAACCGTAACTAATTACAGTCACAACCAGCAACATATGGAAGTTCATCTACTAGATGTGACCTTAAATTTATATGGTTATCATCTAGAAGTTATTATACTTGCCAAAATACGTAAAGAACAACGTTTTGCTTCTCTAGAAGAACTTAAGCAACAAATAGTGAATGATATAGCAAATGTTCGTAACTATTTTAAATACGCACCAATGCTACTATCGGCAAATAAAGAACAATTAAGAATGAACTGAGATTCAAATGAATGATAGATTATAAAAATACTTTGAATTTACCAAAAACACAATTTGCTATGCGTGGTAATTTAGCTATACGCGAACCAATTATGCTAAAACGTTGGCATCAACAAGATTTATATCAACTTATTTGTCAAGCTACACAGGGCAAAAAAACTTTTTTTTTACACGATGGTCCACCGTATGCTAACGGTAGTATTCATATTGGTCACTCTGTAAACAAAATTCTTAAAGATATTATTATTAAGTCTAAAAGATTAATGGGTTACTGCTCACCATATATTCCTGGTTGGGACTGCCATGGTTTACCTATTGAGCTCAAAGTAGAGCAACTAATTGGAAAACCGGGTAAAAAAGTTAGCGCTTCTGAGTTTATAATTGCTTGCCGTAATTATGCATCAGAACAGGTTACCTGGCAGAAAAAGGATTTCATTCGTCTAGGTGTACTTGGCGACTGGGATAATATATATCGAACGATGGATTTTCATACAGAGGCGAATATAATCCGGACACTAAGCAAAATTATTGAAAATGGTCACGTATATCAAGGCAACAAACCCGTTCATTGGTGTATCGATTGTCGTTCTGCGCTAGCAGAAGCAGAAGTAGAATATTACGACTATACTTCGCCTTCCATCTATGTTATTTTTGCGGCTACTAATACGCATGATGTAGCAGCTAGGTTTGGTATCCCCAATGTTTTATCATCAATTTCATTTTTAGTCTGGACTACTACGCCTTGGACAATACCTGCTAATAGAGCAATATCTATACATCCTAATTTAAATTATCAATTAGTTAAAGTAAATCAACAAGGTTTCATACTTGCTGCCGATTTAGTAACCAGTGTGCTAACGTATTTAGGAATTCAAAATTGGACAGTAGTTAAAAATATTAAGGGATATGTATTAGAGCTATTACGGTTTAGTCATCCATTTATGAAATTTGATGTTCCTGTAGTATTAAGTAATCACGTTACTATCAATGTTGGTACCGGTGTAGTTCATACTTCTCCTAGTCATGGTCCAGATGATTATCTCATAGGTCGAGAATATAATTTAGAAATCGTCAATATAGTTGGTCCTGACGGTTGCTATTTACCTGGAACTTTTTCATTACTTGATGGAACATCTGTCTATCAGAGTAATCAGACCGTAATTAGTCTATTAAAGGATCGTGGTGCACTATTACATACGGGAACAATACAGCATAGTTATCCACACTGTTGGCGCCATAAAACACCACTAATATTCCGTGCTACACCACAATGGTTTATAAGTATGGACAAAAAAAAATTACGTCAACAGTCGCTGAAAGAAATTAAAAAAATACAATGGATCCCAAGTAATAGCCAAGCAAGTATTACGAATATGGTTAATAATCGCCAAGACTGGTGTATTTCGCGCCAACGTATTTGGGGTGTCCCAATGTCATTATTCGTACATAACCATACTAAAAAATTACATCCACAAACTAGCGAAATTATGGAGTATGTAGCTAAACAAGTGGAGAAAAAGGGTATTCAAGCTTGGTGGGATTTAGATCCAATAAAAATATTGGGTGATGATATAGTTAACTATAGTAAAATTAACGATATACTAGATGTATGGTTTGATTCTGGTTCTACACACTCATCTGTTATTAATGCGCAAACTGAATTTGCTAATCATGAGATAGATATGTACTTAGAAGGAGCAGATCAACATCGTGGCTGGTTTATGTCATCTTTGATCAGCTCGACAGCTATAAAAGGTAAAGCTCCATATAAAACAGTAATTACCCATGGTTTTGCCGTAGATAGTAATGGACGCAAGATGTCTAAATCTATTGGTAATGTAGTTAGTCCACAGCAAGTAGTAGATAAACTAGGTGCAGATATTCTACGCTTATGGGTAGCCTCTACTAACTATACTGATGATATGACTATTTCGGATGAAATCTTGAAAAGATCCGTTGATACTTATCGTAGGATACGTAATACCGCACGTTTTCTATTAGCTAACTTAAATGGTTTTGAACCAAAACAACATAGTGTTAGTATAGATAAAATGATTATTTTAGATCAATGGGCTATTGATCGTGCACAAGTTGCTCAGGATGAAATTATTGCTGCTTATAACAGCTATGAATTCCATAGTGTGGTACAACGTATTATGCAGTTTTGCTCAGTAGAAATGGGTTCTTTTTATCTCGATATTATCAAAGATCGCCAATATACAACTCAATATAATAGTATTGCACGACGTAGCTGTCAAACTGCACTTTTTCATATTATTGAGGCAATGGTACGATGGATTGCTCCTATTATATCATTTACTGCTGACGAAATTTGGGGTTTTATACCCGGAAAACGTTCACCATCAGTTTTTATAGAAGAATGGTATAAAAATCTATCTAGGTTAGACGCAGAGCAACATATGAACGATACTTACTGGAATACATTACTGCAGGTAAGAAGTGATGTTAATTACCTTATTGAACAGGCACGCATTAAGAAGAACATTGGTAGTTCTTTAGAAACACAGGTAACGTTATACTCAGAACCTATTCTTGCCATGCAATTACGCCAACTGGGCAATGAGCTACATTTTGTGTTACTGACCTCCGCAGTACAAATCGCTGATTATCAGGAGGCAGATAATAATGCACTTCAAAGTACTAGAATAAAAGGACTAAAAATTACCCTAAATCATGCTACAGGAAGAAAATGTCAGCGTTGTTGGCATTACGAGCAAGATATTGGCAATAATACTCAATATCCAGAGATATGTGGTCGTTGTGTTATTAACATAGCCGGTAATGGCGAAGAACGTAAGTTTGTCTAATGAAATTCATACCTACAACATATAATACTTTTCTTTATACTGGAATACGCTGGCTTTGGCTTGCATTCGTCGTTTTTGCAATAGATTTTGGTAGTAAGCAATGGGTTATTAATCATGTTAAGTTAGGAGAATCTATATCTATTATACCTAATATTCAGTTTTTTTATACTCTAAATTCAGGAGCTGCGTTTAGTATCTTAGCAGATAAAGGTAATTTTAATATATGGTTGTTAACGCTGATAGCTATTATACTATGCATATTACTATTGGTTATGATGTATTATGCAAATTATATGGCCAAAATAATAAATGTTTCCTATGCTCTCATACTTGGCGGTGCATTAGGTAATTTATTCGACCGTATAAAGTACGGTGCAGTAATAGACTTCATTGATATTTACGTTCAATCTTGGCATTGGCCAACCTTTAATATAGCTGATTTGAGTATTTGTATTGGTATCATACTAATAGTATTAGAACATTTTTATTCTCCTGCTAAATAAAAATCAGCAAAAATCAAGGAGATTTTAAGTGCGGATTTTGCTTGCTAACCCACGTGGTTTTTGCGCTGGTGTAGAACGTGCCATTAACATTGTTGAAAAAGTTATAGCAATTTATGGTCCGCCAATATATGTACGTCATGAATTAGTCCATAATAGTTACGTAGTAAATACACTACGTAATCAAGGTGTCGTATTTATTGAACAGATACATGAAGTACCGGATGGTGCTGTTATTATTTTTTCTGCACATGGAGTTTCCAAAGCTATACGTAAAGAAGTACAAAGCCGTAATCTAACTATTTTTGATGCTACTTGCCCTCTAGTGACTAAAGTGCATATGGAAGTTGCACGCGCAAGCCACAAAGGCATAGAAACCATTCTTATTGGCCACTATGGTCATCCTGAAGTAGAAGGTACGATAGGACAGTATAATAATACGGATGGTGGAATATATTTAGTAGAGTCGCTAGAAGATGTATGGCAACTCAAAGTTAAAAATAAAAATAATTTATGCTTTATAACCCAAACTACTTTTTCTGTAGATAAAAGTTCAGCAATTATAGATGCATTACGCCAGCGCTTTCCCTTTATTAAGGGGCCACATAAACAGGATATTTGCTATGCTACAACTAATAGGCAAGAAGCAGTACGTAATTTAACTATGGCGACTGATATAGTACTAGTAGTAGGTTCAAAGAATTCCTCAAATTCTAACCGTTTAGTAGAACTAGCACAGCAAACTGGGAAACCAGCATATTTAATCGATTGTGCTAGTGATATCAAAGAAAACTGGCTACAGGGAATCAATATTATTGGTGTTACTGCTGGTGCATCAGCCCCTAATATTCTTGTCCTACAAGTAATATTAAAGCTGCAATCTTTTGGTGCAGAAAGCGCTGAAGAGCTAAGAGGATATGAAGAGAAGATGATATTTGATCTTCCTAGAAATCTACATGTAGTAAATAAATAACTATTTATATCTATAAGTTTAGATATATCGGGTAAGATTAATTAGCGGGTTATATTTATGCTGTATTTGGCTTTAATTTTATCAACAAGGTACCTTATTAATTAGCTATTTTCTTCAAATAAGACTGATGAGACTTTGAGGAGGCTTTTTTGACAAAATCAGCGCTGTTAGTTCTAGAAAATGGAACTAAATTTTATGGAAAAGCAATTGGAGCTAGAGGTACCACAGTTGGTGAAGTAGTTTTCAATACTTCTATGACTGGTTATCAAGAGATTTTATCTGATCCTTCTTATTTTCATCAAATTGTGACTCTTACTTATCCTCATATAGGTAATACAGGCACGAATGAAATAGATAACGAATCTTTACATGTGCAAGCGCAAGGATTAGTAATACGTGATTTACCGATATTGACTAGTAACTTCCGTAGTAGTATGTCGCTATCGGAATACCTTGAGCGCAACAATATTATTGGAATATCTGATATAGATACGCGTAAATTAACGCGTTTACTACGCGAAGAAGGTACACAAAATGGTTGTATAATTGCTGGTGATCCATTAAATACTAAACTAGCACTATGTAAAGCGCGTGAGTTTCCTGGTTTAAATGGCATAGATTTAGCGAAAGAAGTTAGCACAACTCAGCCATATATTTGGAATCATGGTAGTTGGAACCTCAATCAAAGTACAAATAATATTACCAATGCATATTTGCCATATCATGTAGTTGTCTATGATTATGGTATAAAACGGAATATCATGCGTATGCTAGTTGATCGTGGCTGTCGATTAACTGTAGTGCCAGCGCAGACTACTGCGGATACTGTACTAGCTATGTATCCAGATGGCATTTTACTCGCTAATGGGCCGGGAGATCCAGCCCCCTGTGATTATGCTATTACCGCAATCCAACAAATACTTACCCAAAATATTCCTATATTTGGTATTTGTTTTGGCCATCAGTTATTAGCCATAGCAAGCGGCGCAAAAACATTTAAAATGAAGTTTGGTCATCATGGTAGTAACCATCCGGTTAAAGATTTAACATCAGGACGAATTTTTATTACATCACAAAACCATAGTTTTGCTGTAGATAAGTATACCTTACCAGACACAATAAGAATAACTCATACATCTCTATTTGATGGAACCTTACAAGGATTACATCTTACTGATAAGCCTGCATTTAGCTTTCAGGGACATCCAGAAGCTAGCCCTGGACCACAGGATATAACATTACTATTCGATTATTTTATTAAATTAATTATTTTGTATCGTTCTCAGCATAACTAAACAAGTAAGAATTTCTATATGCCAAAACGTACCGATATAAAAAGCATCCTAATTATAGGATCAGGCCCAATCGTGATTGGGCAAGCTTGTGAGTTCGATTACTCTGGTGTACAAGCTTGTAAAGCACTACGCGAAGAGAACTACCGAGTAGTTCTAGTAAACTCTAATCCAGCAACTATTATGACTGATCCAGATATGGCTAATGCTACTTATATTGAGCCTATTCATTGGAAAGTCGTACATAAAATCATTGCAAAAGAGCGCCCAGATGCAATGCTACCTACTATGGGTGGTCAGACTGCACTAAATTGCGCACTTGACCTAAATCGTAAAGGTATACTAAAAGATTTTGGAGTAGAGATGATAGGTGCTACCGCCCATGCTATTGAGCAAGCGGAAAACCGTCAACTATTTAATCAGGCTATGAAAAAAATAGGATTAGATATTCCACGTTCAGGTTTGGCTAGTAATATGAGAGAAGCAAAAGATGTTGTTGCTAATGTTGGATTTCCTTGTATTATTCGCTCCTCATTTACTTTAGGAGGTACAGGAGGTGGTATTGCTTACTCACAAATAGATTTTCAAGAAATTTGCGAACGTGGATTCGATCTATTTCATCATGGTCAACTTCTCATAGAAGAATCGCTAATAGGTTGGAAAGAATATGAAATGGAGGTTGTGCGTGATAATAAAGATAATTGTATTATAGTTTGTGCACTAGAAAACGTAGATCCTATGGGTATTCATACTGGTGACTCTATTACTGTTGCGCCAGCACAGACACTAACAGACAAAGAATATCAAATTATGCGGAATGCTTCTATAGCCGTTTTGCGTGAAATAGGTGTCGATACTGGAGGTTCTAATGTACAGTTTGCGGTAAACCCAACTACTGGACAACTCATTATTATAGAAATGAATCCACGCGTATCTAGATCATCTGCTTTAGCTTCTAAAGCAACTGGATTTCCTATTGCGAGGATAGCCGCAAAACTAGCAGTAGGCTATCATCTTGATGAATTAATGAACGGCATTACTGGTAGCCTAACACCAGCTTCATTTGAACCATCTATCGACTATGTAGTCACGAAAATACCAAGATTTAACTTTGATAAATTCTCTGAGACTAATAATCGTCTAACGACACAGATGAAATCAGTAGGTGAAGTCATAGCTATAGGACGTACACAACAGGAATCACTACAAAAAGCATTACGTAGCTTAGAAGTTAACGTAAAAGGATTTGATCCTAAAGTTAATCTACAAGATCCTGCTGCATTAACGATAATTAATTATGAGCTGAAGAACGCTGGTAGTGAACGTATTTGGTTTATTGCAGATGCATTTCGTGCTGGAATGTCAGTGGATAATGTTTTTCATTTAACCAATATTGATCGTTGGTTTCTCGCCCAAATTGAAGAACTTATACAAATAGAAAATAAGGTAGCAAAACATGGCATGATTGGTTTAACAGCAGAGTTTCTTCGTCAATTAAAACGTAAAGGATTTGCTGATGCACGTTTAGCGACGTTAGTTAGCGTTAAGGAAGAAGATATTCGTAAATTACGAGAACATTATAACTTATATCCAGTTTATAAGCGAGTAGATACCTGTGCTGCGGAGTTCTCAACTCAAACTGCATATATGTATTCTACTTATGATGATGAGTGTGAATCCTTTCCTTGTCATGATCGCAAAAAAATTATTGTTTTAGGTGGAGGACCAAACCGTATTGGCCAAGGCCCGGAATTTGACTATTGTTGTGTACATGCTCTGTTAGCATTACGTGAAGAAGGTTATGAAGCTATTATGATTAACTGTAATCCAGAGACAGTTTCTACCGATTATGATATGTCAGAGCGACTCTATCTAGAACCTGTAACAATAGAAAATGTTTTAGATATAGTACGTATCGAACAACCTGATGGTGTTATTATCCAGTATGGTGGACAAACACCACTAAAATTAGCATTAGCACTAGAAGCAGCTGGAGTACCAATTATAGGAACAAAACCTGATGCAATTGATAGGGCTGAAAATAGAGAAAGATTCCAGAATCTAATTAATTACCTTGGTTTAAAACAGCCTCCCAATGCTACTGTTACTAGTATAGAGATGGCGGTAGAAAAGGTAGCTACTATTGGTGGTTATCCACTTATGGTACGTCCATCTTATGTTCTTGGCGGTCAGGCAATGAATATTATTTATAATGAAATGGATTTAATGATATCTTTTCAAAAAGCATTTAGTATTTCTGTTCATAAAACACCAGTACTAATAGAGAAATTTATTGATGATGCAATAGAAGTTGATGTAGATGCTATCTGTGACGGAAAAACAGTTTTAATTGGCGGTATTATGGAACATATCGAGCAAGCTGGGATACATTCTGGTGATTCAGCTTGTTCGCTACCAACTTATACCATGAACCATAATATTAAAGAGGAGATACGTAGGCAGGTTAAAAAAATTGCTTTAGAGCTCCAAGTAATAGGTTTAATTAATGTGCAGTTTGCAATCAAAAAAAATGATGTTTACTTGATTGAGGTTAACCCACGTGCTGCACGTACTGTTCCTTTTGTCTCTAAAGCTATAGGAGTAGCTCTTGCTAAAGTTGCTACTAAAGTAATGATTGGAAAATCACTTATTGAGCTAGGAATAATAAATGAAGTTATTCCACCTTATTTTTCAGTAAAAAAAGTAGTACTTCCATTCCATAAATTTGCTGGTGTTGATCCTATTCTCGGACCAGAAATGCGTTCTACTGGGGAAGTAATGGGAGTAGGTAGTACTTTCGCTGAAGCATTTGCAAAAGCAATGCTTGCTAGCCAATCCTATATAAAAAAAAGTGGGCGAGTTCTACTATCGATAGGTGACCAACATCCACACCGAATTGTTAATCTCGCAAATAAATTACTTCAGCATGGTTTTGAGTTAGATGCTACAGATAGTACCGCAGTTATACTCCGGAAATATGGTATTAATGTTCGTATAATTCAAACATTCGATTACATCAGCCTAAATCAACAAGTTCAAGATGGTATAAAAAATGGTAGATATAGTTATATAGTAACTACAAGTCAACATATTAAAGTGTTTAAGCAAATTTGTTGTAGTGCTATACAACATAAAGTGCATTACGACACTACTATGAATAGCGCTTTTGCTACAGCAATATCTCTTAATGCTGATGCTACAGCTCAAGTGAGTTCAATACAAGATATGCACTTAAAAATAATGTCTAATAAAAATAAATAAAGACTTAATTACATTGTTAACTAATTATTAGTAATTTACTAAATGATTATTAGTTTAATTGCTGCAATGACAGTAGATCGCATCATAGGTATAAAAAATACTATGCCTTGGCATTTATATGATGATTTGATCTGGTTTAAAAAACATACAAATAATAAACCAGTCATTATGGGCCGTAAAACCTTTGATGCTATTAAGAAGCCTTTATCTGGTCGATTGAATATCGTATTAAGCCGTAATTTCATCCCGTCTAGAGACCAAGACATTATCTGGGTAGATAATCCTATTAAGGCGTTGATAGCAGCAGGTAATGTTACCGAGGTAATGGTAATTGGTGGTGCTCAAATATATAATATTTTTATCTTACAGGCTCATAGACTTTATCTAACCCATATTGATATTAATATCAAAGGTGATACTTGGTTTCCCCATTATCACACTAATCAGTGGAGGGTTACATTTCGTAAATACCATAACGATCAAGAAAAAAATTTACCAAGATATTACTTCGAAATTCTAGAAAGAATGACAAATTCTTAACTTAATTTTTTTTACCTTTACCATTATAGCACAAATAGCTGCATTTTTTATTTCTCTTTTTTTGTGAGGGAATCTGTATAATTTTTTTATCTTCCCAGCATAGGAGCGTTAATTTACCACCCCAACAACAGCCGGTATCTAAACCGTAAATTCCTGTTGGTGTTCCTTTGCCTAAAAGCGAAGACCAATGACCAAAGATAATACTATATTTTTCTACAATTGTACTAGGTAGATTAAACCAAGGTCTGAGTGGTTCAGGAGCTTTATTTGGGATATCCTTACATAACATGTCAAGTTTCCCATTAGGAAAGCAGTAGCGCATCCTAGTAAAAACGTTAGTACTAAACTGTAATCTAGCTCGGTAACTTAATTCATTGCTCCAGTAATTCGGTATATCTTCATATATGCTATGCAAAAATAGCGGATAACTCTCACTTCTAAGTACCGTTTCAATTTCACTTGCGCATTGTAGTGCGGTATCAATATTCCATTGTGGTGTAATACCAGCATGGGCCATGAGAATTTTTTTCTTATTATCAACTTGTAGTACTGGTTGATAACGTAGCCAATTCATTAGATCTTCAGCATCAGGAGCTGTTAATAGTGGGATTGTATGATCTTTAATCCTATTCCGCATAATACCGGTATATACTGCTAGTAAATGTAAATCATGATTACCCAGTACAATACGTACGCTATTCCCTAACCTACGTATCATACGTAATACTTCTAGCGAACTTGGTCCCCGGGCTACTAGATCGCCGGTCAACCAAAGTGTATCAATTAATGGATCAAAAGCCACTTTCTCTAGAATAGTCTGTAATTCATCATAGCAACCATGGATATCACCAATGAAGTAAGTAGACATAATTAATAGATCATATTATAAAATACTAAAAGGGATAGTAACATAAAATAATTTTTATTCTAATAGAGCATTTCTTCATTGTACCGAACATTAGTGTCCTCAGAGGAAAAATATTATTTTTATTACCTTCCTGATTAGTAAAAGTAAAAACATAGCGATTATGTTCTGGTTTAGACTGTCTTTCAAGGTACTGGTTTAAAATGAAGGCAAATATATTACGTATTCATCCTTATTTTTTAGGCAGGCATTCGGCTAGTGTACTAGCTAAACAGCAATATTGTTCAACACTTAAGTTTTCGGCACGAAGCGTAGAAATTATGCCCTGTGTTAATAACTGTTCAACACTAAATAGATTACGTAAACTATTACGTATAGTCTTCCGACGCTGTTGGAACGCAAGGCTCGTTAAGAGATACAGTTTATTGATATCTTTGACAGGATAGGGTGGTATAACATACGGTACTAGCCGTACTACTGCTGAATCTACCTGAGGCACGGGTCTAAAAGACTCAGGTGGAACATCTAGAACTAAATCTATTTGGCAGTAATGTTGGGCTATCACGCTAAGTTTACCATAATTCTTATTATTAGGTTTAGCTAATAAACGGCTGACAACTTCTTTTTGCAACATAAAATGCATATCACGAATCATATGAATATGGCGAAATAGGTTAAACATCAGTGCTATAGAAATGTTATAAGGTAAGTTGCCAAAAATACGTAATGGTTGACTAAGTTTTTTTGCTAGGTCAGAGAAATTAACTTTCATTACATCCTGTGACAGAATATTTAACTTGTGTTGTAGAATAGGATGATTAGCTAAATAGGCTACTAAATTATGGTCTAGCTCAATTACAGTGATAGTCTTAACATACTTAGCTACATATTTAGTTAATGCACCTAAACCTGGTCCTATCTCTACTAGAGCTTGACTAGGTAGAGGATGGATAACAGCAACAATAGATTCAATAATATTCTGGTCGTGCAAAAAGTGCTGACCAAGACATTTACGTACTAAATGTCCTTGATAAAAATAGTTATACATTACTATTTTTGACCATTTCTATGGCTAAATTAAGGGCATTTTTCATGCTATTAGCCTTAGCTAAACCGGTACCAGCGAGCGAAAGTGCAGTTCCATGATCAACAGAAGTACGAATAAAAGGTAGACCAAAGGTGATATTAACTGCACTACCAAATCCCTGGTACTTAAGTACTGTTAAACCCTGATCATGATACATTGCTAGTACTACATCAGCTTCCTGTATATATTGAGGCAGAAATATCGTATCAGCCGGTAATGGACCCACAAGATCATAATGTTCTACTGCACGTAATGCTTTTAATACTGGAATTATTACTTCAATCTCTTCTTTACCTATATAGCCATCTTCACCAGCGTGTGGATTTAAACCGCAAACATAAACCCGCGGCTGTAGAATCCTTAATTGCTTGCGCAAATTCTCTACTAATAGAGTAATCACTTCATGTAGCATATTATAAGTAATTGTCCTGGGTACTGCACTAAGCGGTAAATGCGTTGTTGCTAATGCTACGCGCATCGACTCTGTTACAAGCATCATCACAACCATTTTTTTCTTACTACGTTCGGCAAGAAATTCTGTATGACCGCTAAATGGTATTCCACATGCGTTTATTATGCCTTTATGTACTGGTCCAGTTACTAGTGCAGCAAACTCACCATTTAAACAGCCATCACAAGCTCGAGCTAGCGTAGCTATAACATAGTTACTATTTGCTACATTAAGAATACCAGGAGTAACTATATCTGATGTATTAATTGCAAGTATGGTTAGTTCACCAATATTATTTAACCTAACATAATTAGGTTGATAAGGATGTAGTAATAGCGGTGGTAAACCTAGCTGTTTTACACGATGGATTAACAAGTATGGATCAGTACAAACAACTATTTCAACCGGCCACGCCTGTTGAGCTAACATTGCTACCAGATCGATTCCAATCCCAGCTGGTTCACCAGGAGTGATAATTATACGTAGTGATTTACTATCTATTGTCATGGTGGTTGATAATTTTTATATAAGCTAAATCTCGCTGTTCCTGTATCCAGATATGTGCTATTTCAGCTAGCTTACGATGCCATAGTATACGGTAGGCTGCTTCTTTATTTGTGGTGTTTTCTACCTGACGAATATTTTGTAGCTGAATCAAATGCCATCCTTGTGATGAACGAACAGGTATACTTAGTTGTCCCTTATTTAGAGATAGTAATAATTTACGGAATGTAGGAGTAAAGGCATTCAATGCATTCCAACCTAGATCACCTCCCTGTTGTGAAGAAATAATATCTTCTGATATTTGCTTTGCTACTATACTAAAGCTAATATCACCAATATTAATTTTCCGTGCTATATTAAGTAGCTGAACACGAGCCTGATTATCATTCCTCTTTACTGAAGTACGTAGTAAAATATGGCGAGCATAAACCTCGGTAATAGGGATATTACTCATATGAGTTCTTATCATATCATGAACCTTCAATATATGAATCCCAATATCTGAATATATAGGGCCTATAACACTGCCTTTTTGTGCTCCATATAAATGTTTAGCTAATATTAGTGGTAATTTTGTATGCTGTATCCCAATCATGCTGAAAGAATTTAACATTTGAGTATCAGTAGAGTATTTAATAGCTAGCTCCCGAAAATCATTTTGTTTTTCGCTTTGTGCCATTAGAAATAAAGCTAATGCTTCTGCCTCATTTTTTTGCTTACGCGAAGGTTTTTCCGGTAATGGGATCAACATATGACTAAGATTAAATGTTGTATTTTTGCGTATTGCTATTTTCTTGGCTAAAAATTCTACTTCTTGAGGAAGAATAGTTATTCTTCGGTGAAGAGCGCTATTAAGTACTTCAGCTATTAATAGATCTTGACGAAGTTGCGCTCGATAAATATCGTAGATATTTCTGTTAGAGTACATTAGGTGACGTAATTTAGCTATAGATAGATTCTGACTAGAAGTTAGATCGTGGATAATTTTATTTAACTTAGTCTCTGCTATAGTAATATGACTAAGTTTAGCTTGTTGTTGTATAATTTTTTTTATAATTAAACGATCTATAATATGTTTATTGAGCTGATTATCTTCTAGCTGTTCCTGATAGTTAAGTTTAGCGTAATTTTGAATACTATCCCGTAAAATTTTTAACTCACTTTCTAGAATAATATCGTTATTAACGATAGCTACTACTTGATCTATAAGATTAGGTTCTGCTATAGCGCAATTAATATATGTATAAAAATATAGTATAATAATACTTAGAAGAAGTTTTATCCCATCCATCCTAATTGTTCTACGTGAAAGTGATAAAAATTTACTTGTATTGACTAAATGAACCTTATATATCATCAGTTAACAGTTATTGTTTTATTTGCTTTAATTTTTACTTCAAGTTGTTCTATGTATAATATAGTCATCTATCATCATAACCTTCATCAAGGTAATTACTTGACGAAAACTGACGTTGATCAAATTCATATTGGCATGACTAAGCAACAGGTATCTAATATCCTTGGAACACCAATTTTTCAAGATCAAAATAATACTTGGTATTATATTGATCGCTGTAAAATAAATCACCAACATCTTACTCAAAAGAGAGTAATATTAACCTTTAATAAGAGTGATATTTTAACTAATCTTGATAAGTTTACAGACTATTGATCTAACACAAGATAACAACTATTTTAGTTATAATGTACGTAAGCGGATACGATCTTTAGGATTTATAAGTAATGGTCGGTAAATTTCTATCCTGTCACCATTACTTAATGGTTCTTTTAATGATATAATTTTGCTAAAAATACCTACTTTATTAATCTTTATTAGATCAATTTCTGGTTGTAAAGATAGAATACCTGAAGCCTCAATAGCCTGCTCTACGCTACTACTTTTAGGTAAGAGTAACGATAATATATACTGATGATTTGGTAGGGCATAAACTACCTTAACTATAATATTAGACACTATAAATTGAATTATCTTTATTAGATAGTGAACTATTTTTTGATATAATAACAATATTATTAACTATATATATAATTATATTATGCATTAATATTATTAACTAATCGTCCAGTTGCTTTTATTATATCACAGAGGTAATCATTACCGATGATAAAAATCATTTATTTATCTTATCTATTTGATAAATTAATGCTTAATAAGTATTATATAAAGCATAGTTATTGTTAAAATGAAAAACCAAACACCATGCCGAGTTAGTAAAATAACTACTATTACACAAAATAAACGTGTACGCTACGAATATTTTATAGAGCAAGAATTTGAAGCAGGAATTTCTTTACTTGGTTGGGAAGTAAAATCGCTACGTGCTGGAATAGTTCATATAAACGATAGTTATATTTTACTAAAAGATAGCGAGGCATTTTTATTAGGCGCAACATTACGACCACTGATAGTTGCTTCATCGCATATTCTTTATTCTCCTATGCGGAGTAGAAAGCTACTACTTCGTAGACGTGAACTTGATACGCTATTAGGTAAAGTTCATCGTAAAGGTTATACTATTGTTCCAATATCATTATATTGGAGAAATAGTTTAGCTAAAATCCAGCTTGGTATAGCTAAAGGTAAAAAACAATATGATAAACGGCATTGTATAAAAGAACGTGAATGGCTACTGAATAAAGCCCGCATTACCAAATTAGTCCATCGATAAAATTTAAATATTGATGTGCCGAAGAGAGATTTATGCTATAGGAGAAGATAAACTATTAATAAATAAGGATTAATATATGGGGCTGATTATGGATTCGACAGGATTGTCGTAACCTTAGGTGCATGCCGAGGTAAGGTAATCTCGTAAAATAACCTAACATAAACAATTGCAAATAACTCGCAATATGAATCTGTTGCATTAGCAGCTTAAATCAGCTTAAGAACTGAAGATTCCCTCTCTCCCTAGTCTTATCTCTTAGAACGGGGTTAAGAGAGGTCAAATATCAAAGAGATAGCGTAAATATCAAACCTGGGGATAAAACGCTAAAAACACAGGTTAGTTTGTCAATAGCGTGTCTGTTCGCTATAGACAAACGAAAATTAAAACAGTACTAAGCATGTAGTACCAAGGGCGTAGTAATTCTGGACGCGGGTTCAAATCCCGCCAGCTCCAGTCAAAATAAATATAAGAACTAATTAATTAAAATGAGACTTTAAAGTTAGGATTAAGAAAAGATTTACGTGGTAAATAATCAATTTCTTTTTGATGCCAGTCATGCACTTTTGCTCCAGCAGCTATAGCAATTGCATGACCTGCCGCAGTATCCCAGATATTAGTTGGTGTAAAACGTGGATAAATCTGTGCACTACCTTCTGCAATCATACAAAATTTTAGAGATGACCCGATAGTTTTGATCTGATATTCTCCTATTTGTGTTAAGTAATTAAATAGTTCATGATTATTACCATGAGAACGGCTAACTACTACGATCGGTGGTTTTGCATCTGTTACTACTAGTTCAAATAAAGAGTTATTTTCATCTACTTTCCATGCTTTCATATTATCCGCTGCATACAATATATCTATAGCAGGTGCATATACTACTCCCATGATTGGCTTGCTATGTTCAATGAGAGCAATGTTAACCGTGAACTCACCATTACGACGCAAAAACTCTTTAGTTCCATCTAATGGATCTACTAACCAAAAGTAGCGCCAATGCTGTCGTAAATCCCAGTTAGCAGGATTCTCTTCCGAGAGAATCGGTATATCAGGAGTTAATTGATGTAAATGATCCACTATTACCTGATGTGATACTAGATCTGCCGCTGTTACAGGAGAAGAATCTGGCTTATTATTTAGTGCTAGTGGCTGATTGCCCATGTATACCTGCATAATAGCTTTTCCTGCAGTACGAGCGATTGCAATTATTTTATTGATCATCGTAATTTACTATATACTTATTACTTTTCAGCTATAACAAGTACATTTATAGCTACGGAAATATCGCTATGAATACGAATACTAACTATGTGATTACCAGTCGTACGTAAAACACCATTAGGTAAGCGAACTTCACTTTTTTTTGTATTGATGCCAGCCATAGAAATAGCGTTAGCAATATCGCGAGTACCGATAGAACCAAATAATTTTCCTTCTTCGCCTGCTTTTGATAGTATAGTGATACTACCAAGTTCATTAATTTTATTAGCTCTAGCTTCAGCAGCCGACTTAATATTAGCTAGTTTTGCTACTAATTCAACACGACATTTTTCAAAATACTCAACGTTTTTTCTAGTTGCAGGTACTGCTTTACCCTGGGGTACTAGATAGTTACGAGCATATCCCGCTTTAACGTTTACTTGTTCACCTAACTTGCCAAGATTACTAACATTATCAAGTAAAATTATTTGCATAATCTTATCCTGTGCTCTAATCAATTTTTTTAAAATATATTACTTTATACAAAAAGTTTATACAACAAGTCGAATTATATTAGGTTTACTGATGAAGATCAGTATATGGTAATAAAGATAGGTATCGAGCACGCTTAATTGCACGAGCAAGCTGACGTTGATATTTAGCACGAGTACCAGTAATACGGCTCGGAACAATCTTGCCGCTTTCAGTAATGTAATTTTTCAATGTAGCTATATCTTTATAATCAATTTCAATCACGTCTTCAGCAGTAAAACGGCAGAACTTGCGACGACGGAAATAACGTGCCATATGTTATTCTCCAGACTTTATTAAATAAATCTGCTCAGCATGTAATACTATTTTACTGAGTCCATTACGCCCTTGATGACTACTAATAAAACCATTTATGCTAATTTTCTCGCCAACTATTATACTATTAGTAATATCGTTAAAAGCATTACCACTCATTACTACCGATATTCTACACCATGCTTGACGTTTAAAACCAGCTTCTTCTTGTACAGAATAATGTTCAAGCACAAACTGACAATGTTTTATCCCAGATGGACTTACCTTTCTAACAGGCGTATTACAAATAATTCCTGATAATATCAGACGATTAGTCATGCTAAATTTTAGGCTATATAAATGATGTTGTTGTAACATGTATTATAATTCAGAATTTTTTTCTTCAGAATATTTATTTATTTCGGTTACCAAATTGTCATCTTTCGTCTTCACCATAGGAGATGCTTCAGTTACTATGTGCTTAACACGCATTATCATACTCCGGATAATAGCTTCATTGAAACGTAAATATTTGCTTAACTCATCCATAACTTTCTGTGAAGCTTCTAAGTTAATAAGTACATAATGTGCCTTATGTAGCTTTTTAATTGGGTAAGATAACTGACGACGGCCCCAATCTTCTAAGCGATGAATTTTTCCTTGAGCACTCGTTATAACGGTACTATACCGTTCAATCATTCTAGAAACTTGTTCACTTTGGTCAGGATGAACCATTAAAACAATTTCGTAATGACGCATTAAATAGCTCCTTATAGACGGATAATCTACGATAGTAAATTTAACTGTTTAGTAAAACTCAGTGATAATCATTTATTACATCTATTATCATTACATTTTAACGGGTAGAACGTAAAGACGCGAAGTTCATTTTCGCGTTATTGAATAATGTTTTCAACTAGATAATCTTTGGCGAACTACCTCAAAAAGAAAGACACCAACTGCAACAGAAACATTAAGTGAAGCTACAGAACCAACCATAGGAATTCGAAGAAGCTCATTGCAATATTTTTTAGTCAAACGACGGATGCCATTACCTTCAGCACCGACGACTAGTGCGATTGGGCTAGTAAACTTAAATGAAGTTTGATAAATATGACTATCCGCTTCAATAGTAGTACCTAAAATCAAGATGTTATGTTCTTGTAGCAATCGTAATGTACGTGCCAAGTTAGTTACTTGGATTAATGGCATGGTTTCTGCCGCTCCACTTGCAACTTTTTTCACTGTTGCGTTCAGATATGCCGAACGATTACGTGGAATAATAATGGCATTAACTCCAGCTGCATCAGCACAACGCAAGCAAGCACCTAAATTATGAGGATCTGTAACACCATCTAATACTAATAAGAGTGGTGCTGTATGTTGTGCTAGTAATGCTGGTAGATCTTGTTCCTGAAATTGACGTCTATTAGTTTGTACTCGTGCGATAATTCCTTGATGTGTAGCACCTTTAACTTGCATATCTAGCCATTGGCGATTAACTATCTTGATGATAATTTTTTTTTGTTTTAGTTGCTTAATAATACATTGGAAACGCTGGTCATTACGTCTTTCGAGAAGATATACTTCTTTAAATAATTGAGGATCACGTTTTAAAATAGCCTGTACAGCGTGTATACCGTAAATTATTTCATTCATTAGTTATATTGTATAGTTATTTGGTAAGTATATTCATTCGGATACATACGACTGGTAGAACATAGCAATCGGTAACTTAGTGTTAAAATTAGCTACGAACAAACAGCTTATTACTGCTAATTTGGTGGTTATTTTTATGATGGTATTGTCTCGTTGATATTAGTGAAAAGTTAATTTTACGATCACTCATATGTATTGCTTCAACACGAATTCCTACTGTATCACCAATACGATAAATTTTACCTCCAGATTCACCGATCAGTAGCTGATTAACATTATCATAACGGTAATAGTCATTTTCTAGTGACGAGATATGTACTAAACCATCAATAAAAAGTCCATTAATGCGCACGAAAAAACCAAAACAAGTGATATTCGCAATAGTACCGTAGAATACTTCACCGACATGTTCTTGCATAAAATCGCATTTTAACCAATCTGTAACATTACGGGTAGCTTCATCAGCTCGACGCTCGTTCATCGAACAATGCTGGCCAATCTGTAACATCTCTTTTAGCTCAGAATGCCAACCACCAGATGGCGTAGAACGGCCATTTGCTTTACCATTCTGCCGACCTAAAAGATATTTTATTGCTCGGTGTAAAACAAGATCAGAATAACGACGGATAGGTGAAGTAAAATGAGTATAAGCCTGTAAAGCTAAACCAAAATGACCACGATTTTCTGGATCATAGATAGCTTGCTTCATTGATCGTAAGAGCATAGTTCGTAACATTTCGTAATCCGTTCTACGAGAAACTACACTCATTATTTCAGCATAATCCTTAGGTTGAGGTTGATCACCTCCTCCTAAGTTTAAACCTCGTTTACCTAAAATTGCACGTAGTAAAGTTATATTATCATTACTAGGACGATCGTGCACACGATACAGCGCTGGCTCTTTGTTTTTCTCAATAAATCGTGCAGCGGCAATATTTGCTAATATCATACACTCTTCAATAAGCTTATGTGCTTCATTACGTACTACTAGCTCAATCCTTTCAATACGTTGTTCTGCATTAAAGATAAACTGAGTTTCTTCGGTATCAAAGGAGATACCACCACGTTGTATCCTTGCCTGCTCTAATTTTAGAGACATAGTATGTAAATTGTTTAGTGGCTGAACTAATTGTGCATAATAAGTGCACAATTGTTGATTACCCTGTAATATTTGCCAGACATTATTATATGTTAGACGAGCTTTAGAATTTATTATTGCTTCATAAAACTTATAGGAAGAAAGTTTACCTTGAGCGGAAATTGTCATTTCGCATACCATGCATAACCGATCTACCTGTGGGTTCAGTGAACATAAACTATGAGAAAGAATTTCAGGTAGCATTGGAATAACTTGAGATGGAAAATAAATTGATGTAGCTCGATTTCTGGCTTCATTATCTAATGGTGTATGTGGACGAACATAATAGCTAACATCAGCAATAGCTACCCATAAGCGCCATCCACTACTCTTTTTCTCACAGTATACCGCATCATCAAAATCACGTGCTTCTTCCCCATCAATAGTTACTAGTGGTAGCATACGTAAATCCACACGACTACGCTTAACAACTTCTGGGACTTCTTTTGTAAAAGTAGCCGCTTGTTCTTCTACTTCTGGTGGCCATATATAAGGTAGTGCATAGCTACGTAAAGCAATATCTACCACCATACTTGTATTTATATGATCACCTAGGACTTCAACTATTTTTCCTATTGCTTTAATATTACGGTTCGGACGCTGAATTAATTGAACAACAACCAGACAACCAACATCAGCATTATTTCTATCTGCTGGTGGAATAATTATCTTAAAGCTAAGACGGCTGTCATCAGGTACGACAAAAGCACGATTAGTATCGACATAAAATTTACCAACTATTGGTTGATTTTTAGGTATTAGTACGCGTATAATGCGAGCTTCTCTGCGCCCTTTATTATAGTGCTCTCCTTGAGAGAGAGCAGCTATTACTATATCTCCATGAATCACTATCTTCATCTGTTCTACTGAAAGATACAAATCTTCCTTACGACCGCTAACCCGTAGAAAACCAAAACCATCTCGGTGACCAATAACTGTACCTCGTAGTAAATTATTATCTGTAGGTAGAATAGAATATTGTCTGTGAGTAAATGTTAATTGTCCATCTCTTTTCATGGCGCGTAGACGTCTGCGTAGACCATCTAATTGCTCTGCGCCACATACATTTAGTTCTAGTGCTAAATCCTTGCTGCTTATTGGTACTTCTCTTTTAGCTAGGTGAATAAGAATTAATTCCCTACTAGGAATTGGGCACTTATATTTTTCTGTATTGTGCGCCAAAAAAGGATTTTTTGACATTATGCTCCCTCCATAATATCGTTAAATATTCACTGTGTTGTGTATGTAGGTAAGCTATGTGTACTAACCAGAGATCAGGAATACTTCAATAGGTTATTGACCTCAATCACTAAATGGATCATGTAAAATAATAGTATCGCGTCGATCCGGACCAGTAGAAATTATATCAACTGGTACTCTAGTTAGTTCTTCGATAAGTTTAATATATTGATGTGCGGCTCTTGGTAAATCTGCTAACGCTTGTATTCCAACGGTAGTTTCGTTCCAGCCAGGTAAGGTTTCATAAATAGGTTCTATGCCTTCCCATTTTTCTAAAGCTATTGGTGTTGTGTATATTATACAACCATCCTGCATACGATAAGCCGAACATATCTTGATTTCCTTTAAGCCATCTAATACATCTAGTTTAGTTAAGCACAAACCAGAGATAGAATTAATATGTACAGCACGGCGAAGAGCAACGGCATCAAGCCACCCAGTGCGACGGCGCCGGCCAGTTGTTGCGCCAAATTCATGACCTTTCAGACATAAAAAATTACCAGTGTCATCAAATAATTCAGTAGGAAATGGGCCAGCTCCTACACGTGTAGAGTAAGCCTTAACAATACCTAATACATATCCTATATAGTGTGGTCCTAGACCAGAACCAGTAGTAACACAGCCTGCGGTAGTATTAGAAGATGTTACATAAGGGTAAGTACCATGATCAATATCTAATAAAGTACCCTGAGCACCCTCAAACATCATAATATCGCCTTGCTGGTAAGCATTGTATAATAACACTGATATATCAGCGACCATACTAGTTAACATATCTGTTACTACCATGATATCGTTAAGTATTTTCTGATAGCTAACTGCTTCTACCTTATAGTAATGCACTAGCTGAAAGTTATAGTAGTCCACTATATCTTTCAGCTTAATAGCAAAAGATTCTTTGTTGAATAAATCACTAACACGGAGTGCACGTCTTGCTACTTTATCTTCGTAAGCAGGACCAATACCACGTCCTGTAGTACCGAGAGCATTGGTGCCACGAGCTTTTTCACGGGCAATATCCATTGCCACATGGTAAGATAGAAGAAGTGGGCATGCTTCAGAAATTAGCATACGTTGACGCACTGGAATACCTCGAGCTTCGAGTTCATGTATCTCTTTTATTAGTGCTTCCGGTGATAACACAACGCCATGAGCGATAATACTTTTTACATTTTCACGTAGAATTCCAGAAGGTATCAAATGAAGAATAGTTTTTTCACCATTTATAACTAAAGTATGACCGGCATTATGCCCTCCCTGATAACGAATTACATATTTCGCTCGTTCAGTTAAGATATCAACTACCTTACCTTTACCTTCATCACCCCATTGGGTGCCAAGCACAACCACGTTATTACTCATATTTTATTTTACATTTACCAAATAACTAAAAATTAAATTTTAGCATCTGAAATTTAATTTTTCAGCACTTTATTTTACAATAAAGAATAAGTACAGTGAAATATTATTCATGCCAATGACCAGGAGATTTCATAAAGCGTAAGAAATCACTTTCTGGGCTTAATATAATAAAATTATTTTTATCATTAAAACTATTTTCATATGCACGTAAAGTACGTATAAAGGCATAGAAAGCAGGATCAATACTAAAAGCATCAGCATATAATTTAGCAGTTTGTGCGTCAGCCTCACCACGAATAATCAATGATTGTCGCTCTGCTTCTGCTAAAGTTCTCGTAACCTCATAGTCTGCAGTTGCACGTAGTTTTTCAGCCTCTTCTTGGCCCTGTGAACGATGACGACGAGCTACTGCCTCACGTTCTGCACGCATACGTTGATATATAGCATCGAAAACTTCGGTCGGTAAATTAATCTGTTTAATGCGTACATCTACTACCTGAATACCTAGAGCCGCCATGCTATTTGAGTTAACTGCTGCCGATTGCGAACCTTTCGTTTCTCGTTCAACACGTGCTGCAGCAGAAGCTATAGCGTGATCTGTAGCTTGTAACTCATCTTCATCCCCAGAAGTTCCATGATTTAGTGCTTCCCTTACGTCGGTCATTAGCTGATTGCGTGAGTCAGTCACTATACCCTTAACATGTAAACGCCCTAATTCTGAGCGTAAACGATCAGAAAACTTACGTTTTAGAAGTACTTCTGCCTGTGATATCTCGCCGCCACCTGTAGCAAGATAATAACGACTAAAATCACTGATGCGCCACTTAATATAAGAATCGACAATTAGATCTTTCTTTTCCATCGTTACAAAGCGATCAGCCTGATTTTCCATTGTTTGAATACGGGCATCTAAATTCTTAACTGTTTCAATAAAAGGAATTTTGATATGTAAACCAGGATTATAAATTAGTGGTTTTTCATCGCGATCACGTAGTACTTTACCAAAGCGTAAAACTATGCCACGTTGTCCTTCTTGAACAACGAATAGTGAAGCACATAACATTAAATAAACTATCGTAACAATCAGTATTAAAGGTTTATTCATTAGTTACTATCTTCCTTGACGGGTATTATTATTGCGCGTTGCATTAGCTTGGCGCTGCTGGTTTTTTAGAATGATGCTATCTGTTTTGTTAGTTATGGGTAACTGCATATCAATACCAGGAATATATTTATTTTTTTTAGTCGCCTCAGATTGATAACGTAACATACTATCTAATGGTAATAAGATTAAGTTGTTACTATTTTTTTCGTTCACTATGATCTTATTAGTTTTACTTAATAAACGCTCCATAGCATCTATATAGAGACGTTCACGAGTTACTTCTGGTGCTGCCTTATACTCTGGTAATACCTTAGCAAAACGTTGAACTTCACCCTTAGCTTCTAATATAGTACGTGCTTTGTATGCGCGCCCCTCTTCTAGAATACGCTGTGCCTGACCATTAGCCCTAGGTTGTACCTCATTTGCATAAGCTTCTGCTTCACGAATATATTGCTGTTCATTTTCACGTGCGGCAATAGCATCATCAAACGCAGCTTTTACCTCTTCTGGTGGCCGTGCAGCCTGGAAATTTACATCTAGTAATGTTAGACCCATATTATATGGTTGGATTGTTTCTTCTAGTACACGTTGAGTATCACTACGCACTACAGTACGACCTTCAGTCAGAATACGGTCCATAGTATATTTGCCGATTACCCCACGTAGGGCGCTATCAGTAGCCTGACGTAGACTATCGTCGGCATCAGTAACACTAAAAAGATAACGTTCTGGGTCAGTAATGCGGTACTGTACATTCATTTCTACGCGTACTACATTTTCATCGGAAGTAAGCATAACACCTGAAGCTGCTAATTCTCGTACTGATTCTACGTTAACCATAGTAACGGTATCAATAAAAGTAGGTTTCCAATTTAAGCCTGGATTCACCAGACGGTAAAATTTACCAAAACGAAGCACTACGCCACGTTCAGCTTCTTTAATAGTATACAAACCACTACCTAACCAAATAAGTGTTATTACTATGAGACAAATATATAGACTATTTTTACCTGGTATACCGTTACGACTAAAGCGGCCTAATAATTTACGGCTTAACTGATTGTAAATATCAGTCCAATCTAGCTGACGGTTATAATTACTGTTATTATTGCTACTTCCCCATGGGTCACGTTCATGTCCTTGATTACCTGGCTCATTCCACGCCATGTTTTAGCTCCATTTTACTCTAGTGTTTCTAATTTAAAATAGTTAGACAAGGTAGTCTAACAATTCTACTTCCCGTTTACATAAACGATACCATTGAACAATAGGTATTTTTACTAATAATCGAATACTACCATCTTGTTCACTCCACTCTTGTTCTATAGCCTGTAACTGATAAAAAAGGCTACGTAAGCGGCTAGCTTGAGGTGGTAAACGTAAATTATAGCGGATTATTTTATGTTTTCGTATTAAAAGCTCACTTAGTGCTTGCATTAGTAATGTAATACCATCAGCATTTTGCGCTGATAGCCAAACACGTACTGGTTCATTATCAGTATTACGATCAATACGTGGTATGAAATTATCAAGTTGGTCTATTTTATTCATTACTAGTAAGGTAGAGATATGATTAGCATTAATTTCTACTAATACTTTTTTAACTGCATCTATTTTGATATTAATGCACTGATCGGTAGCATCTACAATATGTAGTAGTAATTTTGCCTGCTGTGTTTCCTGTAATGTTGACTTAAATGATGCGACAAGATGATGAGGTAGATGTTGGATAAAACCTACAGTATCGGCGAGTACTATATTACCAATAGTAGGGATATTCAGGCGTTTTAGTGTTGGATCGAGGGTTGTAAATAATTTATCAGCAACATCTACACTAGCTTCAGTGATACTATTGAATAATGTTGATTTTCCAGCATTTGTATAACCTACCAGTAAAATAGTAGGAATAGAAGCACGTGCATACCGTCCTTGCTCACGTCTTCTCTCTACTTTTGCTAAACGTAATTTAATTGTATTCATTCTATTACGCAATAATCTACGATCAGTTTCTAGCTGAGTTTCACCAGGTCCACGTAATAGGCTAATACCACCTTTTTGTCTTTCAAGATGCGTCCAGCCGCGTACTAATCTAGTAGCAATATATCGTAATTGTGCTAATTCAACTTGTAGTTTTCCCTCGTGAGTACGTGCGCGCTGCGAGAAAATACTAAGTATTAATCCCGTCCGATCAATGACACGACACTGACATAAACACTCTAGATTACGTTCTTGAGCAGGAGATAAAGCATGATCAAAAATAACTACTGATGCACTACTGATCTTAACTTTTTCTGCAATTTCTTCTGCTTTACCTTCACCAACGAAATATTTAGAATTTGGCTCCTTACGGCTACAGGTTACTATATCTAATACCGATAAACCTGCAGATAAAACTAAAGTTTCAAACTCTTTTATATCTGCTTTATTATGATCTTTTGTAAAAAAGATATGAACTAGTATTGCTTGAGTACCAAACTTAGAACAATTAAACAAGCGTATAACCTCGTGCTTCTATAGTAAATATTCAATACTAAAAAGAATTATGAAATCTTAAGTGAGGACTAGAACCTAATAACAATCTAGCTATCTCAGTTATAAACCTAATTACGATCACCACTATGATTGCTATAGTTACTACTATTATTAGCATAGTGTGATACAAATTTTGATGGTACAATAGTGGATACAGCGTGTTTATAAACCATTTGGCTAATAGTATTTTTAAGTACAATCACAAACTGATCGAAAGACTCAATATGGCCTTGTAATTTAATGCCATTAAACAAATAAATAGAAACCTGAATACGTTCTCGACGTAATACATTTAAGAATATATCTTGCAAAGATTGCCCCTGAGCCATTCTATCTTTTCTATCGTGAGCTATTCTATCTTTTCTATCGTGAGCTATTCTATCTTTTCTATCGTGAGCTATTCTATCTTTTCTATCGTGAGCTATTCTATCTTTTCTATCGTGAGCTATTCTATCTTTTCTATCGTGAGCTATTCTATCTTTTCTATCGTGAGCTATTCTATCTTTTCTATCGTGAGCTATTCTATCTTTTCTATCGTGAGCTATTCTATCTTTTCTATCGTGAGCCATTCTATCTTTTCCTTGCTTAGTTTACTTATAATATACATGTAGCTGGCAATAATATAAAAAATATTCCAGTATCTAACTAATGTGTTTGCTTATCATTTGTAATATTTTATTCAAAGCCATGTCCTGTTGTTCACTATCTAACCAACAAATATTTTGCCAGCTCTTTAACCATGTTATTTGGTGCTTAGCAAGTTTTCTTGTTGCTGAAATAGCACGAAATATCATCTCATGATAATTAGTTTCTCCTGCCAAGTATGACCACATCTGACGGTAGCCAACACAGCGGATAGATGACATGTTTGTATTTAAATCAGTTCGTGCAAACAGTTGACTAACTTCATATTCAAATCCATTAGCTAACATCTGATGAAATCGTCGCGTAATACGATCGTGTAGTAAGGATCTATTAACAGGCATAATAGCAAATTGATATACCTGATACTTTAGCGCATTACCGGATTTTTGGATCATTTCAGTTAAAGTGTTACCTGAAACTAAAAATACCTCTAGTGCTCGTAATAATCTATATGAATCATTTGGATGAATACGATTAGCTGCTACTAAATCAATTTTTTTTAATTTTTGGTGTAAAGCAGCCCATCCAACAGCTTTAGCTTCACGCTGAATAAGTGTGCGTATTTCAACATTTGCTGGAGGTAATGGAGATAGACCATGGAGTAACGATTTAAAGTAAAGCATAGTTCCACCAACAAGCAATGGTATACGTCCTGCTGCTGTTATTACTGTCATCTCATTAAGTGCATCAAGACAAAAATTAGCTGTGGAATATGATTCAGCAGGATCACAAATATTTATTAACCGGTGTGGTGCTTGAGTTAACTCTTCGTGGTTTGGTTTAGCGGTACCTATATCCATACCACGATAAATTAAAGCAGAATCAACACTAATAATTTCAACTGGTAACTTTTGACGTAATTTAATCGCTAAATTAGTTTTACCCGAGGCTGTTGGTCCTATAATAAATATAGCTATAGGTAGCACTGATATATCTTAGCTATTATTTAAAGCTTTGATCGCCATTTTTAGATCTAGCTTAACTATAAGTGCATTCGGTGGATTTTTTATCCAATGTGGACATAGGCGTTCAACTTCTGCAATTAATGGTATTGCTCTAGAATAATTCCATGTAGTTATTTGACTATTTAAGCTACATGCAAGCCAGGAAGCAATTTTATGATACGTAACAGATGTTTCATTATTTAAGTATCTTAACAAATCTAAAATTAAGTTAGATAAATTTTTTTTTCTTAATAATGGTAAAGGAACGGCATTTAGTATTGTTTCATTTTCATTAGGTTGTAGTAGAATCCCCATACGCTGTAATAATAACCTATGTTGATGAAGGGCTGAGGCTTCACCATTGCTTAGTATTATACGTAATGGAATCAACAGTGGTTGAGCTAATATAGTATCACTGTTATTTTCTGGAGTCAGTTGACGTTCAGTAATATAGCGTTCTGCGAATTGTAATGATAATAGTGATAATCCTTGAGCTGATTCTAACAATGCATAGCAAGGAGAACAAAAAGTTAGCATTTTGCCAAAACTATAAAAATCATTACTTAATGATGTTGAACAGGAGTTTTTTGTAGCTTGGCATTTCGCTGGAATATCTTGCATTTTTGCTTCATCAGGATCCTGAATTATTTGATTACTTAATAATTCATCAGCATTTTTAGCTGCCGCAGAATAACTGACTAATATATTGTTCTTACCTTCATTAAGCTGATTAAGAGCATGACTAGGTATTATTTTCCCTATGGGTTTTTGTGTAGTACTATAACAAGTATCTGAGGAAAGTTTTACTCGTTGTTGCAAAACAGTCATTAATGCTTGATAGATAAAATGATGAACTTTTCTCGCCTCGTAAAATTTGATCTCTTTTTTAGCTGGATGTACATTAATATCTAATTGTTGAGGGTTAATAACTATAAAAATCACAAAAGATGGTTGATGAGGACCTTTCAGCTGATCTTGGTAAGCATGGCGAATCGCGTGATTAATCAGTTTATTTCTGATAATACGTTGGTTAACGTAGCTATATTGCATCTCTGGTAATTTTATACAGCTAGGGTCTTCAACCCAACCTTGGATCGAAAAATCAATATTTTGCCAAGATATCTTAAGGGCATTATTAACGAAAGTGTTTCCACATAAACGACTGAGACGTCGCCAATATTGACTAGGTTCTTTAACGGCTCTATAGTGCTGCACTATTTTATTGTTATGCTGCAAAATAAATGTCACGTCGAATCGTGCTAGTGCCATTCGGCGAATAACTTCTTCAATATGCTTAAACTCAGTTTGTTCTGCGCGCATAAATTTACGCCGAGCTGGAGTATTATAAAATAAATCGAGTACTTCTACAGTAGTACCGACTGGATGTGCTATAGGTAGAAGCATAACTTTTTCAGTATATCTTTCAGTGTATACTTGCCAAGCTTCATTTTGTTTAGCAGTACGCGAAGTAAGATTAAGATGAGCTACTGAACTTATACTAGCTAAAGCTTCACCGCGAAATCCCATACTTTTAATACACTCTAAATCTTCTATGCTCGATATTTTACTAGTAGTATGGCGAGCAACAGCAAGTACTATATCTTTTTTGCTGATACCATATCCATTGTCACGGATACGTATTACTTTTGCGCCCCCAAGTTCTACTTCAATATCAATACGTGTAGCACCAGCATCTAGGCTATTTTCTATTAGTTCTTTGACTACTGAAGCTGGTCGTTCTACTACTTCACCAGCAGCAATTTGGTTGATTAATTGTGGTGATAGTCGATGAATTTGCATCAGAACTAGTCCTATTAGATAGGTAATAGAGTTAATTAATCTTAATAATTTAAATAGATTATTATAATTTTTTCTTTTAAGAAAGTTTGTCGTATTCCATGCAATAAGAGCGTAATCCTAGATGTAATGCCTTAGCAATTTTTTCTTGATAAGCACAGCTACCTAATAGTTTTTCTTCTAGTGCATTACTAATAAAACCTATTTCCACAAGCAATGATGGAATATCTGGAGAACGTAATACTC
The DNA here is from genome assembly GCF_000013185.1 of Baumannia cicadellinicola str. Hc (Homalodisca coagulata). Classification (GTDB taxonomy): domain Bacteria; phylum Pseudomonadota; class Gammaproteobacteria; order Enterobacterales; family Enterobacteriaceae; genus Baumannia; species Baumannia cicadellinicola_E. The sequence continues at coordinate 614,058 of NC_007984.1, forward strand.
CTAGGCTAGCATGTTCAGGATTTTTTTTGTGTAAGATACTAATCTCTCTTAAGTGCTTTAGTATATTTACTGCTATATCATAGCCTACTCGCTGTGCATTACCAAATTGTAAATCTAATATTACTTGACTAAAATAGGGATTAGTCTTACCGCTTGCAAGCAAGTTACCTGCCCCACCTAGTAATTTTGCTTGTTTATCATTTTTTTCGAGCAAATTTGCTATTTCACTATTAGCTCTTTTATTCGAAAGTACCAAAACTGAAGCACCACGAGCGTGAATATTTGGTGCAGCATCAGCATGAATAGAAACTAGTACACATGCTTCATGTTGCCTTGCTACTTCAGATCGACCCATTACTGAGATAAATTCGTCACCATTGCGAGTAAGTACTGGCTTAAACATAGGATCTCTGTTTAGCATTACTTTAAGTTTATGGGCAATAGCTATTGTAACGTTTTTTTCTTTAATACCATGAGGACCAATAGCTCCTGGATCTGGACCACCATGTCCAGCATCAATAGCAACTATTACTGTTTTAGTACTAATTTTTTTCTCTTTATTATTGATATTAGAATTTAAATTTTTTGTATTACTATTAGCATTAGTATTTAATTTCAATAATGTTTGTTGTTTCTGAAAATTAGATAATGGTGGTAGTGCTGTCCTAATTGTTACTATCAGATTATAATAGCTACTAATTTTTTTTATTTTAATATTTATTTGTGATTTATTAATTAGCTCAAAAACAATACGAATACTATTTTCGCTTATTGGTGTACTAGTTCTAATACATTTAATGAGATTATGACCGTTAAAATTTAGTGGCAACCTGTATGGTAAATTAAGTTCTTGGTTTAGATCTAAGACTAACCTTTCTGGATGATGCAGATAGAAAAAAGTATAAATAGGTGGCGTATTAAAGCTGAATATTACTATTGATTGAATTACATTATTAGTAACAGGTATATCACGTAAAGGCATAGCTATTGATGATTGAATTATTAAAAATCCTATTATAAATAACAAACATGAATAAAAGTAGGTATTCATTAATTACAAACTTATTAAATGTAGCATTTTATACTTTTGTACTAAATGCTTATATTTTAACTTGATGTGTTATTCTGCTAGCTTCTAGGTTCTAATATTATTGATCAATCTATCATGGGTCAAACCCCTATATCATGATGAAACTCTATTGTTAATAGAGTTTCATCATATAAGTATTTATGTATGCCAATTAACTAAAATTTCTCTATTTATGCTATACAAAATGACAATGATATACTGTCCAACGTTTTAATACATGCTGTTCTACTAAAGAATAGGTAAAAATAAGGTTATTACCTGAGATAATAACTTGATAACATAGTCAATTTTATTGAGGTTTATTCATTATTTTTCTACTAAAACTAAGATTAAATATTAGAACTAAGCAGGAGAAAATGTGCACGATAATATACTAATTCTGCTACTGATTCACGAATATCATCTAAAGCTTTATGGCTATTTTTTTTCTTTATTCCTGCCATAATTTTAGGTTTCCATCGACGCGCAAGTTCTTGTAAAGTGCTAACATCTAAGCAACGATAATGAAAATAAGACTCTAGTATTGGCATATAACGGTAGAGAAAACGACGATCTTGACTTATACTATTTCCACAGATAGGTGATTTACCTGCTGGTACCCATTCTTGCAAAAACGCAATAGTTTGTGCCGCTGCTGTTTCTTCATTTAATGTACTCTTACGAACTTTTTCTATTAATCCATTAGCAGTATGTATACGTATATTCCATGTATTCATTAATTTAAGTTGTTCTTCTGACTGATGAATAGCTAAAACTGGACCTTCTGCTATTATATTAAGGTTAGCATCAGTAATTAATGTAGCTATTTCAAGAATACGATCTTGCTCAGGATTAAGACCTGTCATTTCTAGATCTATCCATATTAGGTTATGGAGTGATATCATTTTAGTATTAAGATCTTTAATAAAGTATATGATGTACCTTTTGCTAATGAAGCAATATTTAATTACTATGTTTGATAGTTAAATATCAAACTATAATAAAAATTTATAATGAAAAAATCTCTTGATCTAGAGTAAAAATTCATCCAAAAGAAAAATATAATTATAAAAAAATAGTTAATTATAAATTATAAGATGATTGATCTATCTATTCAATAGATTCCTAAACTATGTAACAATAATTTTTAGTTAGTATTTATATATTTACTCATCCCTGTACTATACTAAATGATAAAATAAATAACACGATGATATTTTAGTCGTATGGGTAATTATATACTTCCTAAGTAATAACATTATAAGAGGTTACTTATATACGTGCTTTATATTATAAAGCCATTTTTGCAAAAATTAAGATACTTACTTCAACTATTATTAACCCAGATAGTAGGTTGGAGTGCTGAATGTCATGGTAGTTGGTTTACTAGAATTATCATTAAGTTATTTATATTATTTTATAAAGTTAATATGCAAGAATCACTACAGCAAGATATCGCTTTTTATAAAACATTTAACGCTTTTTTTATTAGATATCTCAATAAAAATGCTCGTCCAATTAATTCTAATCCATCAGTGATAGTGCAACCAGCCGATGGTATTATATCACAATTAGGAACCATTCAAGATCATCTAATATTACAGGCAAAAAAACATTTCTATAGTTTAGAAGCTTTACTTGCTGGGCAAACTAGAATTATTAATTACTTTCGTTGCGGTAATTTTACGACAATATATCTCTCTCCTAGAGATTATCACAGGGTCCATATGCCTTGTAACGGTGTCTTACGTCAAATGATTTATGTACCAGGTAATTTATTTTCTGTTAATCCTTCCATGGTCACTCATGTTCCTAATTTATTTGCTCGTAATGAGCGAGTAATTTGCTTATTTGATAGTAATTTTGGTTTAATAGCACAAATTCTTGTTGGTGCTACTATTGTAGGTAGTATCGCAACCATCTGGTCTGGTACCGTCATGCCACCGCGAGAAAAAGTCATTAAATGTTGGCATTATCCCAAATTCGGAGATAAAAATGCAGTTATCTTACTTAAAGGTCAAGAAATGGGATACTTTAAGCTTGGTTCTACCGTCATTAATTTATTCCGATATGGTAGAATAGAGTTATGCGATCACTTATATACTAATTGTATTACTCGTGTAGGACTACCGTTAGGTTATAGTAACAAAAAAATATGATTACAAATTATTAGTAGTAATACTGCTAATTAGTTACTCAATTAATATATTACAGCAAATTAATAATTTAATTTCTTTAGAGCTAAATATTAAGATATATACTCTATTGCATACAGAATAAATTGAGCAAAATAATCGAATGTTAATTCGTTCCGACCAATGATAACTTAGTACGAATCATCAATAGTTATTATCATGCTTCAGTAACCAATGATTTACTTCTGTAATAAGCTTAATATCTCAAACTAGATGTTAATTTTAGGCAGAAGCCTTAATTACGCATCTGTTACAGAAAAAGCCATAACTTCGCTAATATGCTTAGCTTTTAAAGTTAACATTAATAAGCGATCAATACCTAATGCTACACCTGAGCAAGAAGGTAAACCACATTCTAACGCTGCTAATAACTGTTCATCGATAAGTCGCGGTGGTCTGTTCATTGCTACTTGTTTATTATTTTCCTGCATAAAACGTTCACGTTGTAGGTCTGCATCAGTTAACTCACGAGAACCATTAGCTAATTCTATACCATGAAAATAAACTTCGAACCTTTCAGCTACTCGGTGATCATCAGAATTTAACTCAGCTAGTAATGATTGGGAAGCAGGAAAATTATAAATAAAAACAGGCTTATTATTACCAAGATGAGGTCTTACTAACATTAAAAATAAAAAATCAAGTAATTTATCACGGTCATTATATAGTGATATAGTACTACTAAGATTGAACTTAACTAATACTTGATTTAGTTCATCTAGCTCTGCTAATAGTGGATCGATACCAACATGTAGGCGAAAAACCTGTTGGTAAGACAACATCTCGGCACTATCGCAATGAATAATTGTTTGTAAAAAAATATTAACTTCATCCATAATATCAACCATATTATAATATGGTCTATACCATTCTAATAGAGTAAACTCTGGATTATGATAATTGCCGTATTCTTGATTACGGAAGCTATGGCATATTTGAAAAATTGGACCACTACCTGCAGCAAGTAGACGTTTCATATGATATTCTGGACTAGTTATAAGATACATTGGCACTCCTTTCTCTGGTACTTTTTCTAAAAAATATAAATTTGTCTGGAAAGGAAAAAGATAAATGTCAGGTACTGTAGTATGACTCATAACTGGTGTTTCAACTTCTAGTAAACCACGATTTATAAAAAAAATTCTAATATTGTTTATTATTTTAGCTCTAATGAATAAATTATGAATAGAAGCACGAGGTTTCCAACTGATTAATTTATTCATTAATATACCTAATGTAAGGAAAAATTTTGCTTCAGATCATAATAAAATACTATATATATATAAAATCTATATTTGATCCATCATCTACTACTTAACTCGTGATATATACATACTAGTACGAGTATCTACTTTAATTATTTCTCCTTTATTAATGAATAAAGGTACCTTAACTATTACACCAGTAGTTAAGGTAGCTGGTTTATAAATAGAGCTAATAGCATCTCCTTTTATCCCAGGATCAGTAGATAATACTTCTAATTCTACGAAGTTAGGTGGGACTACGGCAATAGGCTGGTCTTTCCATAAAGTTAATACACAAGGAGTTTGTTTGACTAACCATTTAGCATAGTCACCTACGGCTTTAGCATCTGCAGCAACTAGCTCGTAGTTTTGATTATTAATAAAATACCAGAATTCACCATTATTATACAAATAATTTAAGTGTCGATCGATAATATCGGCAGCTTCAACAGCATCACCAGACTTAAATATTTTTTCAATTATTTTTTTACCAGAAAGTAATTGACGTAGACGTACTCTATTAAATGGTTGACCTTTTCCCGGTTTAACAAATTCATTTTCTATAATAGCGTATGGTTCGCCATTAAGCATAATTTTCAAACCAACCCGAAATTCATTAGTACGATAAAAATGCATAAGATTTTTCTTCAACAAATATGGTAATGAAAAATGAAACATTTAAGAAGAAACAATTCTTCCGATAAAGAAGAATGGCTCAATGAACTTGCAGATGTCATAACTAATCCAATGGAATTATTGCAACAATTAAAGCTTGATCAAGATAAAAAACTACGTGAAGCTATAAAAGCTAGGCAACTATTCCCATTCCGTGTACCTAAAACATTCGTTAAACGTATGAAATATGAGGATCCAACTGACCCATTACTCCGTCAGGTGTTAACGTTACCAGAAGAGTTTAAGCAACACTTAGATTTTAGCAAAGATCCAATAAATGAGCAGCAGTATAATGTTGCTCCAATGTTACTACATAAGTATTATAATCGTGCTATACTACTTGTCAAAAGTGGTTGTGCAATAAACTGTCGTTACTGTTTTCGTCGTTATTTCCCTTATCAAGATAATCAAAGCAATCAAGCTAACTGGAAACTAGCTATCGAATATATTAARCAACATTCGGAGCTGAACGAAATTATTTTATCTGGTGGTGATCCACTAATGGCAAAAGATCATGAACTAGATAAACTTTTAAACTTACTAGAAGATATACCTCATTTAACAAAATTACGTATTCATAGTAGATTACTTATAGTTATTCCTGCACGAATTACTTCTTTTATTTGTCAACGTCTTGCAAGATCCCGACTTAAAGTAGTATTAGTGACACATATTAATCATGCTCAAGAAATTGATTCCTCAGTACAGAAAAGCATAGCAAAATTACGTAATAAACAGGTAACACTCTTAAATCAGAGTGTACTTTTACGTGGGATTAATGATAATGCTCAAATTTTAGCTACACTAAGCGAAACTTTATTTTCTATAGGCATACTACCTTATTATCTACATACTTTAGATTGTGTGCAAGGTGCTACACATTTTATAGTTGATGATCAACGAGCACGGAAGATTATGCATGACTTGTTAAGTAAAGTAGCCGGTTATCTCGTTCCTAGATTAGTTAGGGATATTAGTGGAATGCCGAGTAAAACTATCTTATCTTTAGGATAAGAAATAAATATAATAATTAACCCCCAGTTCTATAACTGGGGGTTAAATAAAGCATGATTAAATTTTACTTATTAATATGAGCTGCTAACTTACATCATACCACCCATACCACCCATACCACCACTAGAAGCACTTACATCAGGTTTTTCTTCTTTCGGGAGATCAGTAATCATACATTCAGTAGTAATCATAAGACCGGCAATAGAAGCAGCGTACTGCAGCGCAGAACGGGTTACTTTAGTTGGATCTAGTATACCCATATCTATCATATTACCGTACTTTTCAGTAGCGGCGTTATAGCCCATATTACCGTCTTCAGCTTTGACGTTATTAGCAATGACTGATGGTTCTTCACCAGCATTAGCTACTATCTGACGCAAAGGTGCTTCCATAGCGCGTCGTGCAACTTTGATACCTACGTTTTGATCCTCATTATCACCACAAAGCTGCTGAATACCATTAGCAGCACGAATAAGTGCGACGCCACCACCTGCAACGACACCTTCTTCTACAGCAGCACGAGTAGAATGTAAGGCATCTTCTACGCGAGCTTTCTTCTCTTTCATTTCAACTTCAGTAGCAGCACCAACTTTAATAACAGCTACACCGCCAGCTAATTTTGCTACACGTTCTTGTAATTTTTCTCTGTCATAATCAGAAGTAGCTTCTTCACGCTGCTGATTTATTTGTGCAACACGGCTATCAATCATAGCTTTATCGCCAACACCATCAATAATGGTAGTAGTATCTTTAGTAATTACAACACGTTTAGCTTGTCCCATATCTTCTAAGGTAGCTTTTTCTAACTCTAAACCTATTTCTTCAGAAATTACAGTACCTGCAGTTAAGGTAGCAATATCCTGTAACATTGCTTTACGTCGATCACCAAAACCTGGTGCCTTAACTGCTGCTACTTTTACGATACCACGCATAGTGTTTACGACTAAAGTAGCTAAAGCTTCTCCTTCCACATCTTCAGCAATTACTAGTAAAGGTTTGCTTGATTTAGCTACTGCTTCTAATATTGGAAGCATTTCTCTAATATTGGATATTTTCTTATCGGCTAGTAAGATAAATGGATTTTCTAATTCTACTGTTCCATTCTCTTGCTTATTAATAAAATAAGGAGATAAGTAGCCACGATCGAACTGCATACCTTCGACTACATCTAGTTCATCTTGTAAACCAGAACCTTCTTCAACAGTAATAACACCTTTTTTACCGACTTTTTCCATTGCTTCCGCTATAAGTATACCTACTTTTTCATCAGAGTTTGCAGATATAGTTCCAACTTGAGCAATAGCTTTAGAATCAGCACAAGGTACAGATAGTCTTTTCAATTCTTCAACAGCACCGATAACAGCTTTATCAATACCACGTTTTAGATCCATAGGGTTCATACCTGCTGCAACTGCTTTTAACCCTTCATTAACAATAGATTGGGCTAGTACAGTTGCGGTTGTGGTACCATCACCAGCAGCATCATTGGCTTTTGAAGCAACTTCCTTTACCATCTGTGCGCCCATGTTCTCAAATTTATCTTCTAGTTCTATTTCTCGTGCTACAGATACACCATCTTTAGTAATTACAGGTGCACCAAAAGACTTATCTAATACAACATTACGACCTCTAGGACCTAAAGTAACTTTTACTGCATCGGCTAGAACATTAACTCCTCTCAACATTTTTATGCGAGCTTCATTACCGAATTTTACTTCTTTAGCAGCCATTTTGTTTTCCTTAATTTGTTGGGTTAATAATGATTAAATAATTATTTTTCCACAATAGCTAAAATGTCGCTTTCAGACATGATCAGTACTTCCTCATTGTCGATTTTCTCTACCTTAACGCCATATCCGTCATTAAAAATAATGGTGTCGCCAACTTTCACATCCAAAGCTTTAATTTCACCATTGTCTAGGCTGCGGCCGCGACCTACTGCCAGTACTTCTCCACGGGTGGATTTACCAGCAGCTGAACCTGTCAGCATAATGCCACCTGCTGATTTAGATTCAACTTCTTTACGCTTAACGATAACGCGATCATGTAATGGACGAATTTTCATTGATAGCTCCCCTTAAAGAAAATCTAGGTCAATTTTAAAAAGATTCATATTAAGCATTTAGTTATGCCCTATTCATGCGTTAATGATGGGGGCATAACTAAATGCTTCAAGGGTAAAAGATATTTTTTTTGTGTAAAATTTTAGTAAAACATCATAACAATTAAAAAATAAAATTATTTTTTTTGTAAAAATAAGATATTCATATTATTTTATGTTCTAATAACTTTAGATTCATTATGATCTGGAAAATCAATGGTAAATACGATCCGTGTAGAAGAAGACTTACTTGGTACTCGTGAAATTCCAGCTAATGCTTATTATGGTATTCACACGTTGCGTGCTTGCGAAAATTTTGCTTTAAGTACTATTAGTATTAGTGATATACCTGAATTAGTCCGTAGTATGGTTATCGTGAAAAAAGCAGCTGCTTTAGCAAACAAAGAACTCAAAATTTTACCAAACGGTATTGCTGATCTCATCAATCGTGCTTGTGATGAGATATTAGTTCACGGTCGGTGTATGGATCAATTTCCCGTAGATGTATTTCAGGGAGGAGCTGGCACCTCAATTAATATGAATACTAATGAAGTATTATCGAATATCGGCTTAGAATTAATGGGACATCAAAAGGGAGAATATCAATTTCTTAGTCCTCACGATCACTTAAACTTATCTCAATCTACTAATGACTCTTATCCTACTGGATTAAGATTAGCTATTTATAACGCTATCCAGCAACTAAGAAAAGGCATAAATCATCTAAGTACGGGTTTTGAGCACAAAGCTAAAACTTTCGCGACTACCCTAAAGATGGGACGTACTCAATTACAAGATGCCGTACCGATGACACTTGGTCAGGAATTCCATGCTTTTAATGTATTGCTCAAGGAAGAAGATAAAAATCTCATACGGAGTGCTGAACTTCTTTTAGAAGTAAATTTAGGTGCGACTGCTATAGGTACACGTATTAATACCCCTGAAGGATATCAAAATATAGTCGTCGATAAACTAGCTAAAATAAGCGGATTACCATTTTTTTCTGCTGAGGACTTGATAGAAGCTACTTCAGACTGTGGTGCATATGTTATGGTGCATAGTGCATTGAAACGTCTCGCAGTAAAATTATCAAAAATTTGTAATGATCTACGTTTACTTTCTTCAGGCCCAAGAACTGGGTTAAATGAAATTAACCTTCCTCAACTACAGGCAGGTTCATCAATTATGCCAGCTAAAGTTAATCCTGTAATTCCTGAAGTAGTTAATCAGGTGTGCTTTAAGGTTATTGGTAATGATACATGTGTAACTATAGCTGCAGAAGCTGGTCAGCTACAACTTAATGTTATGGAACCTGTCATTAGTCAAGCAATGTTTGAATCTATTTCACTTTTAACTAAGGCGTGTTATCATTTACAAGATAAATGTATATTTGGTATTAGTGCAAATAATACAATTTGTGAACAATATGTTTTCAACTCGATTGGCATCATAACTTATCTTAACCCAGTTATTGGCCATCATAACGGCGATAAAGTAGGCAAAATTTGTAACGAAACGGGTAAAAGTGTACGCCAAGTAGTTTTAGAGTTAGGTCTGTTAACTGAAAGGCAACTAGATGATATCTTTTCGTGGCAAAATTTAATTTCTCCTAGATATAATGGTCGTCGTTACTAACGATATATCTCTTAGCTATATTTTTTAATAAATTCATTGACTTAATTGTATTAATACGTTCTAATGCGCCTCTATCTGCCCGGATAGCTCAGTTGGTAGAGCAGGGGACTGAAAATCCCCGTGTCCTTGGTTCGATTCCAAGTCCGGGCATCTTCCATTTAGTAATAATTATTCGATTAGCTTTAATCTACGTAATAGATTATCTCATAAATTTTTTTAGGTCCTTTTAGTGCTCTCGCCTAATATTTACTTGTGAAATCGATCAGGTCTGGAAGGAAGCAGTCGTAGCAAGCTAAGTAGAAAACGGGAAGTCGTTAAAAGGACTTCCTCTATTTAGGATGAGGAAAAAATTAAATAACTAGAGCTAACTTACAAGTTAGCTCTAATTATGAGAGCTAATAACTAGAGCTTACTAACATTTTTCGCTAAATATTTAGCTACTCCTTCAGTAGTAGCTGTTATACCATCTTGTCCTTTCTCCCACTGAGCGGGACAAACTAATCCATGTTCTTCATTAAACTGTAAAGCATCAACCATACGTATAATATCATCAATATTTCTACCTAATGGTAGATCATTAACTATTTGGTGGCGCACTATACCATCTTTATCTATCAAAAAAGATGCACGTAATGCAACACCAATATCTGGATGTTCGATATCGTATGCTTTGATAATTTCTCTTTTAACATCGGCTACCATAGGATACTGTACTTGGTTAATCCCACCTTTATCCGGTGGTACTAAACGCCAAGCATTATGTACAAACTCTGAGTCACATGAAACACCTACAATTTTTACCCTTCGTTTCTGGAACTCAAGATAACGTTTATCAAATGCAATTAATTCAGAAGGGCAAACAAATGTGAAATCCATTGGCCAGAAAAAAATAATTGCATGTTGCCCTTTAATATAATTTTTAAAATTAAAGTTATTGATTATTTTACCGCTACCTAGTATTGCAGCTGCCGTAAAGTCAGGGGCTTGACGAGTAACTAATACCATAAATATTATACTCCTATATGTAAATTTAAGATTAATTATAATATAATAGCTGTTACTAAGAAAGTTAATAAGTGAATAAAGAATGATATTCTAGTATTATAGAATACATTAATTACACTTGCAGTGAGTTATTCATAGTCCTAGACTATGCTTATATATTTTATGTTTTTATAATAAGTATTAATCATGCATGTTGCCGACTTCTCTTTTAATTTGCCTAAAAATTTAATTGCACGTTATCCGTTACCAGAACGTAGTACCTGCCGTTTGCTATCATTAGATGGTCATAGCGGAGCTATTAAGCATAATGTTTTCACTGATATTCTAGATCAATTATCACTAGGAGATTTGCTAGTATTTAATAATACTCGTGTAATTCCAGCTAGGCTCTTTGGTCGTAAAATTAGTGGTGGTAAAGTAGAAGTATTAGTAGAAAGAGTACTAGATAATCAGCGTGTACTTGCTCATATTAGGGCTTCAAAAACTCCAAAAATAGATACATTACTGTTGTTAGGTGATAATGAAAATATACGTGCTATTATAGTAGCACGTCATCAAATATGGTTTGAGCTGTTATTTGATGATCAACGTGATATACTTACCATACTAAATGATGCTGGTCATATTCCATTACCTTATTATCTAGATCGTCCTGACTACTCTCTAGACCGAGAGTTATATCAAACAGTATATAGCCAACATCCAGGTGCTATTGCAGCGCCTACTGCCGGTCTACATTTTGATCAACAACTATTATCTGCTCTCCGTGTCAAAGGAGTTGAGATGGTTTTTATTACTTTACACGTTGGTACAGGTACTTTTCAGCCAATAAAAGTAAAAAAGATAGAACATCACCATATGTACTCAGAGTATACTGAAGTACCACATACGGTAGTAGATGCAGTAATAGCCTGTAAGTCGCGTGGTAACCGCGTAGTAGCAGTTGGAACTACCTCAGTACGTTCATTAGAAAGTGCGATAGTATCAGTCTCAAATAGCAAACATACGATGTTAGCACCTTTTTGCGGTGAAACAAGCATATTTATTTACCCAGGCTATCGCTTTCGCGTAATTGACGCATTAATTACTAATTTTCATTTGCCTCAATCTACACCAATTATGCTAGTATCTGCATTTGCCGGTTACCAACATACTTTTAATGCTTATCGAGAAGCAGTTAATCTCGCGTACCGCTTTTTAAGCTATGGTGATGCAATGTTCATTACTAATAATAACTCTGTATTTTAATAGTAGCAAAATTATTCTATAAAAAGATTACTTGGATTTATTTTGAATATAGGAATACTTTTTGAAGTATCAATTACTAAAAAATTGCGCAGGCGCTAGGCGTGGACGTATACAATTTGATCGTGGTGTAGTAGAAACACCTGCTTTTATGCCAGTAGGCACTTATGGTACTGTTAAAAGTCTCACAACAGAGGAAGTAAAAGACACTGGTACACAAATGATATTATGTAATGCATTTCACTTGTGGTTACGTTCGGAGCAAGAAATTATAAAGTTACATGGTGATTTGCATCATTTCATGCATTGGTATGGACCTATTATTACAGATTCAGGCGGTTTTCAGATTTTTAGCATTAGTAATCTCAATAAAATCACTGAGGCAGGAGTATACTTCCGTCATCCGATCAATGGTTCTGCTATTTTTCTAAGCCCAGAAAAATCTATGGAAATACAATACGATTTAGGTTCTGATATTGTCATGGTTTTAGATGAATGTACACCTTATCCAGTACAATGGGATGAAGCAAAAAAATCTATGGTAATGTCTCTACGTTGGTCAGAACGCAGCCATAAACGTTTTCATGAACTCAAAAATAATAATGCGTTATTTGGTATTATTCAAGGCGGAATGTATAAAGATTTACGAGATCTATCAGTCAAAAAATTAATAGAGATAGGATTTGATGGCTATGCTATTGGTGGTTTGTCAGTAGGTGAACCAAAAGAAAACATGCACCATATTCTAGCACATATTTGTCCACAACTTCCAGAAGATAAACCCCGCTATTTAATGGGAGTAGGTAAACCAGAAGATTTAATAGAAGGATGGCGTCGTGGTATAGATATGTTTGATTGTGTTATACCTACCCGTAATGCACGCAATGGTCATCTATTTGTTACTAATGGAGTAGTTAAAATTCGTAATGCTAAGTATAAATATGATATTACATCATTAGATATTTATTGTGATTGTTATACATGTTGCAATTATAGTCGCGCATATTTACATCATCTTTCTCGTTGTAATGAAATATTAGGAGCCCGCTTAAATACGATTCATAATTTACGTTATTATCAGCGTTTAATGGCTGATTTACGCGATGCAATTGATACCGGGACATCGCAATACTTTATTGAAGAATTTTATAACAAAACAAGAAATAGCTATTATTAAAGAATTTATGAGGTAATAAAAATGCTATCTATTATTTCTGATGCTATTGCTAGTACTAGTACATCATATCAAGGCAGTTCATACTCAATGATAATTATGTTGCTATTTTTTGGTTTGTTTTTTTATTTTATCATCTTACGGCCACAGCAAAAACGTGCTAAATTACATAAAGCACTAATTCATTCTATTACTAAAGGGGATGAAATTCTTACTAATGGAGGTTTAGTAGGTAAAGTAGCTAAAGTTACTGAAACTGGTTATTTTTTAGTATCACTTAATGATACCAATGAAGTTCTGATTAAACGTGACTTTATCACTGCTATTTTACCTAAAGGTACAATAAAATCACTCTAATAGTAATATCAGGAATGGGGTCAAAAAAAATTGGTGTTAAACCACTATCCTTTGTGGAAATATATTATATTAGTCCTCACCCTAATATTAGGCATAATATATGCTCTTCCAAATCTTTATGGAGAAGATGTTGCTATACAAATAACTGGCACTCACGGTGTTACAGTAAGTGAATCTACTCTCATTGATATTATTCATATATTAAAGCAAAAAAATATTGTTAGTAAATCTATTTCATTAACTAATGGTACTATTCTAGCCAGATTTTCCAATTCCAATATGCAATTGTATGCTCATGATACTTTACTAAAAACACTAGGCCATAATTATGTAGTAGCGCTTAACTTAGCACCAGCGGTACCCTCATGGTTAACTATGATAGGTGCATTACCTATTAAACTAGGTTTAGATTTAAGGGGAGGGGTACATTTTCTTATTGAAATAGATATGAATACAGTACTCAATAATATACATAAACAAGTTATAGATGTTTTTATCCAAGAACTACGGAAGAATAATATTCCTTATACATCAATAAGTAAAATTAATAATTATGGAAGTAAAGTTAACTTTCTTAATAGTTCTATCTGCGACGAAGCACTAGCTAAACTGATGTCCATACACCGAGATATAGCTCTTATTAAAAAGGGCAAAAAATATAGCATTGAAATTTATTTATTAGATAATAAATTACATGCAGCTAGTAACTTAGCTATACAACAGAATATTAATATTTTACGTAATCGCATAAATAGATTAGGCATAGCTGAACCACTAATACAGCGTCAAGGAGTTAATAGTATTGTGGTCGAGTTACCTGGAATTCAAGATACTGCCCGTGCTAAGGAAATAATAGGTGCTACGGCGATGTTAGAATTTCGTTTAGTCAATGAAGAACAATCAGAAGAACATAGTAAAATTACCAGTAATTCTGAAATAAAATTTACCCGTAACGGTACGCCAATCTTATTATATAAGCAAGTACTTCTTACTGGAGATCATATTACTAATGCTACTTTTAGTACTGATGAGTATAACCAGCCGCAAGTTAATATTACTCTTGATCATCAAGGTGGAAAAATTATGTCTAACTTCACAAAAGATAATATTAATAAGTTAATGGCAATACTATTTATTGAATATAAGAATAGTAGTGATAATATAAAAGATAATAACCTCTTTCTTAAGCAGGAAGAGGTCATAAATGTTGCTACTATCCAATCACACATTAGTAATATGTTTCGTATTACTGGTCTAAATAATAGACAAGAAGCCCGTAATCTTTCACTACTACTACGTGCGGGAGCATTGATGGCACCTATTAAAATTGTTGAAGAGTGCACTATTGGCCCGACATTAGGTATGCAAAATATTAATCAAGGTTTAAAAGCTTGTTTGTGGGGACTAATAGCTGCTGTGCTATTTATGGTAATAAGATACCATAAATTCGGGATAATTGCTACTATAGCACTAATTGCTAATATGATTCTAATAATTGGCATGATGTCGTTATTGCCAGGTGTTATTCTAACTATGCCGGGTATTGCTGGTATAGTACTTACATTAGCAGTTGCGGTAGATGCTAATGTACTTATTTATGAACGTATCAAAGAAGAGCTAAGTAAAGAGCGTAGTATACAGCAAGCTATTTACCAAGGGTATCGTCGAGCGTTTTCTAGTATCATCGATGCAAATATTACGACTATAATTACAGCTATTATTCTATATGAGTTTGGTACTGGCTCTATTAAAGGTTTTGCAATTACAACCATAATTGGCATTGCTACTTCAATGTTTACAGCGATACTAGGTACTCGTGCTATAGTTAACTTACTATATGGTAATAAGTTAATAGATAAACTTTCTATTTAGACAATTAGTGATGACTAGAAAAGAAAATAGTGTTGTTAATAAACTAGAGTCTAGCATTAAAGTATATGATTTTATGCGCTGGTCTTTTATAGCATTTAGTTCGTCTGTAATATTATTTCTTGCTTCTATTATCGTTATATTTATGCAAGGCTTTAATTGGGGACTAGATTTTACTGGTGGTACGATAGTTGAACTGCACTTAGAGCAAACAATTGATATAGACCAAATCCGCAAAGCAATAGAACAATCTGGATTTAAAGAGGCTATAGTGCAAAATTTTGGTAGTAGTCAAGATATAATAGTACGTATGCCATTTATGGCAAATAATATAGAGCGTAAGATTACTAGTGTAGTAAATGAAGTTACTCAACAAAATATAACGGTAAAAAGGGTGGAAGTAGTTGGACCAAGCGTTAGCAACGATCTTTTACAAACTGGTAGTATAGCGCTACTACTAGCAATAATATGTATTTTTATCTACGTTATTTTCCGCTTTGAATGGCGACTAGCAACTGGTACTGTCTTAGCATTAATTCATGATGTAGTTATTACATTAGGATTACTATCTGTATTTAAGATTGAAATAGAATCAACGATTATTGCATCATTAATTTCGGTAATAGGTTATTCCCTTAATGATAGTATTGTGGTTTCTGATCGAATTCGTGAGAATTTCCGTGTAATTTCTAGCAGCAATACTTATGATCTATTTAATATTTCGATTACCCAAGTTCTCAATAGAACGATTATAACATCAGTCATAACTATGACAGTAGTACTTATACTTATAATTTTTGGTGGCTCAATGTTACGTAGTTTTTCTATTACACTTTTTATAGGCGTATTGATAGGTACTATTTCCTCTATCTATGTTGCTTCTGCGTTAGCACTAAAGCTAGGTATAAAACGTGAACATATTATAGCAAGTTAATTTCACCACGCTAATTATGTATATATTGATCGTAAATAGAATAAAGATCATTACCAAAAAAATAATAAAATAAATCTGTTAATAAAATCAATTTCAGTGACTTCTTGTGAAAGRTTATTGAGCAATATAATTCTTGCTATATGATAGTTTATTCAAATGATACGCTACCGGCTCTTATAAAATAAGAATTGGATATTATGATTTATTATGCGTTATATTTATACTTATAAACAGGAGATAAATTTAATATCTACTAAATGCAAGTTCCTGATCTAATGAAAAGCGATG
Source organism: Baumannia cicadellinicola str. Hc (Homalodisca coagulata) (assembly GCF_000013185.1). Taxonomy (GTDB): domain Bacteria; phylum Pseudomonadota; class Gammaproteobacteria; order Enterobacterales; family Enterobacteriaceae; genus Baumannia; species Baumannia cicadellinicola_E. Next base: position 630,863 of record NC_007984.1, read on the forward strand.
AATTTTATCTAGCATTAGCATTTAAGCTAGCTAGACGTGGTAAGCTAACAACAGCGCCTAATCCAAATGTTGGCTGTGTGATCATTCGCGACCATCGCGTTGTTGGTGAAGGTTATCATGTACGTGCAGGTGAACCTCATGCAGAAATACATGCATTACGTATGGCTGGTGCTATGGCGTATGGTGCAACTGCTTACATAACTTTAGAGCCTTGTAATCACTATGGACATACCCCTCCATGTACCGAAGCGTTAATAGCAGCTGGTATATCAAGAGTCGTAGCTGCTATGTTAGATCCTAATCCTAAAGTAAATGGCCGCGGTTTATACCGTCTACAACAGGCTAACATTGAAGTACGTCATAGTATTATGTTACAAGATGCTGAGATGATTAATAAAGGTTTTCTAAAACGTATGCGTACTGGATTACCTTGGATTAGAGTAAAGTTAGCAACATCTTTAGATGGTCGTACAGCAATGGCATCAGGAGAAAGTTCTTGGATTACATCAAATCAGGCTCGTCAGGATGTTCAACGCTTCCGTGCTGAAAGTGACGCTATTCTTTCTACTTCAGCTACCGTATTAGCTGATAATCCGACACTCAATGTACGTTGGTTATCTCTTCCTGCTGATATACAATGTTTATGTAAAGAAGAAAACATACGTCAACCTATTAAAGTTATTATCGATAGTGCTAATAGAGTTAATCCTTTTCATCGGATAATCAAAAGTAATGGTACAACATGGTTAGCACGTATACAACCAGATGATAAAATCTGGCCTAGATGGGTAGAACAAATACAGTTACCTGTATTAAGCAGGCAGGATATACTACGTATTGATCTAATGGCACTCATGATATTACTTGGGAAAAGACATATTAATAGTGTATGGGTTGAAGCAGGCGCTAATCTAGCTGGATCACTGCTGTTAGCAGGTTTAGTAGATGAGCTTATTCTTTATATGTCACCAAAACTACTAGGTGATAAGGCACGGCCATTATGTTTACTACCAGGTTTAGAACGTCTCAGCGACGCATTAAATTGTAAATTACTAAATATACGTCAAGTAGGACCAGATATACGAATATGTTTAAAACTCATATATTCATTATCAGGATCATAAATATGATCCTGCACCTATAACGAAAATAGTTAAAAATTCTATTAGTAATCTATTAACCTAGACCTAGATATGAATAATTATAATCAAAATTATCTTATTATAAAAGGATTATTTGTGAAAGTAATTAAAGGTATTGTTACCGCATCTAATGCGCATATAGCAATTGCTATTGCGCGTTTTAACCACTTTGTTAATCATAGCCTACTTGATGGTGCCATAGATGTGCTTATTCGTATTGGTCAAGTTAAAGACGAAAATATTACTGTAGTATGGGTACCAGGAGCCTATGAGTTACCTCTTACTATAAGTGTATTAGCACAAAGTAATAAATATGATGCTGTTATTGCTTTAGGTACTATTATACGTGGAGAAACAACACATTTTGAATTAGTTGCTGGCGAATGTAGTTCAGGTTTATCAAATGTAGCTATTAATAGTGCACTCCCTGTAACGTTCGGTATACTAACTACCGAAAGCATTGAACAAGCGATAGATCGTGCAGGAATAAAAGCAGGTAATAAGGGTGCAGAAGCAGCACTAGCTGCACTTGAAATGATTCATGTACTGCAAACTATTAAAGCCTTATAATTAGTAAGGATAGTAAGGAGAATTTTGTGAAAATAACTGCTCGTCGCCGTGCTCGTGAGTGCGCAGTTCAAGCACTATACTCATGGCAATTATCGAATAATAACATCGCAGATATAGAAGCACAGTTTTTAGCTGAACAAGATATTAAAGGGATTGATGTAGCATATTTTCGCGAGTTATATTCTGGTACTGCAATTGCCGCTGATATGTTAGATCAGCTAATGGTTCCGTATCTATCCCGTCCGCTCGATAAACTTGGACACGTAGAGCGTGCTGTTTTACGCTTAGCACTATATGAATTAAGCAAACGTCAAGATATCCCATATAGAGTAGCAATTAATGAAGCTATAGAGTTAGCTAAAACTTTTGGTGCCGAAGATAGTTACAAGTTTATTAATGGTGTTCTAGAGAAAACAGCCTCTCAGATTCGTCCTCACCGAAAATAACATCTATTTAATATAGTAATAAGTGAGATCTTATTTAGTAAATAATAATGAATATGAAAAATTATTTTCTTTGGATATCAGATGGGATGTTATGAATTTGAGCTTATAAACCGCTATTTTAATAAGATGCATAATAATCGTAAAGATGTTTTAGCTGGAATAGGCGATGACTGTGCTCTAGTATCTGTTTCTAGTGAACAAATGATTGCTATAAGTACTGATACATTAGTATCTGGTACACATTTTCTACCTGATATCAATCCTGTTGATTTAGGTTATAAATCACTTGCTGTTAACTTAAGTGATTTAGCAGCTATGGGTGCAGAGCCATCCTGGCTATCGCTATCTTTAACACTACCTTTAATAGATGAAGATTGGATAGCAGCTTATAGCCATAGTCTGTTACAACAGCTAAATTATTATAATATGCAGCTTATTGGCGGAGATATTAGTMGGGGACCGCTAAGCTTAACATTAAGCGTTCATGGACTAATCCCCATAGGTCAGGCATTAACTCGTTCTAGTGCCTGTATTGGTGATTTAGTTTATGTTACCGGTACGTTAGGTGATAGTGCTGCTGGGCTAGCTATTTTACAAAATAAGCTACAAGTAAATAATGAAGAAGATCGGCAGTATTTATTAGGTCGCCATCTTCGTCCTAAACCACGCATACAACAGGGTAAAATTTTACGCAATATAGCTAATGCAGCCATCGATTTATCGGATGGGATTATTAATGATTTACGACGTATATTAATTAATAGTAACTGTGGTGTACATCTTTATTTAGAAAATATTCCACGTTCATCAGCACTAATAAGGCATACTACACCACACCAGTCTTTACGCTGGGCTCTCAGTGGTGGAGAAGATTATGAGCTTTGTTTTACAGTACCTAAAATAAACTGTACAGCACTAGATATAGCTATGAGCTATATGGGCGTAATATTTACTTGTATTGGTCAAATTAAACCTAGCAGTGAAGGAATACAATTAATGCTTCATAACAATCCAGTTAAGTATAATTGGCATGGTTATGATCACTTTAAATTAGAATGACTATTTTATGAATATCAATAATCTAACAGCTAAAGGTCGTATTAAATTATCTAACCCTTTACACTTACTTGCTACGTGTTTTGGTAGTAGTATATTAATGAATTGGATGCCTGGTACAGCAGGATCGCTGGTAGCAATTCCACTATGGTTTGTATTACACACTTTATTATCCTGGCCACTAGATTTATTTGTAATAATATTCAGTTGGATAATAGGAATCTATGTTTGTCATAAGACAGCATGTGATATTAGTATACATGATCATAGTTATATTGTATGGGATGAATTAGTAGGTATGTGGATTATTTTGATTACTTTACCTCACTATACAATTACATTAATTGCATTAAGCTTTATATTATTTCGCTTTTTAGATATTTGGAAACCTTGGCCTATTCGGTGGTGTCACGACCAGGTGCAGGGAGGTATAGGGATAATGCTCGATGATGTTATTGCTAGCATAATCACAACTATGATCTTACATATATCAGGCTTATGTTCAGCTATCTCTTAAAAGAGAATTAGTGTTTGAAAATATCTTTTGTTAAAAGATTTATAGGTTATTAGCTTGAGAATACGATATAGCTATAAGTCATTGATACTTTGTGCCTTATTTTTTGCGCAGCATACTTATAGTGCGAATGTATGCTTGCAGTTAACAGGACTAAATGGAAACTTACTAAGTCAGGTACGTAATCGTTTATCAAGTTTATCTATTATAGATGCTAACGAAGATAATATGGATGCTACTGACTACCGCTTTAAGTCATTGCTCAATGAAGCTGTTCGTGAAGAACTACGTACTCTTGGTTATTACTCACCTATTATATATTTCGAATTACAAAGATCATCAGATAATCAGCATTATACAATAATTACACATGTAAATCCAGGTAAGCAAACTATTATAGCAGGAGTAAACGTAGTTTTACATGGAGATGCATGCTATGATCTGGATTATCAGCAGTTGGTTGATGTTAGTAAAAAAGAGTTAGGTACAGTGTTAAATCATACGTTGTACTACCAGTTTAAAACTGGATTATCTGAATTAGCTTTAAGTAAAGGGTACTTTAATGCTAAATTTGAAAAAAGTAACCTAAATATTTCACCTCCCAGATACCAGGCTTATTGGGATATCCATTTTAATAGTGGTAAGCGTTATCGATTCGGGAAATTACGTTTTCATGGTGCACAAATATGCGAGGATTACTTACAAAAAATAGGGAGTATAATTAATTTTGGAGATCCTTATAATGCAAACTTATTGTCATCTCTTCAGAATCGTCTAATAGCTAGTAATTGGTTTGAATCCGTAGTGATATCACCTGATTTAGAGAAGGTAACTTCTGGTAGTAAGGATAATATTTTAAATATAGATGCTAGAGTAAAACCACAATTACATAATCAAATAAAATCCAGTATTGGTTATACTTTAAACTTAGGTTTACAGTTAAAAACTACATGGGATAAAACTTGGTTAAATAAGTACGGTCATAGTATTAAGACTATCATAAACCTGCAAGTCCCAGAGCAAGCTATTGAGATGCAATATAAAGTTCCTTTCGTTCGAGATTATAGAGAACAATATTATATGCTGCAGGGAGGATTTAATAGATGTAATCTCAACAACATTGAATATAACTCAGTGGCTCTAAATCTGATGCATTATAAGCATTTATCAAATAGTTGGCAACATGCTATCAATCTACGCGGTAGTATAACTCATTTTCCTATTCAAAGTAATGATGATTATACTACTATACTAGTTTACCCGAGTATTCTTATAGAATATATGAGAACAAGCAATGGACTAATGCCTACTATTGTTAATAAACAGCATTATTCTGTATCTGTATCCAATACTGCTTGGAATTCAGATATTACGTTCCTTATTTGGCAAATACATAATGTTTGGATACGTACATTAGTAAATAAGCATCGCTTCATTATGAGTAGTAATATAGGTTGGATAGATACTCGTTCTTTAGAACTAGTACCTCCTTCAATTCGTTTTTTTGCAGGTGGATACCAAAGTATCCGCGGCTATAAATATCAGTCAATATCTCCAAAAAATAACTACGGTAAGCTTAATGGAGCATTAAAACTAGCTCTTGGTTCACTAGAATATCAACAACAGATAGCTGATAAATTGTGGGGTACATTTTTTATTGATAGCGGCGAAGCAGTCAATGATATTACACAGAATAACATTAAAACTGGTACCGGTATTGGTATACGATGGGAATCTCCAGCTGGGTTAATAAGATTTGATATAGCTAGACCATTAGCGGATAAGCATGAACATGGATTACAGCTATACATTGGATTAGGTTCCGCGTTATGACTTTAATCAAGAGAAACTATTCAAGTATCTTATTGCTTTTCTTCTTACTAAGTACGTTAACTTTAGTTCTCTTACTGAGCACTACTACGAGTTTAAATGTTGTAATAAATAACGTGGTAAAATTGGTACCAGGCTTAGAAATTGCATCTGTAAGTGGTAAATGGAATAATTTTACCCTTAAACAAGTACGGTACCAAAGACCTGACTTAACTGTGGAAGTCAGTGAATTTCAACTAGCAATAGATTTTAGCTCTTTACTACATCGTAAATTATGTATTGATGTTCTTTCTCTACGTAATGTATCAGTACAAGTTAAAAAAAAATCACCTAGTTTATTAAAGGCTGTACTAGCAATAGCAAATACAGAGCAAAGTAGTTGGAAATATATTTCCATCCCATCGTCACTGTCACTGATGATACGATGCTTAACGTTACATAACATGCAGGTTAAGTTGAATAATATAAATATTCAGCTTCATGATTTGCATACAGGATTAATTTTTAGAGATACTAAATTAGTTCTTCAGTCGACGTTTCTTTCTGGTTTACTGGTAGTATGGCCGAAAACAGCATTCATTACACCAAATACATGGATTAATGTAGCAAAACTAAATACATTAGACCAATATTGTGATTATAAGATATTGCTAAATTTACTGACTAAACTATTGTTACGATTTACTTTGCCTTTTGAGATCGCTCTTGAAGAGATTAATGGTCGTGATTTGCATTTTGCTGGATCAAAAGATATATGGATTAGTAAATTATACATACAGTCTAAAACTGCTAATAAATCATCAGAAATTACGCAACAACTTATAGGTCATATAAACTCGCAACCACAACAAGTACTAGTAGATTTAAATGCTAGAGCATTACACTGGGGCAATATAAATATCAAGAACTTTTCCTTACGAGGTAAAATATTATCAGGAAATAATATTAACAGTAACCTCTGTTTACAATGGTATACCTTACAACAAGGTAAATGGCAGCGTCGTGAGTTAATGTTAACAACAACCGGCAATAAGAAGCAACACAAGATAATTATAAGTCTACAAGGTAAGAGGTTAGTATCTGGTAAAGTACAAATACAAGGATTGTTAGATACAGAGCATCAGCTCTGGCATGGTAAAATAAGTAAAACTAGTTTGGTAACACCAACTGGTGTATGGCAACTAACTAAAGATGTAATCTTAGATTATTCTTATCAAGATAACCATCAAAAAATTACTATAAGTTCCCACTCTTGGGAAAATAATAATTCCTATATTTATATTCCTAATAAGATTGAAGTTGGAGTATTAGGTAACATAAAAGTACAGTTAACAAACTTTGATTTATCAATGCTAAAATTCTTACTACCAACTACTATGAAGACTAGTGTTTTAATAACGGGTCTCATAGATCTTCATTGGAAAAATGATAACGAATTACCATATACTAAAATTACCCTAGTAGGTAATAAAGTAAAATTAATTAATATTCAACAGAAAAAAAATTGGCACGTATTATTTGATACCTTCATATTTAAAACAGGATTAGATAAACATCAGGCATATCTAGATTGGGCACTAAAAATAGCAGGTAATGGTGAATGTAATGGTAAATTACAGATCAAAGACCCTAAGCAAAAATGTAATATAAATGGTAATATTACAATTAAAAATTTATCTCTGGTACTACTTAAACCACTAATAGAGCTCAAATATTATTTTGATGATCCTATAGAAGGCATAATTAATGCCGGATTATCAATCAGTGGTAATGTCAAATCACCACTGATTTATGGTGAGGTTCGAATTGATCGATTAGTTATTCAAAATAATATCATACCTTTATCGATGACAGAAAGTCGGTTAATTATCTATTGCAATGGTACAAGAAGCGATCTACAAGGATTCATTGGTACTACACATGGGCAAATTTATCTAAATGGTTATGCAGACTGGTGTAATTTACATACTTGGCATATATATGTTACCTTAAAAGGTAATAAAATACGCATATATATGCCATCAATGCGATTCGATGTATCTCCTAACATTATTTTTGAAGCGAAGCCAAATTTATTAACACTAAATGGTCAGGTAAATATTCCCTGGATGCGTATTAAAGTGAAAGAGTGGCAACAAACAACAGCAGATATTTCTTTAGATGATGCTATTTTATTAGATGAGCAATTAAACTTAATACCAATGTTAACTAACTATAAGAGAATTATAGCTCTTCCTATCGTCACAAACCTATTATTGCATCTAAACAATGATGTACAAATCAATGCATTTGGTTTAACAGCTAATCTTTTAGGTAATTTACAAATTACTAAATCTAAAAATAGACCATTATCAATGAATGGAGAAATAAAGATACCATATGGCTATTACCATGCATACAATAAGGATTTAATAATAAAGAAAGGATCTCTACTATTTTCAGATGAGATAGATAAACCAGATATTAATATCGAAGCTATTCGTGATCCAAATACTACAGAGGATAATATAATTACTGGTGTAAGAGTTACGGGAAAAATTCAATCTCCTAAATTAGAGATATTCTCTAATCCAGTTAAATCCCAGCAGGAAGCTTTATCTTATTTATTAAATGGTCATGGTATTGATACCGTGAATGCTTATGATCAGTTAGTAACCTCAATGTTTATATCCATGGGAACAACAAGAAACCAGTATATATTAAATAAAATTGGCAAAATATTGTGTCTACATCAGATAACCTTTAACATCAATGAGGATCAAGGTCATTACCAGTTTCTTGTAAGTGGATATATACTTCCTAAATTACGGTTAACATCTATTTTTAGTACTATGAATTTAATCATGACCATAAGTGCACGTCATTATTTTATACCTAATGTAAATTGGGAAACTATTATTAATGATAAACAAACCATTAACTTGAATTATCAATTTGATTTTGACTAAAATAAATAGGTTCTATTATGTTTTTTTTGCTCGTACGAAGGATAACATAATCTCGGTTCTAGCGTTTTGAGCTGTTTCCCAACTTTCTACTTTAACCCATTTACCTTTTTCTAGATCTTTGTAATGTTCAAAAAAGTAAACAATTTGTGCACATAGTAACTGCGGTAAGTCATCAACATCTTTTATATAATCATACTCTTTCGATAGCTTAGAGTTTGGTACTGCAATTATCTTAGAATCTTTACCAGATTCATCAGTCATATTTAAGATACCAACTGGACGGCAGCTGATTACGGATCCTGGTTGTAGTGGAAAGGGCGTTGGTACTAAAACATCAACCGGATCCCCATCTAAAGACAGGGTATTGTTGATATAACCATAGTTACAAGGATAAAACATAGGTGTAGATATAAAACGATCAACAAATAAAACACCTATATTTTTGTCTACTTCATATTTAATCATAGTAGCAGTATTAGCTGGAATTTCTACAACTACATAAATATCATCTGGTATGTTCTTACCTGCAGGTACTAATTTTAAGCTCATCTTGCTGTTCCTTATTACTTACTATACTTTTTAAAAATTAATAATGTTATATTTACGTTATGATGGAGAGTAGCGCAGTTTGGTAGCTATAGGACAGAGGTTCAAATCCTATCTCACCGAGAAAAATAAGAAAATAACAATAAATTAAGCATAACTAACTTAGCTATTTAGTTTGGCTACTATCCAATCTACGATTATACTTAGGTTCATTAGCTTTTTTTCACCGTTACTTCGATTTTTATATTCTATTTTTTGAACAGCTAGATTACGATCCCCTATGATAATAATATGGGGGATGCCAATTAATTCTATATCAGCAAACATAACACCTGGTCGTTCTTTTCTATCGTCTAAAAGCACGTCTATCTTCCGGATAGATAGCTGGTTATAAAGTTGTTCTGCTACAGTTTGTACTAGTAACGATTTATGCAGATTAATTGGTATAATAGCAACTTGAAAAGGAGCTATTGATACTGGTAATAATAGACCTTGCTTATCATTATATTTATCTATAGCAGCGGCTACAACACGAGTAATACCAATTCCATAACAACCCATAGTCATAATCATATTATTACCATCTTCGCCTTGAACAGTGGCTTTCATAACTTTAGAGTATTTACTACCTAGCTGGAAAATATGTCCTACTTCAATCCAGTTCGTTCTGTGTAACCTTTGTGGTTGACTTACGCTAATATTTTGGTTGGTAAGATTTGCTACCTCAGGTAAAGATAAATCTCGCTCCCAATTAATCCCAAAAAAGTATTTGCCATCAATATTGGCACCAGCAACAAAGTCGCTCATTACCGCAACACTATGATCAATAATTAACGGTAATGGTAAATTAATCGGTCCTAATGAGCTAGAACCTACACCAATAGCTAGACGTATTTCATCTTCTGTAGCAAAAACTAATGGACTTGCTACTTGGGGTAATTTTTCTACTTGAGCATAATTGATACTATGATCTCCTCGTACCATAAGCGCTACCAGCGGATATAAAGCATTTTGCTGAGCATGAACAATAATTATCTGAGCGATTTTTTCAATTGGTAAGTTAAATAGTTTTACTAATTCAGTAAGAGTATAAATTCCAGGCGCATCTACTAGTTGTAAATTTTCGCTTGGTAGATTACGTTCAGTAGCTTTATGAGAAGCATCAATCAATAGCATTTGGTCTTCGTAATTAGACACTAATGCTAAGAATTCATGTGATAAATGACCACCTATAGAGCCAGGATCGGCTTGGACCGTACGAACATCTAAACCTATACGGTTAAAAATAGTATTATAGGTATAATACATTAGGTCATAAGTTGCTTGTAGTGACTGTTGACTGGTATGGAAAGAATAAGCGTCCTTCATAATAAATTCACGTGAGCGCATTACTCCATAACGTGGACGAACCTCATCACGAAATTTAGTCTTAATTTGAAATAAGTTAAGCGGTAGTTGTTTATAAGATTTAACCTCATTACGAATGAGATCAGTGATAACTTCTTCATGAGTGGGGCCTAAAAGAAACTGACGCGTACTTCGATCAGTAAAGCGCAATAGTTCTGGTCCATATTGTCCCCAGCGACCACTCTCTAACCATAAATTTGCTGGTTGTACTATCGGCATAGAAACTTCAATTGCACCGATATTATTCATCTCTTCTCGAACAATGTTTTCTACTTTTCGTAATATACGTAAACCAGTAGGTAACCAAGTATAGAGACCAGATGCTAGTTGCCGAATAATTCCAGCACGCAACATAAGTTGATGACTGATAACTTCAGCATCTAAAGGTATCTCTTTTATAGTAGATAGTAAATATTGGCTAGTACGCATATATCTATGCTATGTCTCCATACTGCTAGCAACAATTAATTGCATTAAGATATTAATTTAAATTGGATATACTATCTTAAGTTATTTGTAGTGCCGAAGACCGGAATCGAACCGGTATACCCATGGGGTGGTTAATTTTGAATCAACTGCGTCTACCTATTTCGCCACTTCGGCATTTGAAGCATCATTTTATCAAAAATAAAAATCTTATTAAGATAAGACTAGTCTATAAAGCAGATAATATACAGATTTATTATCTGTAGTAGTACATAGATAAACTCGATGAGATAATATTACTTATTCTAGCAGAATTTTTTTGACCATCCTAGTTTACGACTTAAGATATTAAAATAATTATAATCATTTGGATGAATTAAATCTAAATAGTAATCGCTGCGACGAATAATAATTTCATCTCCATGATGAACAGGAAATATAATTTGACTATCACAGCTAATCTCCATATCAGGCTGCCATTGCGAAAATTTTAGTCTGATGGTGCTACTACCATGGATCACTAATGGACGGGAAGATAGAGTATGTGGAAACATAGGTACGAGTACTATGGTATCTACTGTAGGGGTAAGAATTGGACCTCCAGCAGAAAGAGAATAAGCAGTAGAACCGGTTGGAGTAGATATAATTAGTCCGTCTGAACGTAGTGAAAACGCAAAGCAATTATCAATGAAAACGTCAAACTCTATCATATGTGCAACTTTACCCGAATGCAGTACAATTTCATTAATTGCTGTATTAGCTTGTTCATATCTGTGGTTACGGTAAATACTTACCTCAAGCAAGAAGCGTTTATCATGATTATAATTACCGACTAAAACATCAGATAACTGTGTTAATGCTTCGTCCGGGTCAAGATCAGCAAGAAACCCTACATTGCCACGGTTAATACCTATAATTTTTATATCATAGCGTGATAATATTCGCGCTGCACCTAGTATATTCCCGTCACCACCTACAATAATTACGAGATCAGCCTGTTCACCAATATCTACTACATTTCCGGTAATAGCATTAGCTAATGATAAATTATTAGCCATTTGAGGTTCTATAATAACCTTTATACCCTGTTTAATTAACCAATAATACAGGGTTTCATGTGTTACTAGAGCATTTGGATCACGATGTTTACCAAGGATACCAATAGTTTTAAAATTAGCAGTAATATTGTTACTTATCTTTGCTTGTTTCATGATATTTAATCCCTTGAATGCTGACTATTTATCCCCATAATAACCGAACTAGTAAGAATAATGCTGAAGCTTGGAGAAAACGCATGATAAGTCAAGACAAAAATTACTCTGACGATCAAATATCACAAGACAGCGAAATAGATACAATAGAAGCAGTCTCGGAAACTGAAGCAGTCTCAGAAACTAATGAAATAATCGATATGCGAGATGATCGCATTCAAAAACTGGAAGTAGAACTAGTGCAAGCACAGCAACGGGAAAGAGATTTACTATTGCGTTCTAAGGCAGAAATAGAGAATATGCGTCGTCGTAACGAGATAGAAGTAGAAAAAGTGTACAAATTTTCTTTAGAACGTTTTGTTAGTGAGCTACTACCGGTCATTGATAATTTAGAGCGTGCATTGGAGATGTCAGATAAATCTAGTCAAAATCTTGCTTCTACTATTGAAGGTATTGAGCTAACATTAAAATCTTTACTAAATGTTGTGCAAAAATTTGGTATTAAAGTTGTGAGTGAAACCCATGTTCCATTTAATCCTGACATACATCAGGCAATGACAATACTAGAATCTGAAGAGCATGAGCCGAATCATGTCATAATAGTTATGCAAAAAGGTTATCTCCTTAATGGTCGTCTCATTCGCCCGGCGATGGTTACAGTCTCCAAAACTAAGAGCTAATGACTTATTCTATAATTAATAATTTATTTAATTAACATAATTGACATTTCTTAATATGGTAGTTTTGGCGCCCAGTCAATGGGCGTTTTGCCTTGTTGTTTTAATAATATATTTACCTTTGAGAAGTGACGGCAACCAAAAAAGCTAAGATATGCAGATAAAGGAGATGGATGTGATGCCATTAAAATATGGTGGCGTTTTACATCAATTATCTGGGCTTTTTTTTGCGCTTTAGTACCCCATAAGAGAAAGATAATTCCTTCACTTAAGTTATTAATTAAAGTAATAACTTTATTTGTAAAAATTTCCCAACCTAAGTTGGCGTGAGAATAGGCTTTACCTGCTTCTACAGTTAATACTGTATTGAGTAGCATTATTCCCTGTTCTGCCCAGCTCCATAAACAACCATGTTGTGGTATAATGAAACTAGAAATATCATTAGCTAGCTCCTTATATATGTTCATAAGAGATGGTGGTATAGGTAAACCAGGCCTAACAGAGAAAGATAAACCATCAGCTTGATTAGGACCATGATAAGGATCTTGACCAATAATTACCACTTTAACTGCACATAGTTCTGTGAGACTAAAAGCGTTAAATATATCTTTCTGCGGTGGATAAATAGTCACACCTGCTGCCCGTTCTTTATTGAGAAAACATAATATTTGCTGAAAATAAGGTTGTTTTTTTTCCTGAGCAATAGTTAACTGCCAAGTCATATTAGGTGCTATTATATGATGTTTACTATTAATAATAGTATACATACTAAACTTTATTCCTTACTTCTGAGCGAAGATTTTACTCCTGGTTGTAAAATCGTTGGTTGTGGGTTAGGTAGCATAGTTGGATAATCTAGTATATAATGTAAACCGCGACTTTCTTGACGCTGTAGTGCACTTTGAACAATAAGTTTTGCGACTAAAAGTAAATTACGGAATTTTATGGAACAATCTGATATGCTAACATTAGATTTAGATGCGCAAATACTCTTTGTTGTAAGCAATTGGAGGTTACGTAGTGCTCTTTCTAGTTGTTTAGTAGTACGTATAATACCAACATCATTCCACATTAATCGTTGTAATTCTTTCCAGTTATTGAGTAAGATACGATGATCATGATAACTGATAACTTTATTATCATTCCAGGGTGGTAATTGATGCACCTGCTTTATACTAGTCGGTAAATTACGGATAATATCTACAGATGCAGCCCAACTATAGACAAAACATTCGAGTAAAGAATTAGATGCCAACCTATTAGCACCATGTAAACCTGTATAGCTTACTTCACCAATTGCATATAGACCATCTAAATCGGTACGACCATTCTTATCTACTATGACACCACCACAGGTATAGTGAGCAGCTGGAACAATAGGAATAGGTTGGCTAGTTAAATCCATATTTAGCGCCTGTAGTTTTTTGTATATTGTAGGAAAATGATTACGAATTAATTTCTTAGGTCGATAACTAATATCTAAATACATACATTCAACACCTAAACGTCTTATTTCATGGTCTATAGCACGTGTAACGATATCTCGCGGTGCTAGTTCAGCACGTAAATCAAAATCTGGCATAAAGCGACTACCATCTGGCCGATAAAGGTAAGCACCTTCACCCCGTAGCGCTTCAGTTAAAAGAAAATTACGTGCCTGAGGATGATATAATGAAGTTGGGTGAAATTGATTAAATTCAAGATTAGCTACTCTACATCCAGCACGCCAAGCCATTGCAATACCATCACCAGATGATATATCTGGATTGGTGGTATATTGATACACAGTAGATGCTCCACCTGTTGCTAATACGATAGCAGTAAAAGCGTAGCAGCGTTCTACCCGGTCTAATGATCTATTCCAAATATAGGCACCTACTACCCGGCAATTACTAGATAGACCGATTGTATTTGAGGTTATTAAATCTATAGCGTGACTATGTTCTATAATATGAATATTAGGATTGAGCATAGCCTTTTTGATAAGTATGGTTTCTATAGCTTTGCCAGTTGCATCAGCAACATGTAATATACGACGGTGACTATGCCCACCTTCTCTAGTAAGGTGATAATTGCTATTGATCTTATTAGGTAAGTCGAGATCATATACATCGAATAATACACCTTGCTGAACTAACCATTCAATACAATGGCGTGCGTTACTAGTAATATACTCTACTACTTCACGATCACAAAGACCAGCACCCGCATTTAATGTATCTTCTACATGAGAATTGATGCTGTCTGTATCCTCAAAGACAGCGGCAATACCACCTTGAGCATACCAAGTAGAGCATTTATTTAATGAATGTTTGCTGAGTACTATTACTTTACAGTATTCAGCTATACGCAGTGCTAATGATAAACCAGCCGCACCACTACCAATAATGAGTACGTCCGTGACATATTCAGTAAATTGTTGCATAACTAACAAGTTATATTTTGCTAATGGAATAATACTGATGTTATCACTGAATTACTTTTGTTTGATAGATGTTATAAACATAAATAGAAATTAATATATAATATGTATTATTTTCATATTTCAAAAAAAAGATAGAGCTATCAAACATAACATTAATTTACCGTATCTAGTGGCCCCTGCTGGATTTGAACCAGCGACCAAACGATTATGAGTCGCCTGCTCTGACCACTGAGCTAAGGGGCCAAGCAGGCTATTATAAATAGTGTTATTTGACTCGTCTATACTTTTTTCTTCTCATCTCGGATAAGTTTAATCATCTAAAAAGCTCCGCAAAACTTCAGAGCGGCTAGGATGACGTAATTTGCGTAATGCCTTTGCTTCAATTTGCCGAATACGCTCACGGGTAACAGCAAATTGTTTACCTACTTCTTCTAATGTATGATCAGTATTCATATCAATACCAAAGCGCATACGTAGTACTTTTGCTTCACGAGCGGTTAGACCTGCTAGTATCTCATGAGTAGCAGAACGTAAGCTTTCAGAAGTAGCTGATTCTAGAGGAAGCTCTAAGGTAGTATCCTCAATAAAATCACCTAAATGTGTATCTTCATCGTCACCAATAGGTGTTTCCATAGAAAGAGGTTCTTTAGCTATTTTTAGTACTTTGCGAATTTTATCTTCTGGCATAAACATACGTTCTGCTAGTTCTTCTGGTGTTGGTTCGCGTCCAATTTCCTGTAGCATTTGCCGGGAAATACGATTAAGCTTGTTAATAGTTTCGATCATATGTACTGGAATACGGATAGTCCGGGCTTGATCAGCTATAGAACGAGTGATAGCTTGACGGATCCACCAGGTAGCATAAGTAGAGAATTTATAGCCACGGCGGTATTCAAATTTATCTACTGCTTTCATGAGACCAATATTACCTTCTTGAATTAAATCAAGAAATTGTAGACCACGGTTAGTATATTTCTTAGCAATAGAAATAACTAATCTTAGGTTTGCTTCGACCATCTCTTTTTTAGCACGACGAGCTTTTGCTTCACCAATTGACATACGACGGTTAATATCTTTTATTTGTTCGATACTTAAACCAGTCTCTTCTTCTATTTGACGTAACTTTTGTAGACTATTATGTACATTTTTATCTACATTATATAATTTTTCAGACCAGGGTTGATTCATTGCTAGTGCTGTTTTAAACCACGTTTCACTAGTTTCATTACCAGCAAATAGCTTAATAAAGTCTTTCTTTGGCATTTTACTGATATCTACGCATAGTTTCATTACTAAACGTTCTTGAAGACGTATACGATCCATCACAGCACGCATATTCTTTACTAGATAGTCAAACTGTTTTGGTGCTAAATGAAATTGTTTAAATATCTCAGAAAGCTTAAGTATTTCTTCTATTGCTTTAGCATGACTGCGACCTTTAGTATCAATAATATTACGGGTAATTTCATATTGTTCACGTAATTCAACAAATTTCTGGTGTGCTATTTCAGGATCTATGCTACTATCTTCGTTAGTATTTTCATCATTTACTTCTTCATCTTCATCATCACTTATATCAGAAGCAAGTTCTGTACTGATATTACTCGTAGTTGATATTATGTCCGGTACTTCCATATGAGTATCAACGAAATTTATGATAAGATCTGATAAACGTGCTTCACCTAACTCAACGCGGTCATATTGTTTAAGCAAATAAGTTATAGCCTCAGGATACTCGGCAACCGAACACTGTACCTGAGTCATACCATCTTCTATACGCTTAGCAATGTTAATTTCACCTTCACGGGTAAGCAATTCTACAGTACCCATTTCACGCATATACATACGGACAGGATCAGTAGTACGAACTATCTCGGATTCAACACTAGATAAGACCTGAGCAGCTGCTTCTACAGCATCTTCATCTGTATCTGAATTTGTTTCATCTAATAGAATATCATCAGCATCTGGCGCTTCTTCCATAACTTGGATGCCCATATCATTAATCATTTGGATGATATCTTCTATCTGATCAGAATCAACAATATCTTCTGGAAGAAGATCATTGACTTCAGCAACAGTCAAATAGCCTTGTTCTTTACCACGTGTAACAAGCAACTTTAGCTGTAAATGCTGATTTTGTTCCATAACAAAGTATCCATACATCATCGTAATATACGATTATAGTTAAATTGAGATTATTAATCTTTGCATTTAATAATTTAATAATTAATTGATGATAAAATCATCGTAAAAAGCGATGCTTAATTGATCTTTTTTTGCTAATGCTTGATTTAGATACCAAAGTTCTTTACGCTCTTCAGTTGTGAGTCCATGTTTTCGATCAAGAGCTATCAGTATATCCTGGCGTTGTTCAAGTATAGAATTATATAGCTTAGTTAAAGCATCTATGAAAGTCCTTTCGATTAGATCTTCTATGATCATGTGGTTCCAAGTAGCGAAAGTTTCAAGTTGTGCATAAAATTTATTATGACGATAAAGTTCTAATAATTGACCCGTAGTTAAACTAGGCTCTTTCTGGCAAGTTTTTACTAATTGAATAAAAATTTTTACTCCAGGTTGCCTAGCTTGTTCTAGCTTATTGCTAATTCTTTTTGCTAAAGTAGATAACCATGGATTTTGTACTAATAAACCTATAAGGATATGTATAGGTGTACATTTTATTCTTAAATTTTGCTGAGATTTAACTCTTTTTTTATTTAGTTGGAGTAATTTTTCGAGTTTGTTATCATCTAGAATACCAACTCTATTAGCTAATAACTGTCGTAGAAACAACCGCCAAATACCATTTGGTATTTTATTAATCAGTGGTAATGCTAGGGCAATTAATTTTACCCGATCATCTAAATTACTTAGATTAACCTGCTGCATTAGTGTATCGAATAAAAATTCGGATAATGGTTGTGCCTGTTCAATATATTTTTCGAATGCCTCTTTACCAATTTTGCGTATTATTGTATCAGGATCTTGACTATTAGATAAAAACATAAAGCGCAATTGACGTTTATCAATAAGATATGGAAGAGCATTTTCTAGAGTCTTCCAAGCTGCTTCGCGTCCAGCACGATCTCCATCATAACAACAGATTAACTGATCAGTTGTACGATATAATAACTGAATCTGTTCGGTCGTTGTCGCTGTACCAAGAGATGCCACAACATAATTAATACCAAACTGCGCTAGTGTTACTACATCCATATAACCTTCTACTACTAATAATTTAGATAAATTAGCGTTTTTCTGTTGAGCTTCATATAAACCATATAGCTGATTGCTTTTATGAAATAAATCACTTGCTGGCGAATTTATGTACTTAGGTTGACCCTCTCCGAGGAGACGGCCACCAAAGGCTATAATATGCCCTCGTTTATCACGAATAGGAAACATAATTCTATTACGGAATAGATCATAGGTATTACCATTATCATTATAAACCACCATCCCTGTAGCTTTTAACAAAGCAATCGCTTCAGCTGAATGACCAAAATACTTTATTACGTTATCCCAGCCAGGTGGTGCAAAACCTATGGCAAAATCATTAATAACTGTAGCGTTTAAGCCACGTTGTTGTAAATAGCTATTAACAACTAGAGCTTGTTCATGAAGTGATTGCTGATAAAATATACTGATTTTTTCCATTAGATCATAAAGGCGCTGGCGTGAATATAACTGCGGTGCATTTAAGATATCATTATTTTCATAGGGAATATTCCAACCACATCTTATAGCTAATTCTTCAAGAGATTCTAAAAATCCTAGTCGATCATAATTCATTAGAAAATCTATCGCATTACCATGAGAGCCACAACTAAAACAGTGATAAAATTGCATTTTACTACTAACATGAAATGATGGGATTTTATCATTATGGAATGGACAGCAAGCTATAAAATGCTTACCTTGCTTCTTTAGCTTAAATCTTGCATCAATTAGTTCGACGATGTCGGTATGTGCTAATAAGCTACTAATAAATGTACGTGGTATGCGTCCAACCATAAGCTCTATAACAAATGTTACTATCGTTGTATTTATATATCATAGTAGCTTACTACTAAGCTTAATGTTGTAAAAAACAAGTTATAATAAAAGTTAGTATAACCTATTGCGACGTGCATTTTCGCGTGCTAGTTTTTTTGTATAACGTTTAACTGCTGAAGCTTTAGCACGTTTACGTTCCGTAGTTGGTTTTTCATAAAATTCGCGACGACGAACTTCGGATAAAATTCCGGCTTTTTCGCAAGAACGTTTAAAGCGACGCAATGCAACTTCGAATGGCTCATTATCACGGACTTTAATTACTGGCATTATTTTTTCCTGAATATAAATTTCAATTGAATTATACTGGTTAGATATTAGCAGCCATTCATTTCATTTACCTAATGATGCTAAATTTTGCTCTAATTATATACTATATATATTATTAAGGTCTACTACTGCGATACGCTTGAATGAATTTTCAGTGAAAGTTATTATAGGAATTATTACTATCATGAGAATATTAGTTTATGCGAGTATTAGGTATTGAGACATCCTGTGATGATACTGGAGTAGCAATTTATGATGATCAACACGGGCTACTAACTAATCAAATTTATAGCCAAGCTAAAATTCATGCCAACTATGGTGGGGTCGTACCTGAACTTGCTTCTCGTGATCACTTACGTAAAATAGTACCTTTGATCCAAGCTGCACTATCTGAGGCTCGATTGCAAGCTAAGAATATTGATGGAGTTGCTTACACTGCAGGCCCAGGACTCATTAGCTCCCTAATGGTTGGGGCTACTGTAGGTTGTGCTCTAGCTTATGCATGGAAAGTACCAAATATAGCTGTACATCATATGGAAGGACATTTATTAGCACCAATGTTAGAGATAAATCCTCCATCGTTTCCTTTTGTTGCTCTATTAGTATCAGGTGCACATACACAACTAATAGCAGTAACTAAGATGGGTAAATATCAATTACTCGGTCAATCTGTTGACGATGCTGTAGGTGAAGCATTTGATAAAACAGCTAAACTATTAGGCTTAGATTATCCAGGCGGACCAATGTTATCAAAAATTGCACAGCAAGGCATTGCTGGACGTTATAAGTTTCCACGACCTATGACGGAACGTCCTGGTCTTAATTTTAGCTTTGCGGGGTTAAAAACCTTTGCGGCTAACACTATTAATATAGCAGCTAGTGATGCACAAACCCATGCAGATATAGCAAGAGCATTTGAGGACGCAGTCGTAGATACACTAATGATTAAATGTCAACGTGCACTCGATCAAACAGGCTTTAAAAGATTAGTTATGGCCGGTGGCGTTAGTGCTAACCAAACATTACGTAATCGGATGAAAAAAATGGTAGAGCAGCGGGGAGAAGAGATATTTTACGCTCGACCAGAATTATGTACAGATAATGGTGCTATGATCGCTTACGTTGGCAGCGTACGTTTTGCATCCTTAGTACTACCGCAAAGCCAACTCGCTGTAATAGTACGTCCTCGTTGGCCCCTAGAAGAATTAACTACTATTAGCAGATAAATGGTTTTTATTTTTATCAAGCTAAATCAAGAGTCATATTTGTGGATATAATATTTATTAAAAAATTAATAGTTATGGCTTTTATTGGTGTTTATGACTGGGAACAGCAACGCTTACAAAAGTTAATTTTTGATATTGAAGTTGGCTGGAATAACGTTACTGCTGCACTTAGCGATAATATTAATGATAGTATTAGCTATACAGCTATTAGTGAAGCAGTATTGTCTTGGGTTCACGGTAAGCATTTTGCCCTTATAGAACGTGTTGCCGAAGAGGTTGCTGAACTACTAATAAATAAATTTAGTCTTACTTGGGTGCGTATTAAAATTCAAAAACCAAGTGCAGTACCGTATGCTAAAAGCGTAGGTGTGATTATTCAGCGTAGTATAAAAGAACTAAAAAACTAAAAAAAAAGTAAGAAAATAAGCTAAAATTAGTACTAATAACTATTCTTTATCAATGAATTAAAAATTAATTTAATATCTATTGGTTAACAGAAAACCAATTTTTTATAAGCTTTTTTATTCTGTTGAGGCGTATCTTATATGGTAGATATATACGGGTTAGTAGTAGCATTAATTCTTGGTATAGTAGAAGGCTTAACCGAATTTTTACCTGTATCCTCTACAGGACATATGATATTAGTTAGTTATATGCTTGGTTTTAATAACGATAAGACTAAAATATTTGAAGTATTAATACAATTAGGTTCAATTTTAGCTGTTATTATTATTTGTAAACAGAGATGGTTTTTGCTGTTTGGTCTTAATTTGAAGAAATGGGAAATTTATCAACATAATATTAATCATGGAAGTAGATTACATCTGTATCATATCATATTAGGTCTAATACCATCTAGTATATTAGGATTGATGTTTTACGAACAAATAAAATCCTTTTTTGAACCTAAATATGTAATGTACTCATTAATTTTAGGTAGTTTATTACTGCTCATTAGTCAATTAATTCATGATAAAAAACCTCGAGCTACTTGTATCGATGATATTAGTTATTTACAGGCTTTTTTAATTGGTTGCTTTCAATGTTTTGCACTACTACCTGGGTTTTCACGTAGTGGTGCTACTATTAGTGGGGGTATGCTAGTAGGAGTAAGTAGTGATGCTGCTTTTGAGTTTTCCTTTCTTCTAGCAGTACCTATGATATTTGGAGCAACAATACTAGATTTATATAGACATCTACCTGTACTATCTTTAGATGATATACCAATGTTTATTATCGGTTTTATTACTGCATTTCTTGTTGCACTAATTACTATTAAATTATTTTGGCGTATAATCAAGGGTATGTCTTTTATACCGTTTGTTCTTTATCGTTTTCTGCTAGTGATAGTTTTCTACTTAATTTTAATCTAAACGTAAATTTATGGTAATATACATATAAGATAATTTATTCTATTCGCTCAGAATAGAAGATGATACTACTGTTGTTTTGATTCATAGTTTTGCTGCTTCCATGTTGCTATCGCTTGTTGACGATACTGACGTAATTTTTCGCCAATTTTATTGCCTGTTAAGTTATGACTAATCACTTGGCATGGCATGATAGAAGATGCAATACGATAGGCTTCACGTATAAATTGGCCTGGTTTATAAAAATGATTTTCGTAACCGGCGCGACCGCGTGCATCAGCTTCACTAATAATTATAATCTGTTCTAGCCGTTCAGGACGACGCCAAACATCAATAGCGTAAAATAATTTAATTAATGTTTTTGGCTTAAGCTTAACTGCATAGTGTAGTAAATCATGATACTCAGTAACTATGATAGCTAAATTACGTATTGAATTAGGTACCCGTAACCGCTGGCATAAAGACTGAACCAACGGTATTCCAGCAGGTCCGTGCCCATGATGACTAGGCCAATGATCACGTGGAGTTAATCCTTTACCTATATCATGACACAGTGATGCAAAGCGAACTGCGATACTATCTGATAATCGTGCCGCCATTGCTACTGTCATCATAGTATGAATACCAGTATCAATCTCTGGATGCCATTTAGCTGGTGCAGGTACCCCAAATAGAGCATCAATTTCTGGAAATAAAGTCTTTAGAGCTCCACAATCGCGTAAAACTTGGAAATATATTTGTGGATCACGTGTTGCTAGTGCTTTTTCGGTCTCTTTCCATATACGTTCCGGCGATAAAAGTGGTAACTCACTAATCATATGCTGCATCATTAACCTAGTCTCTGGGACAATACGAAAATTAAGGTACGCAAGCTGTGCTGCAAATCGTGCTACCCTTAATACACGTAGTGGATCTTCGCAAAAAGCTTCAGATACATGACGAAGCCAGCGTTGATTAAGATCACGCTGACCATTATAGGGATCAATTAATGATCCATTTTCATCACATGCAATCGCATTGATAGTTAAATCACGACGTTTTAAATCTTCTTCTAGAGTAATCTCTGACGAAGCTTTATATGTAAAGCCAGTATATCCACCTGTTGCGGACTTTTTTTCAATACGTGCTAATGCATATTCTTCGTGACTTTTAGGGTGCAGAAAAACAGGAAAATCTTTTCCTACTTGTTGGTATCCTGCTTTCAGCATATCTTGTAATGTTGTACCAATAACTACCCAATCCCGTTCTTTAACGGGAATTTGCAATAACCTGTCACGTACGGCGCCACCTACTAGATACTTTTTCAACTTTATCTCTCTAAGTATAGTCGTCGTATCCCCACCATGGTGATAATAGATACATAAGAGCCTAATATTTTAGGCTATGTAGAATTACTTACTTTAATAGCAATAGCTTGACAGCTATATAGCACTACTAACTATTGGTATTAGAGTTTGCTATATGATCTTTATATTTAATTCTTCTTACCATGTAATAGAAAATATAATTTTTATTATATATGGTTAAGATAACATCTGTAAATTTAAGCAAGCAAATCTTAGTAAGTTCATCCTAAATGACAAATCAAATTTTTCATTGAGTTAATAACTAGAGGGGAATTATATTTACCTCTAGTAAGTAAAGTTTTTAGGAAATTAATCTAGAGTACCTTAAATTAAGGTACGTACGATATAACTTAATACTCTTGGTTTTATATTATCCATAACAACATTTTTTGAGTGATAAAAATAATCATTTCCGTACGTTTGTAATCTTATTACGAACTATAATCTCCAGAAAATCGGAATATTCTTCTAATGAAAGTTTTCTTAGGTACGTAGAAACCACCCTTCCTTACTATATTTATCACTTCTATGTTTAATTGCAGCTAATTCATGTTTTACTGAGATAATCCTTAATGTAATGTCAAAGTATGGTGCAAGTATGGTAGTTGTAAATTTTACTAAAAGTATATATATATATTGTACTATTTATGTATAAATTTAAATATATTTAGTTTAATGAGCAAAAAGTTGTTATAATATAGTTAATTATATTTTAGTTGTTAGATCATTATCTAACCTATTAATTATTGGTGATTTTTCGGTCTGTTTATTCAATCGAATTATACTGACTTTGGTTCTAGTAATCTATTTATATTGATTGCGAGGTTTATATTCTTCTAATGAATCAGATAATTTTTTCCCAATTTGGGACACCTATAGAACGCGTAGAAATAGCACTTCAAGCCTTACGTCATGGTCGTGGCGTATTAGTACTAGATAATGAAGATCGTGAAAATGAAGGTGATATGATTTTCGCTGCCGAAAAGATGACTATTGAACAAATGGCATTAGCCATCCGATATGGTAGTGGTATTATATGTTTATGTTTAACAGAAGAGCGACGTCAACAGCTTGAATTACCAATGATGGTCGAACATAATACTAGCCACTATCAAACAGCATTTACTGTGACAATAGAAGCTGCTGAAGGAGTTACTACTGGTGTTTCGGCGGCGGATAGAATAACGACTATTCGTACAGCAATAAAAAATGATGCTATACCAGAAGATTTAAACCGTCCAGGACATGTATTTCCTTTACTCGCTCAACCAGGTGGAGTACTAAACCGTGGAGGTCATACTGAAGCGGCTATTGATTTAACTTTACTTGCTGGTCTTAAGCCAGCTGGCGTGCTATGCGAAGTAACTAATGAAGATGGTAGTATGGCGCGAGCACTAGAAATTATTGCTTTTAGCAATCAACATAATATGCCAGTACTGACAATAAACGACTTAGTCGCTTATAGATCTAGATAAATCTTGTTGTAGTAGCTTAAATAACTTACATTCAACTTACTAAAACTTAGTTTAATCAGGCTTTTATTAGATTATTAATCAAATTTCATTTGCATAGAATATATTTCTACTAGGAATTTCGTACTAATCAGAGTAAATAATTAAGCATAAAATAGTAAGATTATCTATTGTGTAAAATGAGACTGAGATTCGTATTTTGTTACTTCTATATTAAGCTCATGTAATTTCTTTTTCATAAGAACATGACAGTGTTCTGTTAATTGGCGTACTTGTACCTTACTGTTATTATATTTTTGTGTATTTATAGGCGATAGCATTTCAATAATAACAATCCCATTAGACCAACGGTTTAGCTTAATCTTATTAGTAGTATTAGAAATACAAATAGGCACTATCGGTATTTTTGCTGTGATAGCAGCATAAAAAGCTCCAGTTTTGAATGGTAGTAGTCCTCGTCCTCTATTACGTGTTCCCTCTGGAAAAATCCAAATAGATATATTTCGCTTTTTCATATGATGTATAAACTGAATTAGTTTATGATAGGAGTGCATAAGCTGGTCACGATTAATAAGTAAGTTACCAGTTAGCCAATAAAGTTGGCCAAATAGCGGGATCCAGAGTATGCTTTTTTTCCCTACTGTAACTGTTCGTGGTTGTACTATATAAGAAACAGTTACCATATCATAATAGTTTTGATGATTAGCGATATAAAGGCAATTTAGCGGTACATCTTGTTTATTAGTAAGGCGTATTTTAAGCTTAATGCCCAAAATAGGCGCCATACTACCAAATAAGCGACCGAATGTAGCAACATGCTTAGGATTACGTGGATTAAATAAACAATATATTAAACCAAATAAACAAATTATTATAGATAATAATGTTATTAATACTATACGGACAATAGCTAACACGACTACCTCTTTTTTTATTTTAAATATTACTGATTAGTATCTCTTTTTTTGCTCATCAGTAATTAATCTAAATTCAAACTTTATTAGCAATAACTTATCTAATAGACCTATTAGAAGAGATTTATCTTGAATACTTTAATAACCTAGATAGATATCTCATTGATTATGTTATTATGTAGTATAACAATTAAATTGTAGAATCATTAAATTAAGTTATACTTTACTAATAATATTATTACAATTCACTAAGAAAGATATTGTTGATAATTCATGATTTGACGCCATAGATCACGTTTAGCTACAGCATTATTCCGTAGTACCGACAATGAAGGAGTAAATAAAGAGATACCCTTAAAATTACGGATGGCTATTACACCTAACCACCAACAGTGGTAAAATGAGTATTTAGGTAACATCATTACTTGTTTACTAGTTATCATGAATAACTGTTCGGGTATAAGTGCCATACTACGTATTACATCGGATATAAGCGGGTGATTAATAAGTGGTAGCTGATCTGCAACTAGTAACCAGCGAATTTTCGCAGGAGGTAGCACAACTAATTCTTCTTTGCTGTGTAACACAGGAGGATACCGTAGTATCCATTGTATGATACCTAACTGTTTAACATAATTGTTGATATTGTTAACCATTGTTCCGCTGAGTACGGAAACTATGACGGCTTACACGACGCTCACGAACTTCTGATACTCCCCTATTCCCTATACGTTTTTCATGAACTAGATTACTACGACGAATACCATAACGTTCAACACATCGTGCTGATGATGCTTCATCGAACAGTTGTAGATTAATAGGCTTATTCATAATACGAGTACGGGTAAAATGAGATAAAATMTCTCCTGGTATACCTTTTGGTAGCTCGATCGTAGAGTGTGATGCGAATAGCTTAATATTACCAATGTAGCTACTATTAATATCTCCTTCATTTGCTATAGCACCAACAATATGACGTACTTCTACACCATCATTACGACCTACTTCAATGCGGTATAGATCCATTTTACTAACATCTATACGCTCACGGTTATTATATCGACGTGAATTACTATGTAAACGTCGTTCAATAACAGGTTCTGGTGATAAAATTAATGGACGTTGACCATGTGCCATTTTCAAGAGCACCGCTGCTAGTGTTTCTATATCAATATCTAGCTTTTCTGTTTGTTGTAGTCTAGTTAGCATCTCTCGATACATACCAATATCTCTATTTTTAAGATGATTTTTTATTTTTACAGCTAATTTTTCTAAACGACGGGTATTAAGTTTTTCAGCTGTTGGTAGCTGAACTTCTGGAATATTGAGTTTCATAAGACGTTCAATATTACGCAATAAACGGCGTTCACGTTGCTCTACGAACAATAGAGCACGTCCTGCTCTACCTGCACGCCCAGTACGTCCTATACGGTGTATATAAGACTCTGAATCTAGAGGTATATCATAGTTAACCACTAGGCTAATACGATCAACATCTAAACCACGAGCAGCAACATCTGTTGCTATCAAAACATCTAGACTACCATTTTTTAGGCGACTAAGAGTTTGCTCTCTTAGTGCTTGATTCATGTCCCCGTTTAATGCGGCACTATTATAGCCATTTTGTTCCAATGATTGAGATACTTCTAAAGTTGCATTTTTAGTTCGTACGAAAATAATGGCAGCATCAAAATCTTCTACTTCAAGGAAACGAGCTAGTGCTTTATTTTTACACCTACCATGCACCGTCCAGTAACTTTGACTTATATCGGGACGATTAGCTATATTAGATTCTATATGTACTTCTTTTGGCTCTGTCATGAAACGGCGGGTAATTCTCCGAATAGCTTCTGGCATAGTAGCTGAAAAGAGCGCTGTTTGGTGTTTAGCAGGAATTTGCGCTAAAATATTTTCTACATCTTCGATAAATCCCATACGAAGCATTTCATCGGCTTCATCTAATACTAACCCATGAAGATGGGATAAATCCAATGTACCACGTTTAAGATGATCGAGTAATCTACCAGGTGTTCCAACTATTACTTGTGAACCTTGGCGTAACAAACGTAACTGTACATCATAGCGCTGCCCACCATATAAAGCAACAACATTGATTCCTTTCATATATTTAGCAAAATCAGAGTAGGCTTCACTAACTTGAACAGCAAGTTCACGAGTAGGAGCTAAAACTAATACCTGCGGAGCATTTAACTTTAGATTGATATTATGTAGTAGTGGTAGAGCAAATGCTGCTGTTTTACCACTACCTGTTTGAGCAATACCCAGAACATCACGACCAGCTAATAAGTGCGGAATACACTCAGCCTGAATAGGCGATGGTGTTTCATAACCTAGATCTTTAAGGGCATTAAGGAGAAGAATATTCAATCCCATCTTTGCAAAAGATGTATTAACTACAGACATGTAAACCTGCCTCATTTTTTTACAATGGCCAGTCTATATATCTTGTAGTGAAAATTTCTATTGATTTTCATAAAATGTATGAACCGGCTTTTAATTAAAGTTTCATTAAAATTGAACCAAAAATACAAGCCGTAACTATCTCTAAGATAGAAATTAATAAGACTTATATGTTAAGTTGCAAGAATGCTCTAGTTCCTCTTAGCATAAGAATATTAAACTAAATATCTTTAATATATTGCTAAGTAGTTTTTCAACCAAATCTAAAGAAATTAATGTAATAAATGCATATATATCAAAAATATTTGTGTAAATTTCAATAAAAATTGGATTTAATATATTCTAAACTAATATTTAGTTAAATTTTTTATTGTGAATATCAAGAAAAAACTACTAGCTAGTTATACTTCATGATATTATTTATTTGTGAGATTAGTATCTTTCATACTTAAACGAATACGTCCCTGACGGTCTACTTCTAATACTTTAACTAATACTATCTGGTCTATTGATAAATAGTCTGCCACTTTTTCTACTCGCTTATTAGTAATTTGGGAAATATGTACTAAACCTTCTTTATTACTACTAATAGCTATAAATGCACCAAAATCAACAATACGAGTAACTTTACCATGATAGATACTACCTACCTCTATTTCAGCAGTAATATCTTTTATACGACAAATAGCTTGCTGAGCTTTTATGCTGTCAGTAGCAGCTACTGTAACTGTACCATCATCTTCAATATCAATGATAGTTTTAGTTTCTTCTGTTAAAGCACGAATTACAGAGCCACATTTGCCGATAACATCCTTGATTTTATCAGGATGTATCTTAATTGTATGGATACGTGGGGCAAAAGGAGAAATATCAGTACGTGACATACTAATGACTTGCTCCATCATGTTTAAAATATGCATTCTTGCATCTTTTGCTTGATTTAATGCTAATTGTATAATATTATTGGTTATACCTTTTGTTTTTATATCCATTTGTAATGCTGTAATTCCATTTTTACTACCAGCAACTTTAAAGTCCATATCACCAATGTAATCTTCATTACTGAGAATATCAGATAGTATAACAAAGTTATTATCTTCTTTTATCAAACCCATAGCTACCCCAGCTACTGCAGCTTTAATAGGTACTCCAGCATCCATTAGTGCTAGAGAAGTACCACATACAGAAGCCATAGAAGAAGAACCATTAGATTCTGTTATTTCTGAAACTACTCGTACAGTATACGGAAATTCATTAGCTGTCGGCATTACAGCTAATATCCCGCGTTTTGCAAGACGTCCATGACCTATCTCACGACGTTTTGGTGAACCAACTAAACCAATTTCACCAACACAATATGGAGGAAAGTTATAATGTAGCAAGAAACGGTCAGTACGTTCCCCAATTAGCTCATCTATATTTTGTGCATTACGTTCAGTGCCAAGAGTTACTGTTACTAAAGCTTGTGTTTCACCACGTACAAATAATGCTGAACCATGAGTTCGTGGTAGTATGCTAGTACGCATATCTAGACTACGAATCATTTTATGATTACGTCCATCAATACGTAGTTTACCACCTAAGATACGGTTACGTGCTATTTGTTTTTCTAAATTAGCAAAAATATTACTTATTGTTTCTTCTTCTATTGTTTCATTTTTTTGCTGTAAAGCACTTAATACATCAGATTTAATAGTTTCTATACATACATCACGTTCTTGTTTGTCAGAAATACAAAATGCCTCATTAAGACGAGATTCTGCTAATTCCGTCACACATAACTGTAAATTAGTATCTATTACCTGTGCTTGCCAAGACCATTTAGGCTTACCTACTATAGTTACCATATGATTGATATTTTGGATAACTAATTGTTGTTGTTCATGTCCAAAAATTATTGCACTAAGCATTTGTTCTTCGCTGAGCTGTTTAGCTTCTGATTCTACCATTAGTACAGCATTAGCTGTACTTGCAACTACTAAATCAAGGCTACTATCTACTAATTCAGCTATAGTTGGATTCAATACATATTGATTATTGATGTAACCTACACGTGCAGCACCGAATGGGCAATTAAATGGTATTCCTGATATACTTAATGCTGCAGATACACCAATCATAGCTACAATATCTGGGCTAACCTGTGGGTTAATAGATACTACTGTAGCAATAACTTGTACTTCATTCAGGAAGCCATCAGGGAATAAAGGACGTAGAGGACGATCTATCATACGAGAAATTAATATTTCTCCTTCACTAGGACGTCCTTCACGACGAAAAAAACCCCCTGGAAAACGACCTGCTGCATAAGTTCTTTCCTGATAATTAACCATTAAAGGAAAAAATTTTTGTCCTGGTTTTACTTGTTTAACACCTACAACGGTAACTAATACGATAGTATCTGCCATATTTACCATAACAGCTGCAGTTGCTTGGCGAGCTACTATACCTGTTTCTAGTATAACAATATGCTTACCATATTGAAAACGATGAACAATAGGATTGAGCAAAATTATATCCTTGATTTTAAAGTATGCAGTATAAGTCTATATAAACTGCAAACCATATTTAATGAACTTGATATTAGTAATCACTATTAAGAAGGCTAACTTTATTTCCCTTAACGACGTAAATTTAGGCGTTCAATGAGGTCAGTATAACTAGCTAGATCTTTATTCTTAAAGTAAACTAGTAGTTTTCGACGTTGTGAAACTATTCGCAGTAGACCACGTCGGCTATGATGATCTTTTTTATGTACTGCAAAATGATCCTGTAAGTGGTTAATCTGAGCCGTCAAAAGAGCAATTTGAACTGCTGTCGAACCACTATCATAATTATTTCTGCCAAAATCAGCAATTATTTTGGCTTTCGTATTAAAACTTAGAGACATTATAATAATCCAAATTAATATAAAATAGATAGGCATCAATCTCTAATTTAGCCATAAAGCTTAATATATATTATTATAATCTAAGTTCCTATTACTTACAAGAAGAAGCTCTTGATAATATTAAACATATTTTTCAGCTAAAAGACGCTTAGGTTTTAGTACTCCAGGCTGAGTAATTTCACCAATACCAAAAAAATACGTTGTTTCTCCTTTATTTTCGCACATTCGTACTAAACCACTTTGCCAACATTGATCTACAGCTACCATCTGACCTTTTCTTACACGAGCTACACTATCTTTTGATAATTTAATAGCTGGGAAATTAGCTACTGCACTATCTATTGGTAGTAGTAATTTATTAAGCTGTACTAAAGTATTTGGTGTTTGTCGTAGAGCTAATGTAATAGCTGTTTGTAATGATTCTAATGTGATCATACGTGCTGTATGATAGTGAGCTACTGCTAAACGACGTAGCATAGTTACATGTGCACCACAACCTAACAATTCTCCTATATCATCGATTATAGTACGGATATAAGTTCCTTTAGAGCAGTGAATTTGAAGTTCTATATGAGTATTATCCCAATCAAGAATCTGCAAATTATATATATGAACTAACCGTGCTGAACGTGGGATATTAATCCCTTTACGTGCATATTTATATAGTGCCCGACCTTGATACTTTATAGATGAAAACATAGGTGGAATTTGGTATATATCTCCATAAAATTGTTCCATTATATGTTCAATCATGGCTTGATTAATGGTAACTGGACGGGTATTAATAATTATTCCGGTGGCATCATAAGTATTAGTTTTTTCTCCTAGCTTAGCTGAAACAATATAACGCTTATCAGCATCGAGAAGATACTTAGAAAACTTGGTAGCTTCACCTAAACAAATAGGTAGCATACCACTAGCTAGTGGGTCTAGTGCCCCAGTATGACCAGCTTTTTGGACTCTAAAGAGCCTTTTGACTTTATGCAACAAATAATTTGATGATAATCCTTCTTGTTTATCTAAGAGGATAATACCATTAATATTATGGCTATTAATATTTAGACTAAAGCACATATTTAGTTAACTATACCATTTTTTATAAGAGATTTATGATCTTCTCGTATAATTTTATTCACTAACTCATGAATATATATACCATGAGATAATGATTGATCATAAACAAAAGTTAGTTTAGGTACTATACGTAAGTGCATGGTTTTTCCTAGTAAGTAACGAATGAAACCAGAAGCTGCTTGTAATGTTTTTATTCTCTTTTTTATTTCCTCCGAAGTTTGATTATCGTTCTGAATACCATTAAATATAACAAAAACAGTTGCCGATCCTAAGTCATGTGATACACTAACCCATGAGATAGTAGTCTTACGAAGACGTGGATCACGAATATTATGTTGTAAGCTAATGTTTATTTTCTTTTGTATCTCATGTGCTATACGTTTTTTACGACTATACACGTTAGCCATCTTTTTTCCCTTTATCTGGCATATATAATATAGATAAGCACAAAGGCAGTAAGATACTAAATTAGTAATTAATTGCTCGATTTTATAATCGGAATTAATTTAAAAACTTCAATTATATCACCAGTACGAATATCAGTATAATTTTTTACCCCAATACCACATTCCATACCATTACGAACTTCATTGACATCATCTTTAAAGCGACGTAAAGAATATAACTCACCTTCATAAATAATAATATTATTACGGATTACTCGGATATTGTTATGGCGCTTAACTATACCTTCTATTACCATACAACCGGCAATTAAGCCAAATTTAGGAACACTAAAAACATTACGTACTTCTGCTAAACCAATAATATCTTGTTTATATTCAGGCGTTAACATACCATTCATAGCTTGTGTTACTTCATTAATTAAGTGATAAATAACCGAGTAGTAATGTATATTAAGATTTTCCTTATCAATTATACGTCGAGCAGAGGCATCAGCACGAACATTAAACCCTATTAATATAGCATTAGAAGCAGCCGCAAGAGTAGCGTCCGTCTCAGTTATGCCACCAACACCAGAACCTATTATTTTTACCTTTGCTTTTTCCGTTGAAAGTTGTTCTAGTGCATCATTAATCGCTTCAACTGAACCTTGTACATCTGTTTTTAATATAATATTTAATTCTAAAATGCCACCTTCACTAATATTAGTGAACATATTTTCTAATTTAGCACTATGTTTTCTGGCTAATTTTCCTTCACGAAATTTACCCTGACGATATAGAGCTACTTCACGAGCTTTCTTCTCATCACGAACTACCATAGCTTCGTCACCAGCTATTGGAACACCTGATAAACCTAGGATTTCTACTGGAACAGAAGGACCAGCAGTAGATAAATGGCGACCTTGTTCATCACGCATAGCACGTACACGACCATACTCTAGTCCGCATAGAATCATATCACCATGATGAAGAGTACCTTCACGCACTAATATAGTTGCTACTGGACCACGCCCTTTATCCAAGAAAGATTCAATAACAATACCACTAGCTATACCATTACGAATAGCTTTTAGCTCTAATACTTCAGCTTGTAGCAAGATAGCATCTAGTAAATTATTAATACCCGTGCCATATTTAGCTGATATATTAACAAATTGATTTTGTCCTCCCCATTCTTCAGGAATAATACCATGCTTAGTAAGTTCGTTTTTGATATTTTCTGGATTAGCTTCCTTTTTATCAATTTTATTAACCGCAACAACAATTGGAACTTTTGCTGCTTTAGCATGCTGTATAGCTTCTATTGTTTGTGGCATTGCTCCATTATCTGCTGCAACAACTAGCACAACAATATCCGTTGTCCTAGCTCCACGAGCCCGCATAGCTGTAAAAGCTGCGTGTCCTGGAGTATCAAGAAAAGTAATCATACCTCTATCAGTTTCTACATGGTAAGCACCAATATGTTGAGTAATACCACCAGCTTCGCTAGCAACTACTTTAGTTGAACGTATATAGTCGAGTAATGAAGTTTTACCATGATCTACGTGACCCATGATAGTTACAACTGGAGCTCGTGATTCTGCATTATCTACAGAAGAATCTATCTTGCGATCTTTCATAATTGATTCTTCTAGCTCATTTTCACGTAGTAAAATCACCTTATGACCCATATCTTCGGCAACTAGTTGTGCTGTTTCTCTATCAATTATTTGATTAATAGTTGCCATTACACCCAATTGAATTAACTTTTTAATAATTTGTGAACCCTTAACAGCCATTTTATTAGCTAATTCTGCAACAGTTATCATTTCTCCGATAACTATATCACGGTTAATTACCTGTGAAGGTTTGTTAAATACCTGCATAAGAGTACTTGATTTTCTTTTGCTTTGGCTTTTACTACTACGTCCAACAGCTCGTGCTTCTTCACGATTTTTTTTAAACTCAGATAAACGATAAGTTTTTTGCTTTGAAACTTTATTTCCTCTAGTCCGGCGTTCATTTTCTATTTTTCTATTATTCTCGTCTTCTACTATACTAGCGTAGTGATAATTGCTAAGATTATCATCAATCGTGTCGTCTTCGGCTAATTCTGGTGTTGTCATCCAAATGCTATCATTATGTTCAGCAAATTGGCGTGCTTCTTCAGCAATTTGGCGCGCTTTTTCTTCTACCTTACGACGAGTTTCCTCTTCAGCTTGATGTTTTAACTCTGCTGCTTTAGCTTCTAAAATAGCTTTTTCTGATATTTGTCTTGATTTTTTAATCAGGTTATTCTGGTTATTCACAATATTATTTTTGGCTATTTTACTCTGTTGCTTTGGTGTGAGTATAAATTTTGTTTTTGGAGACGCTTCCGCATTATTTTTCACTTCTTGTGTATTATTTGGTAGAATATTTTCTTTAATTGTTAGGATTGAATCATGAGCTACAGGTTGTATATATATGTGTTTTTTACGTACTTCTACTTGTACTGATTTACTTCTGCCACTAGTACTAGCAATATTTAATGTACTACGTGTTTTACGTTGTAAAGTTAATGGTGTGTTACTAAGTTCATATTTAAGATATGCTAGTAAGGTTTCTTTTTCCTGTTGAGTTACATAATCTCTAGCTGTTTTATGAAAACCAACATTAGAAAACTGTTGTACTAGGTGATCTACAGAAATTTGCATTTCTACGGCAAGCGATTTTACGGTTACATTTTTCATGTTATTTTTTTCCATGCTACGTGTTATTACACTTGGTCACCAAACCAGCAAATCTTACGTGCTGCCATAATTAGTTCTCCTGCTTGCTCACTGCTTAATCCTTCAATATTTAATAAATCATCTATGCCTTGTTCTGCAAGATTTTCTAATGTGCATATACCACGAGCAGCTAATTTAAAAGCAATATGACGTTCAAGTTTTGATAATTCTAATAAGTCTTGATCTGGTTTTTTTGCTAGGTTATTTTCTTGCATAGTAATAGTAAGCTGTGTAATAGCTTGTTTTGCTTTTTTCCGTAATTCTTCGACTATATTTTCATCTAATTTATCTATAACTAGTAATTCTTTAATAGGTACATAGGCAAGCTCTTCAAGCGAAGAGATGCCTCCTTCTATAAGAATTGTAGCTAATTCTTCATTGATATTAAGGGTTTTAGTAAAAATCTCAATAGCAGCAGAGGTTTCAGCTCTATGTTTTTCCTGCATCTCAGATAATGTAATTACATTTAGTTCCCATCCACTTAGCTGAGAAGCTAAACGAACGTTTTGTCCATTACGACCTATAGCTTGAGCAAGATTACTTTCTTCTACCGCAATATCCATTATTTGTGTATCTTCATCTACTATTATAGAAGCAACATCCGCAGGAGCCATAGCATTAATCACAAACTGAACCGGATTATCATCCCATAAAACAATATCAATGCGTTCTCCGCCTAGTTCACTAGACACTGCTTGTACACGTGCACCTCGCATACCTACACATGCACCAACAGGATCGATTCTTTTATCATTTGTTTTTACCGCAATTTTGGCTCGGGAGCCTGGATCACGAGCAACAGCCTTAATTTCAATTAATTCTTCACCTATTTCTGGTACCTCGATGCGAAATAACTCTACTAGCATTTCTGGACAAGTTCGACTAACGAATAACTGTGTACCACGTACTTCCGGACGTATGGAATAAAGTACTCCTCGTATACGATCACCAATACGAAAATTCTCACGTGGTAACATATCTTCACGATTAATAATAGCTTCAGCATTATTTCCTATATCAATACTCATGTTATCGCGATGTACTTTCTTCACTAAACCTATTAGTATTTGACCTTTATACTTACGAAATTGCTCAATAATCATTGCTCGTTCAGCAGCTCGTACTTTTTGTACAATAACCTGTTTAGCAGTTTGAGTCGTAATACGATCGAATGTAACTGATTCAATTATATCTTCAATGTAACCACCGACTTGTGCATTTGGGTTATCAAATTTTGCTGCTTCTAGCGTTATTTCGCGAGTTGGCTGGGTTACTTTTTCTACTATTAGCCAACGACGCAACGTTTCGAAATCACCAGACTTACGATCGATGTTAATGCGAACTTCAATTTCTTGTTCATATTTTTTTTTTGTCGCAGTAGCTAGAGCTGTCTCAAGTGCTTCGAAAATCTTTTCTCGCGGAACAGATTTTTCATTAGATACTGCTTCAACAACAGCAAGAATTTCTTTATTCATCCTAGTTGCCTCAGTAAAATATTAAAATACTATACTAACTTTTACGCTGCTAAATAGTGCTAAATAGGCTGCTAGTCTGTTTATGTTCTGGATAAACAAAAAAACAAATGCCCCGATATTTCGGGGCATTTATTAATAATATATAATAATAAATAACATTTACTAGAGATTTTTATAATTTCTATCTGAATTCTTTAAAAATAAGTGGTTGCGGGAGTTGGATTTGAACCAACGACCTTCGGGTTATGAGCCCGACGAGCTACCAGACTGCTCCATCCCGCGTAATAAGGAGTTATTATATGTTAATAACAAGTAATAAATCAAACATTATCTTAATGTACCTGGTACCGAGGACGGGACTTGAACCCGTAAGCTTTATATCGTAAGCACTACCACCTCAAGGTAGCGTGTCTACCAATTTCACCACCTCGGTTTTTCTTAATAATCAACAAGTATTTTTTAATGCTACTTCTAGTATAGAAGTAAATTTTAGTAAAAATTATTCACTTACCACATTTGTAGTAGTATTAATACTATTTAATACAGGTTTTTTATTATTACAAATAATACTTAATAATAGACAAAGTAAAAAGAATATGGCTGCCATAAATGCAGTCATACGTGTTATAAAGTTACTAGATCCACTAGAACCAAATAAAGTTTTGGAGGCCCCAAGACCAAAAGAATTATCTATATCATCAGGACCTTGCTGTAATATAATAAGTGCTACTAAACTAATAGCAACTAAGAAAAAGACTACTAACAAAGTATGATACATACAATTTTTACTTTCCTATGTATAGGAATACTATATCTTGAATTAGTCTTAATCAAGAAAAATAACATTTTATCTAAAGTATGAGTAATAAACAAGAAATATTAGCTAGATGCTTTTACAGCATCTGCTATATAATTTGCTAGGTCCGTTACCTGATTTTCATCTTTACCTTCTACCATAACTCGAATTATATTTTCCGTGCCGGATTTACGAATTAATATCCTTCCATGCTTCGCTAACTCTTGTTCAGCTACTTTACATGCATGTATGACTGTTGTTGATATTAGTGGGTTATATTTACTAGTTAAACATATATTAATTAATTTTTGAGGAAATAACTGTATATCTCTACATAGATTATGTAGAGTCATGCTATTATTTACCATAGCGGATAATACTTGTAGTCCAGCTATAATACCGTCACCAGTGGTATTATGGTCCAGCAAAATTACATGCCCAGAGTTTTCAGCACCAATACGCCAACCTGTCTCCTGCATCTTATTAAGTACATAACGATCTCCTACACTAGTCCGTATAAATGGAATCCCTAATCGTTTTAATGATAACTCTAATCCCATATTACTCATTAGAGTACCAACAACACCACCTACTAGTTTACCTTGTTGCATTTTATCACGTGCTATAATATATATTATTTGATCTCCATCTACTTTATACCCTAAATGATCAACCATGATCATCCTATCTCCATCGCCATCATAAGCAATACCAATATTAGCATTTTCTGCTAATACCCTATGCTGCAACTTCCGTATATCTGTGGTACCACAATCTTTATTGATATTCATACCATCTGGTTGACAACCTATAGCTACTACTTTAGCTCCTAATTCACGTAATATATTTGGCGCAATTTGGTAAGTTGCTCCATTTGCACAGTCAACAACAACTTTTAAACCATTAAGACTAATAGATTCTGAAAAAGTACCTTTACAAAACGCTATGTAGCGTTTTGCCGCATCATCTATTCTACTAATTCTCCCAAGCTTAGCTGATGCAACACATATCAGTTTTTTTCCTAATTCAGCTTCTATTGCTTGTTCAATAGCATCTGGAATCTTAGTACCTTCAATAGAAAAAAATTTAATACCATTATCATAAAATGGATTGTGGGAAGCTGAAATAACAATACCAGCCTCAGCTCGTAAAGTTTTAGTAAGATAAGCGATAGCAGGCGTAGGTATCGGCCCTGTAAAAACAGCAGACAGACCAGCCGATGCTAACCCTGCGTGTAAAACAGACTCGAGCATATAACCAGAGATACGTGTATCTTTACCAATAATAATTTTATTTGAACCGTGACGAGCTAATACCTTACCAGCTGCCCAACCAAGCTTTAGGATAAATTCAGGAGTGATCGGATTATCACCTACTTTACCGCGAATACCATCGGTACCAAAATATCTTTTTTTTTTCATATAAAAAACTTTTTCTTGGCGGATAGTGTAGCATTTACTACACGTAGTGCTTCAATAGTTTGCTTAACATCGTGAACACGAATAATTTTCACACCTTGCATAGCAGCGATTACTGCACAGGCTACACTGCCTAATACTCGTAGTTGAGGAGGTAGGTTATTCATAAGATGTCCTATCATTGATTTACGTGACATACCTACGAGTATAGGCATACCAAAACAATGTAAATCTGTTAGTCTAGCGAGTAAGCTATAATTATGTTCTACATTTTTTCCAAAACCAAAACCTGGATCAATAATTAGTCTATTCTTTTTAATACCATGTGCTTCACAGCGATTAATTTTTTCTGAAAAAAAAGCTTTTATTTCCGTTAAAATATCACGGTAAAAGGGTTCTTGCTGCATTGTTAGTGGTTCTCCCTGCATATGCATTATGCATATTGGTAAATTAGTAATAGCTGCTGCTTCTATTGCTCCAGGTTCACTAAGTGAGCGTACATCATTGATTAAATGTACCCCAACTGCTGCACTTTCACGTATAACAAGTGCCTTAGAAGTATCGACTGATATTAAGGCATCGAAACGTTTTACTAACGCAGTAATAACTGGTACTACCCGTTCTACTTCTTCATTAGCATCAATAATATTAGCCCCAGGACGAGTAGATTCTCCACCAACATCAATAATTTTAGCACCTGCATCAACCATAATAGCAGCATGATCAATAGCTGCTGAAAGAGTATGATATTTACCACCATCAGAAAAAGAGTCATAAGTAACATTTAAAATACCCATAACTTGGGTAACAGATAAATCTAACTTACGTTCATTACTTATTATTTTAGTAGATTTCTCTTGATCCATAGAAAACATAATTTATATTTAGTTAATATTAGCTAATGTTAGATATAATTATTAATTATCCATAATCTATAATAGAAGAAGAGACTATGTACATGATACTTATTAACTTTAACTAGATATAGTATGCATAGCTTGACAGTTAATATTATTACGATAGTCATTATCTAACTTCTTTATATCCCAACCAGCTGGTGGACGTATTGAAGATTTACGTGACATTAGATCATCAATTTGAATAGCATCAATAGTCTCATATTTCATAAGTGCATCTTTCATTGCATGTAGTATATCTATATTTTTAACAAGTAATGTATGTGCACGTAGGTAATTACGTTCAATAATTAATCTAATTTCTTGGTCAATAATACGGGCAGTTTCATCGGACATATGTTTTCCTTTCCCGACGGAACGACCTAGAAAAACTTCATTTTCTTCTTCTATATATAATAAAGGACCTAATTTATCTGAAAAACCCCATTGAGTAACCATATTACGAGCAATTGTAGTAGCAACTTTAATATCATTAGAGGCTCCAGTAGAAACTTTAGCTGAACCATAAATAATCTCTTCTGCTAAACGTCCTCCATATAAAGTAGAAATTTGACTTTCTAGTTTTTGACGACTTGCACTAATTATGTCTCCTTCTGGCAGGAAGAAAGTAACACCTAGAGCACGTCCACGAGGAATAATAGTAACCTTATGTACGGGATCATGATCTGGTACTAAACGACCAATAATCGCATGACCTGCTTCATGATATGCCGTAGATTCTTTCTGTGCTTCAGTCATTACCATAGATCTACGTTCAGTACCCATCATTATTTTATCTTTTGCCTTTTCAAACTCCGCTATTGAGACAACATTCTTGCTATATCGAGCAGCAAAAAGTGCAGCTTCGTTTACTAAGTTAGCTAAATCAGCTCCAGAAAAACCTGGTGTTCCACGTGCTATAATAGAAGCATCTATATCAGATGCAAGCGGAACACGACGCATATGTACTTTAAGAATTTGTTCTCTACCACGTACATCTGGTAAACCAACTACTACTTGACGATCAAAACGACCAGGTCGCAATAATGCTGGATCTAATACATCAGGTCGGTTAGTAGCTGCGATAATAATAATTCCCTCATTACCTTCAAAACCATCCATTTCTACTAACATTTGGTTTAAAGTTTGTTCACGTTCATCATGACCACCTCCTAGTCCTGTTCCCCGTTGACGACCAACAGCATCTATTTCATCAATAAAAATAATACATGGTGATGTTTTTTTAGCTTGATCAAACATATCACGTACGCGTGATGCTCCAACACCGACAAACATTTCAACAAAATCTGAACCAGATATTGTAAAGAATGGCACTTTTGCCTCTCCAGCAATAGCTTTAGCTAGTAATGTTTTACCAGTTCCAGGAGGACCAACCATTAATATGCCTTTAGGTATTTTACCACCTAATTTTTGAAAACGACTGGGTTCTCGTAGATAATCTATTAGTTCACTAACTTCTTCTTTTGCTTCATCACAACCAGCTACATCATCAAAAGTAGTTTTAACTTGATCTTCTGCTAGCATACGTGCTTTGCTTTTTCCGAAAGAAATTGCTCCTTTACCACCTCCCTGTATTTGCCGCATAAAGAACACCCAGACTCCAATGAGTAATAGCATTGGGAACCATGATATAAATATTGAAGTTAGTAAGCTAGGTTCTTCTGGTGGTTCACCAACTATTTTGACATTCTTAGTCAAAAGAATATCTAGTAGCTTAGGATCATTAACAGGTATAATAGTAATATACTGGTGACTATCTTTTTTTATTACGGTAATTTCACGACCATTAATATGTACTTCTTTAACTTGATCTTGATTTAATTCGGATATAAAAGTCGAGTAATCTACTTTGCGTCTATTTAATTCGCTAGTCCCGAAGTTTTGAAATAATGACATCAGCACTATTGCGATGACTAACCAAAGAATTAGGTTCTTCGCCATGTCACTCAAGGAATTAACCTCATATTAAAACAACTTTAACAATTTATATTAGAGAGTATTATATTTTGTGCCCCTTTGCTATAAGGTAAACTTCACGAGAACGTGAACGTGAAGCATCTGGTTTAATAATCTTTACTGTATTAAATAAGGCATGCATGCTACATATATACTCATAAAAACCATCTCCCTGAAATACTTTTACTATAAAAGTACCACCAGGTATTAAAAGATACCGGCACATTTTTAATGCTTTTTCTACTAGATACATCGATTTTGGTATATCTATCTCTGGTTTCCCACTAAAATTAGGAGACATATCTGATAATATTACCTGTGCTTTTTTGTTTTCTAATCGTTGAAGTATTGCTTGTAATACTTGTTTATTACAAAAATCTCCTTGGATAAAATCCACTCCAGATAAAGGAGACATATAACGTAAATCACAAGCAATAACATGCCCATTTTTTCCAATTTGAGTAGTTACATATTGTGACCAACTACCAGGTGCTGCACCAAGATCTATAATAGTCATGTATGGTTGAAATAACCTATCACTTTTTTGTATTTGATCTAGTTTAAACCAAGCACGTGAACGTAGTCCTTTTTTTTGTGCTTGCACAACATATTTATCTTTTAAAGATTCTTGGAGCCAGCGATTAGAACTAGCAGAACGTTTTTTAGCACACATATAACTCTATATTAATAGAAAATAGGGATGCAAAACTAATATATAGGGTATTTTACTTACATAATATACTATGGAACAATATAAAAGGTAATATGACTATATATAAAATAGCATTTTATATATATTTTATCCTGTAAAAAAATAAAATTACTTATTTACTGGGGAAAATAAAGTTAAAAATATAAAAAATACTGATAAAAGATACTATTATATCCAGTATCTTAGCAAGATCTATACTAAGATATTAATTTATAATACTAACATTCGTTTATCTTATTAAAGATATTCAATTTTTAAAATCTGGTACTTGACTTCACCTCTAGGTGTTTTTATTAAAACAATATCACCTTTTTTTTTACCAATTAAGCCACGAGCTATTGGTGAACTAATAGAAATGAGATTGTGTTTAAAATTTGCTTCATCATCACCAACTATACGATAAGTCTGTTCCTCATTAATATTTAAATTCTGTACGCTAACTGTGACACCGAAAACTACTTTTCCACTAGGAAATAGTTTAGTAACATCAATAATCTGTGCATGAGAAAGCTTAGATTCAATCTCTTGGATTCTACCTTCGCAAAACCCTTGCTGTTCGCGTGCTGCATGATATTCAGCATTTTCTTTTAGATCTCCATATTCACGAGCTTCTGCAATATTGCGAATAATTTCAGGACGACGTACATTTTTCAAATAATTTAGTTCTTCTCGTAGTTGTTCAGCCCCGCGTAAAGTCATGGGTATTTGATTCATAATGATACCTTTACATTTCGATGTATACCATACTCTTTAAGGAAGAATCTTATATAAATTAGATTAATTAGGTATATTTATAGTCTTATGTTAATCAAATTAATATTAGAAATTATAGTTTCAATTTGCGGTTATCGTTTACTTTATACCCATTCTCACCTTAGTATGACAGTAAGTTATATTTATTTTTATACCTAAAATTATGCGTTTTACAAAAATTATTATATGTTTGATTAGTGTTGTAACATTTTCAGCACAAGCTACTACGATTAAAAAATATATTTCATTTTTACCAAAAGGCACTAATCTAGCGCTTATGGTACAAAAAGTTGGAGCTCAATATCCTATTATTGATTATCATAGTCAGCAGTTATCACAACCTGCTAGTACAATAAAATTATTAACTGCGCTAGCAGCATTACTACAACTAGGACCTACTTATCGTTTTCAAACTTTCTTTGAAACAGCTGTTTTGCCAACTACAGGAATATTGCACGGCGACTTAATTGCTCGTTTTGGCGGTGATCCAACTATGACAAGTAAAAGATTACGTGTTATGGTTGCAAAACTACGTAAAGAAGGCATTAAACAAATAACAGGCAACTTAATCATCGATACATCAATATTTATTAATGACGATAGAGCTCCAGGTTGGAGATGGAGTGATCTAACTAAATGCTTTAGTACTCCACCAGGAGCTGCTATTATTGATCATAACTGCTTTAGTATTTTACTTTACAGCGGAAAGACTATAGGTGATAAGGCTAATATTAAGATTTCTTCTTACTATCCTGTACATATATTTAGTCAAGTACGCACGCTTGCAAGCCGATCAAAAGAATACTGTAAACTTAATATTATACCTGATAAACTAAATAGTTTTAAATTAACTGGCTGTATGACGTACCGTAATAAACCACTACCATTAACATTTGCAGTACAGGATGGAGCATACTATGTAGGTTCTATCTTACAGAAAGAATTTAAACAGGCAAATATAGTATTTAATGGTACTATTTTACATAAAAATATACTTAAAAAACAAAGTCATGTTCTTGTACAATCATCGTCTGCGCCATTACATAATTTATTACATATAATGCTAAAAAAATCTGATAATTTGATCGCAGATACGGTTTTTCGTATAATAGGTCATGAATTTTTTCAAGCTCCTAGTAACTGGAGTACTAGTTCTGACGCTGTTCGCAAAATTATACAACAGCAAACAGGCATAAACCTTGGTAATACTATTCAGGTTGATGGATCTGGTTTATC
Source organism: Baumannia cicadellinicola str. Hc (Homalodisca coagulata) (assembly GCF_000013185.1). Taxonomy (GTDB): domain Bacteria; phylum Pseudomonadota; class Gammaproteobacteria; order Enterobacterales; family Enterobacteriaceae; genus Baumannia; species Baumannia cicadellinicola_E. The sequence continues at coordinate 675,520 of NC_007984.1, forward strand.
ACGCCATAATCTCATTTCTCCTGCTATAATGATGCGTATTCTCCAATATATAGGAGAACATGATAAACAATTAAATTTTATTTCTATGCTACCATTAGCTGGTTATGATGGTACACTTACATATCGTACTAGCCTACATAAAGCAGGAGTATATGGTAAACTATCAGCTAAAACTGGTTCATTGCAAAATGTCTACAATTTAGCTGGTTTTTTAACTACTTCTCGTGGCCAACGTTTGGCTTTCGTTCAATATTTATCTGGGTATACTACTTCTACTAAAAATATATCAGCACGTAAAATACCATTAATATGTTTTGAACATCAGCTATATAAAGATCTTTATCAGCAAAACTAAATGTTAGTATTATTTGTTTTTATTTATAAATAACATTATATCTCTACACAAAGTTTTAATACCTTGATGATTCATTGCTGAAATAAGGTAATAGTTATGTTTCTGGTTAAGAGCATCGCTAATAGTTTGCGCTATATTAAGAGCTTCTCTTTTATCGATTAAGTCTAATTTATTAAAAACTAACCAGCTTGGTTTAGTAGCTAGCTTTTCGCTATAACGCTTTAACTCATTTATAATAATGGAAGCGTTTTCTACAGGAGAAGATTGATCAGCAGGTGCTAAATCAATAAGATGCAAAAGAATTCGACAACGTTCTAGATGCTTTAAAAATCTAATACCAAGACCTGCACCATCTGCAGCACCTTTAATTAATCCTGGAATATCAGCAATAATAAAACTTTGCTTCTTATGAACTTGTACTACCCCTAGATTAGGAACTAGAGTGGTAAAGGGATAATTAGCAACCTTAGGTTTTGCAGCAGATACAGCTCGAATTAATGTTGACTTACCAACATTAGGTAGACCTAATAACCCAACATCAGCTAATAATATTAACTCTAACTGTAGCCTACGAATCTCACCTTTAGTTCCATTAGTTTTTTTGCGTGGTGTACAATTAGCAGATGATTTAAAATGATTATTACCTAACCCTCGTAATCCACCTTTAGCAACTAATAAGTACTGTTGATGTACTATTAAATCACCAAGTATTTCATTAGTATTCTGATCAACAACTCTAGTACCAATAGGAACTTTAATAGTAAGATCTTTACCACATTTACCAGTAAAATTTTTTCCTTGTCCATGTTTTCCATTTTCAGCATGGAAATTATGTTGAAAATGATAATCAATAAGGGTATTTAGATTCTCATCTGCTTGTAACCATACGTTACCACCATTACCACCGTCTCCGCCTTCTGCAGGACCAAAAGGGATATATTTTTCACGACGAAAACTTATACAACCATTACCACCATCACCAGCAGCAACTATAATAGTTGCTTCATCAATAAATTTCATTTAAATTTTATGAATTGACTATTATATTTATCGATAAATTAGTATTTATTATCATTCTGTTATAATACTTATAAACTTACGATTACCTTTTTTAGTTTGAAAGTGCACTTTTCCTTTAGTTAGGGCAAAAAGAGTATGATCTTTACCACATCCTACGTTAGTTCCAGGGTGGAATTTCGTTCCACGTTGACGAATAATAATACTACCTGCTTTTGCTATTTGATGACCAAAAATTTTTACACCTAATCGTTTACTCTCTGAGTCACGACCATTACGTGTAGAACCACCAGCCTTTTTATGTGCCATAATTATGCTTTCTTTTAATAACTAACATTAATAATTTCAAGGTCAGTAAACCACTGACGATGACTCTGATGTTTGCGAAAATGTTTACGACGACGAAACTTAATAATATGTAATTTTTTACTACGACCATGAGCAATTACTTTTGCCGTAATTTTACTATTATGAAGAATAGGATCACCAATATAAATATTATCTTCATCATTAATCATCATGATATCATGAAACTCAATAGTACTACCTGTTGCAACATTTAGTTTTTCAAGGCGGATAGTTTGACCTTCTTTTACTTGATATTGTTTACCACCACTTTGAAAAATTGCGTACATTAAAAGCTCCTTATTTGCTCTGTTGTTTTTCGTTTGTACAACAGTAAAAATATATTATGCATATTTTTATTGAAAAACAATTTTTCTTTATTTTTTACTAATTATTTAATTAAATTAATCAATTAGTAAGACAATAATATAATTATTTCTAATTTAATTAGCTGAACTGTAATATTAACAATATAAGCATATATAACAAAAATAATAATTTTGCTTAAGTGAAAATGACTATTATAGTATATATTTTACATATATTATACATTAATATTATTTAATTATCAGAATAATAATTCTAAGTATAGATTAAAAATCTTAGAAAGATTTAATAAATTTAGGTGTAATACATTTATATATATATCTTATTAGTTATCTTCAAAAATCAGCTCCAAAATATTGAGCTATTACTCACATTAAGTTAATTTTTTAACATTATTTAACTATTTTAAAAAAGAGAACTAATAATGGCAGTAACTAAAATAACAGATTTAAATCTAAAGAATAAGCGTGTTTTAATTCGTGCTGATTTAAATGTACCCATCAAAGATGGGCAAATTACTTCTTATGCGCGTATTAATGCATCCTTACCTACTATAATAACAGTACTCAAACAAGGAGCTGCAAGTGTAATGGTTACTTCTCATCTAGGTAGACCTACTGAAGGTCAATACGATGAGAATTTATCTCTATATAGAGTAGTTAATTATCTACAACAAAAAATATCAATTCCAGTTAGGCTCATAAAAGATTACCTAAATGGGATTAGTTTCACAGAAAAACAGCTGTTAGTGCTAGAAAATGTTCGTTTTAATAAAGGTGAAACAAAGAATGATGAAACACTAGCTAAACAATATGCAGCATTATGTGATATATTTATTATGGACGCTTTTGGTACTGCTCATAGAGCTCATGCTTCAACTTATGGCATAGCAAAATATGCTCCTCTAGTTTGTGCTGGTTTATTATTATACAATGAGTTAGAAGTACTAAGTAAAGCTTTAAATCAACCGGTACGTCCAATGGTTGCTATTGTTGGTGGTTCAAAAGTTTCGACAAAACTAATGTTGTTAAATAAACTATCTAAAATATCTGATCACCTAATAGTAGGTGGCGGTATTGCAAATACTTTCCTTGCAGCACAAGGTTATAATGTTGGCCAATCTTTATTAGAACCAAATTTAATTAATAAAGCAAAACAGTTACTAAAATATAAAAATATTTTATTACCTACCGATGTACGTGTATCTCAGGAATTAGATAATGCTGCAACTTTAAAGCATATCCGAGAAGTCGGTAATAATGAAAAAATTTTTGATATCGGTGATGAATCTGCTAATAGATTTGCAAAAATATTACAACAAGCCAAAACCATTCTATGGAATGGTCCAGTTGGCGCATTTGAATTGACTCACTTTCGTCAAGGTACTAAAATATTAGCTAATGCTATTGTTAGCAGTAATGCTTTTTCTATTGCTGGTGGTGGAGATACACTAGCTGCTATAGATTATTTTAATCTTAATGATAAGATTTCCTACCTTTCAACCGGTGGAGGTGCTTTTCTATCATTTATTGAAGGTAAAACTCTGCCTGCAGTAGCTATGCTCATAGAACGTAACAAAAATAATTAGACTATTTCATATAACTGCTAGTTAACTACTATGTTTATAATGTATTCATCTTAATTTAAAGATGAAGGATTACAAATAATGTCTAAAATTTTTGCTTTCCTCAAACCTGGAGTAATTACAGGTGATGATGTTCAGTTAGTATTTGCTATAGCAAAAGAGAATAAATTGGCTTTACCAGCTATTAACTGTATAAATACAGATTCTATCAATGCGGCATTAGAAGCAGCTGTTAAAGTAAGAGCCCCTCTTATTATACAATTTTCCTATGGAGGAGCTGCTTTTATGGCTGGTACAGGTATTAATCCTATAAAACAAAATGCAGCAGTATTAGGAGCCATATCCGGAGCATTATACGTACATTATATAGCCGAACATTATAATATTCCTGTAATGTTACATACTGATCATTGTGTAAAAAAAAATTTAGCTTGGCTTGATGAGCTACTTATAGCTGATAAAAAATATTTTATTACTACAGGTAAGCCTCTTTTTTCCTCACATATGATAGATCTTTCTCAAGAATCATTAGAAGATAATATAAACATTAGTACAGAATACTTAACTAAAATGGATGAAATCAACCTTACATTAGAAATAGAATTAGGATGTACTGGCGGAGAAGAAGATGGTATTGACCATAGTAATATAGATCAATCAATGTTATATACACAACCTAAAGACGTTGCTTATGCCTATGAAAAATTACAAAATATTAGCCAAAGATTTATAATTGCAGCAACTTTTGGGAATACACATGGTGTTTATAAGCCAGGTAATGTACAACTTCAGCCTAAAATCCTTTATCAATCTCAGAAACTAGTTTCTAAAAAATTTAAACTACCGGATAATTATCTAAATTTCGTTTTTCATGGAGGTTCTGGTTCTTCTATAGAAGAAATAAAAGAAGCTATTGGTTATGGTGTAGTTAAAATGAATATTGATACAGATATTCAGTGGGCTACTTGGAACGGTATTTTACAATATTATAAGAGAAACAAAGGTTATCTACAAAGTCAATTAGGTAATATACATGATGCTTATAAACCAAATAAAAAGTTTTATGATCCACGTGTTTGGATTCGTGCTGGACAAATATCTATGGTTAATCGAATTAAATTAGCTTTTCAAGAACTTAATGCTATTAATTTATTATAAGCATACATATTCTTATATGAATAACCAAATAAACAATCATTAAATATACACTAACAAGCATAGTTTCAGTTAATAAAAGATATTAATAATGATATTATTAATTTATTTTCTCTTTCATTTTAAAATAGAAAAAATAAAATCATGATGCATGAAAAGCTCAAAAAAGCTGTTGGCTGGGCAGCATTAGAATATGTAAGTTCTGGGATGATTATTGGGGTAGGAACAGGTTCTACTACTGATCACTTTATCGATGCACTAGGTACAGTAAAGCATAAAATTGAAGGTGTAGTATCCAGTTCTGAACAGTCAACTACTAAGCTAAAAAGTATGGGAATACTACTTTTTAACCTAAATGATGTAGATGGTTTAGATATATACGTTGATGGTACTGACGAAATAAATAGTAATATGCAGATGATAAAAGGTGGTGGTGCAGCTCTAACACGTGAAAAAGTTCTTGCAGCTGCAGCAAATAAATTTATCTGTATTGCAGATACTAGCAAACAAGTTGATATTTTAGGCAACTTTCCTTTGCCTATTGAAGTAATTCCAATGGCCCATGCTTGGGTAGCACGAGAATTAGTGCATTTGACCGGTGGTTTACCTAAATATCGTCAAGGTGTCATAACTGATAATGGTAATATTATTTTAGATATATATAACTTAAAAATTTTAGATGCTATTGCATTAGAAAAAATTATTAATAATATACCAGGTGTTGTTACTGTTGGGCTTTTTGCTAATCGTTGTGCTGATATAGCACTTATTAGCAGTGATCTGGGTATTGAAGAAATAAGTAGATCTATCAAATAGATCTATCTTCTTAATTAAGAAGATTACCCGAATAATTACTGGGTAATTAGTATTATTTTAACGCTATATTCCAATGCCAATGACAAGAAGGAGTAATAACTTCTGGCAAAGGGATATCCCATTTTTCAGTAGGTATAGCTTCTGTTTGATATTGACAATCATAAGCTAAACCAATTGGACAAAAAGTAAACTCACCCGTATACCAAGAGTATAACATACGATCATAAAAACCACCACCCATACCTAGTCTATTACCATAATTATCAAAAGCTACTAGTGGAATAAAGCAAATATCTAGCTGGTTTAGTAATAATAATGTTGTTACATCTAACTGTGGTTCATAAATGTTAAGACGGTTAATTACTAATGGTGTATTAGGGTTATATTGCATAAAAAGTAAATGACCAGGAGCAAAAGGGTGTAATACAGGTAGATAAACTATTTTAGTTTCTTTCCATAACATATTAATTAATAAATTAGTATTAATTTCATTATCAAAAGATAAAAATATTGCTAATTTATTTGCTCGTTGGATTCTTTTATCTTTTAATGCTCTTAATGCAAGCATTTTAGCATATTGATATTGCTGTTTTTTAGTTAACATACGACGTTGCATACGAACATTATCTCGTATACTTTGACGTTTAAGATATTTATCCATAGTACTATAATAACAAATATAATTATTATATAGATTATATATCTATATCAAAATATATCATAAATAATCTAATTGTTTAGTTAAAAATAAAATTAATTTATCTAAATAAATTAGAATTAAGATGGTATATATTATAATTTTTATATAATATGATTATATCACCACCACTTATAGAAATGATGAATTGGTCCTTTTCCTTGTCCTACATGTAGTTTATCTGCATGTAATATTGCTTTTTGTAACCAATTTTTTGCAACTTCTATTGTTTGCTTCCAATTATCGTAACGTGGACGTAATGCTGCAATAGCAGCAGAAAAAGTACATCCTGTACCGTGGGTATTTTTAGTCTGTACACGTGGACTAGTAAAACGTACCTCTTGTTCAGAAGTAACTAACCAGTCAGGACTATCAATGCTTATTAAGTGTCCTCCTTTCATTAACACAGCTTTACAACCATAATTTAATAGTTGTCTACCTTGTAGGCACATCTGATCCTCATTTTTTGCAAGTTTACAACCTAATAATACCGCTGCTTCTGGTAAATTTGGCGTAATAATAGATGCAAGTGGTAATAATTTATTTTGTAAAATCTTAATATCATCTTTAGCTAGAAGTTGATCACCGCTTTTAGCTTTCATAACAGTATCTAATACTATCCAAGGAATCGAATGATTTTCGAGAAGAGCAGAAACTACACGAATAGTAGTTGCTTGACATAATAAGCCAATTTTAACACTATCAATTTGTATATCATTAAAAACAGAATTTAGTTGTTCAGTAACACAATCTCCACTAAGAGGATATATTGCCTGTATGCCATATGTATTTTGAGCAATAATACATGTAATAACTGAAGCCCCATAAGTACCTAAAGCGGAAAAAGTCTTTAAATCTGCTTGAATCCCTGCTCCACTACTAGGATCAGTCCCAGCAATACTTAAGATATTATTTATCTTTTTCATGATAAATCCTTTATCTATTAGGATCTAATTTAAATATTATTATGGAGCAATTTATTAAATCTAGATATATTTAGTAGTTTAGTTAGCTATATATAGAATAGTTTAAACTATGTTCTTCTTAATAAGAAATATTTATTTTTGCTCATATATCACATACTACTTAGAAGTATCATTCCCATTCAATAGTTGCAGGTGGTTTACCTGAAATATCATATACTACACGAGATATACCATCAATTTCATTAATAATACGATTAGATACCAGTTCTAAAAAATCATAAGATAAATGAGACCAATTAGCAGTCATAAAATCAATTGTTTCTACTGCACGAAGTGAAATGACTCTTTCATATTTACGGCTATCACCCATCACTCCAACTGAATATATAGGTAGTAAAACCGCAAAAGCTTGACTTACTTTATAGTAGAGTTTAGCCTTATAAAGTTCTTCTATGAAAATTAAATCTGCTTTCCGTAGCAAATCACAATCTTCCTTTTTTACTTCTCCTAATATTCTTATTCCTAATCCAGGTCCTGGAAAAGGATGACGATAAAGCATATGAAACGGTAATCCAAGTTCTAAACCTATTTTACGTACTTCATCTTTAAATAAGTTTTTTAAAGGTTCTATGAGCTTCAAATTTAAAGTATTAGGCAAACCACCTACATTATGATGTGATTTTATCACATTAGTTAAACTAACATGAGATATAGCAGATTCTATTATATCGGGATATATAGTACCTTGCGCTAGCCAAGTTGCTGTTTTGGTTAAGCTTCTAGCTTGTTCTTCAAAAATTTCACTAAATAATCTTCCGATAATTTTTCTTTTTTCTTCAGGATTATAAATACCAGCTAGTGCTCTCAAAAAACGATCTTCAGATCTAACATAAATAATATTCAGGCTCAAGTTCTTACTGAATATTTCTCGTATATTACTTGCTTCATTATAGCGCAGTAAGCCATTATCAATAAAAATACACGTAAGATTCACACCTATAGCATAATGTAGTAACATTGCTGTTACTGTAGAATCGACACCACCTGATAATCCTAGAACTACATTTTCTTTACCTACCTGTTCTTTAATATGGTTAATTATGTTTTCTTTAATATTATTAGGTGTCCATCTTCCTTGACAAGAACATATATCTAGTACAAAGCGTTTTAGTATATTATGTCCCTGACAAGTATGAGTAACTTCAGGGTGAAATTGTATACCATAAAAACGTTTTTTTTCATTAGCAATAATAGCAAATGGACAAGTAGTAGTTCTACCAACAATAATAAAATCTGGTGGAATAGAGGTTATATTATCGCTATGACTCATCCATACATTTAATATTGGTTGATTATTATTGATCAGGTCTTGAATGTTTCTTGTTAGCGGACTATCAGCTATTATAACTACCTGAGCATAACCAAATTCGCGTCTTAGCATATCCTGATTTACTTTTCCACCAAGTTGTATAGCTATTGTTTGCATGCCATAGCAAACACCTAATACAGGTACGCCAGCCATAAAAATATATGGTGATGCTCGAGGACTATCTATTGTTAGAGTACTTTCTGGACCACCAGAAAGAATAATTCCATTAGGAGCAAACTCACGTATTTGTGCTTCAGTTATATCCCAAGCTCTAAGTTCACAATATACTCCTAATTCACGTACTCGACGAACTAATAATTGAGCATACTGAGAACCAAAGTTAAGAATAAGAATTCTTGATGTATAGATATTTTCTATCATGTCATAATAAGTATTAATATTAGAATATTTATTCTAAAGCTAAACTAAATTAGCCCATCCGATAGTTAGGAGGTTCTTTAGTTATATCAACATTGTGGACATGGCTCTCCTTAATTCCTGCACCACTAATACGCACAAATTCTGCCTTAGTACGTAACTCTTCAATAGTAGCGCAACCAGTTAATCCCATACATGAACGTAATCCTCCTATTTGCTGATGAATTATTTCTATTAAGCTTCCTTTATATGCTACACGTCCTTCGATACCCTCTGGTACTAGCTTATTGGCGACTTGATCGTTTTGGAAATAACGATAAGAAGCACCTTGCGACATAGCTCCAATTGAACCCATACCACGATAACATTTAAATGACCTACCCTGATATAGTTCAATATCTCCCGGTGATTCTTCTGTACCAGCTAGTAGTGAACCAACCATAACACAATGAGCACCAGCTGCAATTGCTTTAGCTATATCGCCTGAAAAACGAATCCCACCATCTGCAATAACTGGTATATTAGTACCTTTAAGTGCTTCTACGACATCCGCAATAGCGGTAATTTGTGGTACACCAACGCCTGTAATAATCCTAGTGGTACATATTGAACCAGGACCTATCCCAACTTTTACAGCACTAGCTCCTGCGTCTATTAGTGCAAGCGCACCAGCTCCAGTGGCAACATTACCTCCTATGATATCAAGTTCAGGATATTTAGCGCGAGCTAGACGTATACCTTGTAGTACTCCTTCCGAATGACCATGTGAAGAATCAATCAGCAGAACATCAACACCTACAGCTACTAAAGCTTCTATACGTTCGTAATCAATTGCACCAACTGCTGCTCCTACACGTAAACGACCATGTTGATCTTTACAAGCATTCGGTTTTCTTTCAGCTTTTTGGAAATCTTTTACAGTAATCATACCTAATAAGTTAAATTTATTATCAACTACTAGAGCTTTTTCAATACGCTTTTCGTACATTTTCATTAATACTACTTCACGTGACTCAACTGCGGTGACTGTTACTAATCTTTCTTTAGGAGTCATAACAGTAGCTACTGGTAAGTTTAGATCCGTAATAAAACGAACATCACGATTAGTGATAATACCAACTAATTTTTTGTTATTAGTTACTACTGGATAACCAGCAAAACCATTACGAGTAGTTAATGCCTTTACTTCTAATAGTGTTGTATCAGGAGTAACGCATTGTGGGTTAATTACAACACCACTCTCATAACGTTTAACACGTTTTACTTCTTCTATTTGGTACTGTATAGACATATTTTTATGAATAAAACCTATACCTCCTTCTTGTGCTAAAGCAATAGCTAATCTAGATTCAGTAACAGTATCCATAGCTGCAGATAAAATAGGAATATTTAGTTTTATTTTTGTAGTTAATTGAGTACCTAAATATGCATTATTAGGCAATACTATAGAATATGCAGGAAGGAGCATAACATCATCAAAGGTTAAAGCTTCTTTAGTAATACGTAACATAGTAAGATCTTACCAAATTTAATAAGAAATGATAACATATTGTTATAGCATTATACAGAATGCAATTTATTGAATTTATTACTAGAGAATTATTTTATAATATTGTTATTATAAAGATATAATATTATCTATACTATATATATAGTAGTTCTGTTTTTTGCTTCAAAACTAATATTTAGCTTGTTTATTGAAATG